>PMST01000682.1 GCA_003168295.1 Actinomycetota bacterium
CCAAGGTGGAGATCATCGCCCGCGGTACCGCGAACCTGACCCCGGCCGAGGCCCGCGCGGTCGAGGCGCTGGTCCTGGGCCGGGCCGGGCGGCTGACCCCGGGCGGCCTGCGGTCCGCGGTGGCCCGCGCGGTGATCGAGGTCGCGCCGGAGAAGGCGGTCAAGCGGCGAGAAGAAGCCGCACGGAACGCCCGGGTGCAGCGGTGGCTGGAAGACTCCGGCAACGCTGCCCTGATGGGCCGTGAGCTTCCCCCGGCCGACGTACTGGCCGCGGACCAGCGCATTTCGTGGTGGGCGACGCAGCTGAGGAAGGCGGGCCTGGACGGCGATATGGATCAGCTCCGGGCCCTCGCCTACATGGACATCATGCTCGGCCGGGACTCCAGGCTCGTCACCCAGCCCGAGCCCCCGGCAAGCACCGACGGCACCGACGACGGGCAGGGCGGTCCCGGCCGCCAGGCGCCAGATGATCCGCGCGACGGCGGCCCGCGCGACGGCAGGTCAGGGCCGCCCGATCCGGACGGGACCGGGACGCCACCGACGCCCGGCGTGATCCCGGCCGGGTTCAACGGCTGCATCAACCTCACCGTCACCCTGCCCACCTTGCTGGACCTGGCCGACCGCCCCGGCGAGATCTCCGGCCTGGGTCCCGTCGACCCCGCCCTGGCCCGCGACCTGGCCCACGCGGCGGCCCGGAACCCCAGGACCACCTACTGCGTCACCGTCACCGACGAGCAAGGACACGCCATCGGCCACGGCTGCGCCCGTCCCGAACCCAAAAACAACACTCGCACCACCAGGACACCTGAACCCCGCCCACCCCGCGACCACAGTCCGCCGGCTGGCCCTGATCCGCCTGGCGGACCCGGTACCGGTCCCCGGGCAGGGTTCACGTTCACCGCGTCCGGTGAGGAGGGGCCGCCCGGCGGCTATGGCGCCTGGCGGCTGTCCACCGGGATCCCGGGACAGCGGGACCTGCTGATCGAGCTCGACCCGATCGCGATCGACACGTGTGATCACCGCTTTGAGGCCCGCGGTCATGATCCGGGGGTCAAGCTGCGGCACCTGGCCCAGATCCGGCATGCCACTTGCACGGGGCCGACCTGCCGGAGACCTTCCCGGCAGTGCGACTTCGAACATAACATCCCGTACGAGGCGGGAGGCCGAACATGTTTGTGCAATACGGGACCCAAGTGCAGACATGAGCACCGGCTCAAGCAGAATCCGCGATGGAAGGTCGAGCAGATCACCCCGGGAACCTTCCGCTGGACCGCCCCGTCCGGCCGCCAGTACACCACAGAACCGACCCGCTACCCCATATGACCGGCACGCGAAGAGGCGCGGACCCCGGGCCCTGCAAAGACAAGATCTGCGGAGGGTCTTTCAGGCCTGGGTCTCTGAGATGGCGCCGGTGATGGGTTCCTGAGGGTTGATCGCGGCTCGCTGATTGATCCAGGCGATGACGGCGTCGGCATCCACGGGGCCGGTGGTGTCGATCTGGAACGTGGGCCCGATCTGGAGTGGCTGGGCGTTTACCCGCCAGCGTTCCCATTCCGCGTCGGTCATCAGTTCGCCGTGGATGGGATGGCGCGGGTGGCGCGACTCGAAGCGCCGGCGTGCCGTTTCCAGCGGGGCCTGGCACCAGATCTCCACCGGTTGCCGGCCGCGTGCGCTTTGCAAGTGCTGCACCACGAAGTGGCGGACGTCCTTGGGCCAGCAGGACTCCAGGACGGCGTCGCCGGGGGTATCTGCCAGGAGAGCCCAGGCGCGCTCCACGAGCAGGCCGCCTTCGAAGCGGGTTCCGGCGTCGCCGCCAGCCACTACGTTGAGCACAGGCCAGGAAGCCATGACCCCAGTCTGCTACCTCTACCTCCCCTTGGGGGAGAAAAAAGTCCCGTCCGGTGTCTTGATCCTCCCCGCGGAGCAGCCGGAAGTCTTGGTCATGTCAGGGCCGCACGGCGCACCGGCGCCGAAAGGCCAGAACGGTAGAGAGGAACCCGCATCATGATCACCACCCAGCTGACCGGCGTCGTCGCCGAGCACATCGCCGCTGTCAACGCACTGGACACCGAGGCCATCGTGGCGACCTTCGCCGAGGACGCCTACGTCAACGACGCCCGCCGCGAGTTCGTCGGCACCGAGGCCATCCGACGCTGGGTCGCGAAGGAAATGGTCGGCGACAAGGTGAGGATCGACGTCCGGGAGGTTCTCGACCACCACGGCGACACCATCGTCCGCGGCGCCTACGACGGCGAGTTCGACAAGACCAACCTGCCCGAGGAGGTCGTGCTGTCGAACTACTTCAGCGTCCGCGACGGCAAGATCGTCAGCCTCGTCGTCATCTTCAACCAGCCCGCCGCCTACTGATCAGGCCGCCAGCGCGCCGGTCACCACCTGGACTAGCGCGCTGATGAGCTCACCATCCGGGTCGTGGTCCGGATTCACCTCGGTGATGACCAGTCCGCCGAATTTGTCACCGCCAGTGAACTCCCCAAGCCCGGCGCTGACCTCCGCCAGCGTGAGCCCGGCGAAGTGCGGGAAGTTCGCCAGCGGGAACAGCCCGGTGTGCAGCACATCCACATCCAGGTGCACCAGATAACTGTCCGCCCGCCGCTCCAGGTACGTGCGAGCCGCCCGGGCCTGCCCAGCCGGGTCGGCCCGCACGGCCGGAGCCGGGGCCGCGTACAGGTGCCGGCTGACCAGTTCGGTCCACTCGCCGGTATCCAGTTCGGCCGGAGAGAACCCGAACAACACCACCTGCTCCGGTCGCAGCAGCGGGCAGCGGGAGCCCAGCCCGGCCAGCCGGGACGAGCCGCCGCCGAGCATATGGGTCATGCCCATCGTGTCGGCCACTGCGGATTCGCTGCGTTCCGGGGTGGTAAGGTCCGCGTCGCCGTCGAAGTACACCAGCCCGGCCTCGCCGAATCCGGCCAGCACACCAAGTGTGATCGTGCAGTCTCCGCCCAGCACCAGCGGCAGCCGTCGGTCGGCCCGGATCGCGGCGACCTCGCCCGCGACTTGCTGGGCCACGGTGACGACCCGCTCCACGTCCCGCAGCCCGTCGACCGGCGGCACCGGCCGGAACGGCGCCGCCGGCAGGTCACCGCGATCCTCGACGTCCAGCCCGGCCCGGCGCAGCCCGTCGACCAGCCCAGCGGCACGCCACGCGGCCGGGGCCTTTTCCTGTCCGGGATTATGCGAACCCGCGCTGGTCGGCATCCCGAGAATGCTCACTCGCCGGCCTTGCTCCGTCATCGCACCCGCCTCCAAAACAAAGTAACGCAATCAGCTAATGTGACACGTTACCCCACCGACGTTCGGCATGTAAACGCATTAGGCCAATGGAGAGCGTTACACTTAGGCCATGCTGGTCGAGCCGATGTCGCCTGATGTCCTCGTCTGGCTGGTCAACGAATGGGGTTCGGTGCCCCGCGCCGCGGCCGGGGAAGACCAGTCACCCTATCCGGACACCGATTTGCTGGCCGCGCTGCTAGCCGGCTCCGGTGTCCGCGACTGCCCCCCGTCCGCGCTGACCGGCCCCGCGCTACGTCAGGTCGCCGACCAGCTGCATCGCGTGTTCGCCGCCGCGGACCTAGGCGAGCGGGTCGCGCTAGTGGCCGGGCTGCTCGCCCAGACCGGCGTCACGCCCGCTCTGGAGCTCACCGATACCAGCGATCGCCCCACCGTGACCTGGCGGGTATCGGCCGCCCGCGATGCCCTCGCCGCCGCCGCCGCCCTGACCCTGCGCCGCCAGCTCGCCGAGCACGACCCGGACCGCGTCGGCGTCTGCTCGGGCCAGCGCTGCGCGGACGCCTTCATCGATGCCTCGCCCGCCGGCCAGCGCCGGTTCTGCTCGGTGACCTGCCAGAACCGCGCCAGGATCGCCGCCTGGCGCCAGCGCCAGCCACTCGAGCGCCAGCGCCAGAAGCCCTAATCAGCGAGCACGATAAAGCTGCTTGGCGTAGTTCTCCGGGGCGTAGTACGCCTCAAGTTCCGCCAGCGTCTCCGGGGTCTCCTGTACCGCCTTGGTCAGCGCCGCGTGCGAGGGCAGCGCCTCGGGCCGCCAGCTCTCCGGTCGCCACAGCGAGGAGCGCATGAAGGCTTTCCCGCAGTGGAAGAAGATCTGGTCGATCTCGATCAGCAGCGCCAGCACCGGCCGGTGGCCACGCACCGTCATCTCGTCGAAGAACGGTGCGTCCCGCAGCACCCGCGCCCGGCCGTTGATCCGCAGCGTCTCGTTCCGGCCGGGGACGATCGAGATGATCCCGGCGTGCGGGTTGACCAGCACGTTGCGGTACCCGTCGGCCCGCCGGTTACCCGGCCGTTCACCAATGGCCACGGTGGTGTCGTCGAGCACGTAGACGAGGTGCCCGGCCGGGTCACCCTTGGGCGAGGCGTCGCAGTTACCAGCACCATCAGACGTCGCCAGCACGCAGAACGGCGACGCCGCCAGCCATTCCCTATCCTTGGCGTGCAGCCGGGTTCGTTCCTTCGTCACCGCACGCCCGGACGGCACCCCAAGCAGTTCCCGAAGCTCCCGCACCGAGCCGATCTCCGCGTACGCCACGACCTAAACCTAGCTACAGCTCGCGGAAGATGCGATCCGGATTGTGCTCGGACAGCACGGACGGCGGCCCGATGATGTTCTTGTCCGGTTCCCCGATGACGTCTTTGTCCTTGCCCTCGTAGTCGAACTTCGCGAGCACGTGCCGTATAGCCGCCAGCCGGGCGCGCTTCTTGTCGTTGCTCTTGACCACCGTCCAGGGCGCCTCGGCCGTGTCGGTGTAATGGAACATCGCTTCCTTGGCCTCGGTGTAGCCGCTCCACTTGTCCAGCGACTCGATGTCCATCGGGCTCAGCTTCCACTGGCGTACCGGGTCGATCCGCCGGATGATGAAGCGCGTGCGCTGCTCGGCGGGCGTCACCGAGAACCAGAACTTCGTCAGGTGCAGCCCGGAGCGGATCAGCATCCGCTCGAAGTCCGGTGCCTCCCGCATGAACTCCCAGTATTCGTCCTCGGTGCAGAAGCCCATCACCCGCTCGACTCCGGCACGGTTGTACCAGGACCGGTCGAACATCACCATCTCGCCGCCCGCGGGCAGATGCGGCACGTAACGCTGCAGGTACCACTGGGTCTGTTCCCGCTCACTCGGCTTGGCCAGCGCTACCACCGTGGCGCCGCGCGGGTTGAGGTGCTCGGTGAAGCGCTTGATCGTGCCGCCCTTGCCCGCCGCGTCGCGGCCCTCGAACACGATCACGATGTGTTCCCCGGTGGACTTCACCCAGTTCTGCAGCTTGACGAGCTCGATCTGCAGCGGGCGCTTCTCGTACTCGTATTCGCTCCGCGGCAATTTCTCGGCGTAGGGATAGTCCTCGCGCCAGGTATCGACGGTCCGCCCATCTGCGTACTGCAGGACGGGATCGTCGTGCTCGTCGTCGTCGACCACCCGCAGGCCGGCCAGGAGCTCTTCGTCGGACGCCCAGTTTTCTGGCAGCGCATTGAACGGATCGGCAAGTTCACTGGTCACGTCACTAGCACAGCACATCCCGGCTCGCTGGTCACGCGCCGGCCGCCCCGAACATTCGCCGGGCCCGCTTTTTTGCCCGGCCGTCACGTTCCGCCCCCGCTCCGTTCACCGCCCGCCCCGACCCGAAACCCTCTTTTTTTCGGAACGATCCCAGCCAACACCGGGATGTGCGTTACTCGCCAGGCCCGGAACCGCCCTTCGACCTGGGCACTCTCACAGTCCGATGTGCGAGTGCCCCTGATGGTGGCCTCAGTGGAGGTATCAGGGGAGTACCCAGCCCGGCCTTCCTCCTTAATCCTTCGGCCGGAAGATCCAGCGAGCGCCGAGCATGACCACGGCGGTGACTGATCGGGGTTTGCTAGCGCCATCTCTTTCCCCCGCGTTGTTAAGTTGCCCAGCTCATCAGGGCCGACCACGGCATATGCGTTGTTCCCGCCATAGCAGGCCACCGAGCCGTCTGTGGAGGGATATTCGCAGGTCATGTCGTACCAAAGCCCAGTCACCGGACTATAGGCGTAGTCTGCGCCGGTCCCGGTGTAGTTCCCCGCGACGTTGAGTGCGAATGGGCAGCTCGTGTCTGACCCCGCCCAGATTGTGTCCCCCTCGTACGTACCCCCATTGCAGTCGGTTAGCTGGGGCTCGGCGGGCTCGTAGGCCGGTGGCTGCACGTAGACGGTCCTAGCCGGGGCCGGGGCCGGATTGTTGTTGATGACTATCTGCGGAGAGGACGCAGACGGGCTCGGCGAGGCGCTCGGCGCAGCCGTGGTCGGTGCTGCTGCCGTGGTGCCTGGTGCTGTGACGGTAACCCGTATAGCCGGGGTTGCGGCAGTAGTACCGCAGGCTGTCAGGCTCATTCCGGCGATGGCAAGCCCGGCAAGGGTGACAATGGCTCTCTTCATGATTCCTCCAGTAGGCCCAGCATTGCGTTGGTCATCGCGTCCGGGCTGCGCTTGAGCGCCGCCTTGTCGTGGGCCCGCACCGCGTCCTTCGGATCGGCGAAGTGACCAGGTACTTGTTCGTGCCGTCGAGGCGGATCTGCGCCTGCCATAGCTTCCGACGCTTGTCCCAGCAGACCCTTGAAGCCCGACGCGTCGTCATGGCTGAGGCCCATCCGCCGCTGCGCCCGGGCCATGTTGGCGCTCTTTTCCTCCTCAGCTGGCGCGGGCGCTGGGCCGCGCTGCGACTGGTGGCCTGCTTCTGACCGCACGGTCCTCGCGCAGCGCCTCGGCCATCGCGTCCTTGCTGATCGGTGAGCGACCGCTGGCGCTTGGCCATTTCCGCCGACCGGTCAAGTGCTTTCTACGGTGCTTTGTAGGCTCAGCTTGCCTAGCGGGAGTGGCGGCGCGGTTCGCCGCGCGGTTGCACTCTGGTTGCAGCCGCTCCTGCCTGATCGAACACAGGATTGTCTCGCAAACGATGAACGTGCAGTACCAGCCGCTACTCATCCAGCTTCACGCAGTCGCCCGCGGCGATGACGGCACTATGCGCACTCAGACCGAGTGCGGGCGACCGTGACGGCTGCCTCTGGGGCCCGTTCTGGCATTTCCCTGAGCTGCGATTATCCCATCTCAGGTGTGTTGACAAACGTTACCGTTCCGCCCGCGACCGTCATCACGACCGAGGTGTTGCCGATGTCACGGGCCGGGATGGCGTACAGGTCCTGGTCGAGCACGGCCAGGTCGGCCACCATACCCGGGAGGAGCTGGCCGGCCACGTCCTCCTCGTGGTTCACCCAGGCGACCCCGGTGGTGAACGCGGCGATCGCGGCGTCGAGGGTGATCGCCTGATCGGGCATGAACGGGTTCTCGCATTCCGGTTCTCCCTGCCGGCCGAGGCGCTCGGATAGGACCCGGTTGACCGCGACGTGAATCTCCTGCAGCGGGTCCGCGCTCGACACCGGCCAGTCGCTGCCGAACGCGATCCGCGTGCCCGCTGCGGCCAGCGAGCCGATCTGGTACTGCCAGGCGGTCCGCTCGGCGCCGACGAACGGGATGGTCAGCTCCTCCATCTGCGGCTCCGCGCACGCCCAGAGCGGCTGGAAGTTGGCCACCGCGTCGAGCGCGGCGAACCGGCCCATGTCCCCAGGCGCGATGAACTGCAGGTGCGCCAGGTGGTGCCGGGCGGCCCGGCGCGGCCCGGCCGGGAGCGCCGCCAGCGCGTCCAGGGCAGTGCTGACCGCCTGGTCGCCGATGGCGTGGAAGTGCAGCTGGAATCCCTCCGCGGCCAGCCGCCTGGTGATCTCACCCAGCGCCTCCGGTTCGAGGAACAGCCGCCCCCGGTGATCGCCGGGATGGCCGTCCCGGTCCAGGTAGGGCGCCGACATGGCGGCAGTGAACGTCTCGCACACGCCGTCGAGCATCAGCTTGACCGTGCCCGCCCGGAACCCCCCGCCGCTCCCCATCGCGCCGCTCCCCATCGCGCCGGCGGCCTGCTCGCGCCGGGCCAGCAGGTCGTCGATCTGGCCCAGACCGCGGCTGCGGTCCCACCACAGGGCGCCGACGACATGGCTGTTGAGCATGCCGTAGTCGGCGGCCATGAGGTAGGTGTCGAACGCGTCGGGGATGCCGAGCTCGCCCGCCGCGCCGACGCAGGCGTCCTGGAACCTGGTGATCCCCAGCGAGTGCAGGTGGGTCTGCCCGGCCAGCAGCCCCGCGATGAGCTCGGCCGGATCAGGCGCCGGAACGTGCGCCGCGACCAGCCGCATGGCCCCGTCGTGCAGTACCCCGGTGGGCCGCCCGGCGTGGTCGCGCTCGATCCGCCCGTCGACCGGGTCGGGCGTCCTTTCGTCGATGCCCGCGAGCGTGAGCGCGACGGTGTTCACCCATCCGCTGTGGTGGTCCCGGTTCGGCAGGAAGGCCGGCCGCCCCTCGGTCACGGCGTCCAGATCCGCCGCCGTCGGCAGCCCGCCGGGGAAAGCCGACATGGTCCAGCCGCCGCCCAGCACCCACGCGCGCTCAGGCAACGCCGAACAGTAGTCGCTGACCGCGGCCAGGCACTCGTGCCTGGTCCGCAGGCCCACCAGGTTGCAGCGCAGGCTCTCCAGCCCGCCGGCCACCGCGTGCACATGCGCGTCGCCGAAGGCAGGCAGCGCGAGCCGCCCGCGCAGGTCAACGACCCGGGTCCGGCGGCCGGTCAGCTCCCTGATCTCGTCATCGCTACCGATGGCCTGGATCAGCCCGCCCCGGACCGCCAGCGCCGAGACGAACCCGGACGGATGCGCGGGCGTGCGAATCCTCCCGCCGGCCAAGACCAGATCAGCCTCGCTGCCGCCCACCGCCATAACGCCGCACCCCCTCGCCTCGTCGATGCCGCCAACCTAGCAATCCATGCAGGCGTCCCCGCCGCCTGCCGCTTAACCCGCCGCTCACCCCGCCGCCCGGTAGTAAGGTGTCCCGGAAATTAGCTTGCCCGGACTGACCAGGGAAGCTACGGTCGCCGGATGAACTGCTTCATGGCAATAGTTCGTCGTGCCCGTCTCCGGGCCGTCGCGTCGGCTCTGGGGATGGCACCGGCTCGCTGACGACTGGGCCGCACGTATCGTCGCGGAAGCCGGCGTCCGTCCGGGTGAGCTCGTGTTCGACATCGGCGCCGGCGAGGGCGCGCTGACCGCGCACCTGATCCGGGCCGGAGCCCGGGTCGTCGCCGTCGAGCTGCACCCCGGCCGGGCCGCGCGGCTAGCTGCTCGCTTCCCGCAAGCTACGGTGGTCCGCGCCGACGTACGGGACCTGCGGCTGCCGCTCCGGCCGTTCCGCGTCGTCGCCAGCCCGCCCTACGCGATCACGGCCAGCCTGCTCGCCCTGCTGCTCGCGCCAGGCACCCGGCTGATCGCCGCCGATCTGGTGCTGCAGCGCGCCGTCGTGCGCAAGTACGCCGACGGTTCCGCCCCCGGCACCGCCCGCTGGGCGCGCACCTTCCGCGCCCGCCCCGGCTTGCCCGTTCCCCGGCACGCCTTCCGCCCGCCTCCGCGCGTCGACTCCGCCGTCCTGGTCCTCCGCCGCCGCTAGGCTCTTGGCTGGGCGGTCAGCGCGCCATCACGCGGCCTCCGATCCGGGCGAGTCGGGCCAGCGGCGGCCCTCGGTCCAGTATTTGTCGATGTGCTCCAGCGGGCGGCCCTTGGTCTCAGGCACGAAGCGCCAGACGAAGATGATGGCCAGGCCGGCGAAGATCGCGTAGATCCAGAACGTCCAGGGCTTGCCGACGGCGCCGATCAGCGACAGGAACGTGACGGTGATGAGCAGGTTCGCGCTCCAGTTGGAGACCGTAGCGGCGCTGGCGCCGACCCCGCGCAGCTGGTTCGGGAACACCTCGGCGCTTCTTGCGGCCTATGATGTCGACAACCGCGATGGCAGGGAACACGAACACGAACAAGACCGCGCCGACGTACATCGTCGGCAGCAGCGGGTTGCCGGTCACGCCCGCATAGCCGAAGATCGTCGGCGTGTAAAACAGCACGGTGTTCGGGCCGACGAACTGCTGGAAGACGGCCAGGCCGGCGCCGGCGATCAGGGCGCCGCGCAGCCCTGGGCGAAGAAGCTGGCGCCACGATGTGCCGGAGCTTTCTTCCACGTTGCTGTGCAGAAGCTCCATCTCCTGCTCCTTGTGCTGCGGGTCGATCCGCTCGACGACCGCGTCGGCGTCGTCCCACCGGCCCTGCATAGCCAGCCAGCGCGGCGAGTGCGACATCTTCAGCATCCCGGCCGCTAGGACCACGGCGGGCACGACGGCGGCGGCGAACATGGGGCGCCAGCCCCAGCCGGCCGAGTCAAACGCGAAGTCCAGCACATACGACACCAGGATCCCGAAGGAGATCGCGAGCTGCTGCAAGATCACCAGGCCGCCGCGGATGCTAACCGGGGCGAGTTCCGCGATGTAGATCGGCACCACCAGGGAGGAGGCGCCGACGGCGATCCCGGTCAGGATGCGGAACGCGAGGAACGACCCCAGGTCCCAGGAGATTGACGTCAGGATCGCCCCGATGCCGTACAGCACCGCCATCGTCAGCAGCGTGTACCGGCGGCTTATCCGGTTGGCCAGCGGGCCGCCGAAGAGCCCGCCGATGACCGCGCCGATCAGCACGGCCGCCACGGCCAGTTCCTCGGTCCCGCTGCTCAGCTGGAATGCGCTCTTCAGCAGGTTCTCGGCCCCGCTGATGACGCCGATGTCGTAGCCGAACAGCATCCCGCCGATCGCCGCGATCGCGCTGACCAGATACGTGTAACGAGGGGTCTCGCGCACGGCTGCCCAGGAGAAGCGGACGTTCGTTTCACCTGACGCCTCGTCGCGTCGACGGTCTTCGGCCATTGCCTTCGCCTGCTTCCTCAGATCCGCCGGAGCAGCGGAAGGGTCACGGCAAGCTCCATATCTCGCCTGCTGTCCCGGATTGTTAGCGTTAAACCCGGATTGTTAGCGCTAACAGGCCCGCGAGCCCGGGGCACGGGCATCGATGCCTGACCCGATCGGCTGCCCGGGGCGGCCGGGTTCCGCCTGCTCGGCGTTGAGCATCTATCCGGTGCCCCGCCGGGCCACCTCAGCCTCGTATCGCGTGCGTTCCAGCCTGGTGTAGCGTGTCGGATGGATCGCCCGACCTGGCGGGCGCCATCGCAGTGGAGGTCACGGCAAACGCCGATACGGGGGAGCGCCACCCCGGAGGAACCGTCCCCTAAAACCGACATTAGGGAGCGACATGCACCACGAACTCCAGACTCTCGCCGATCCCGATGCCGTAGCTCGGGCCGGCGCGGTCTTCGTGGCCGAGCGCGCCCGCGCCGCGGTTGCGGCCAACGGCAGCTTCCACTTCGCGGTCAGCGGCGGGCACACCCCCTGGGCCATGTTCGCCGAGCTGGCGTCGGAGACGGTCCCGTGGGACGCGACCGTCATCTACCAGGTGGATGAGCGCGTGGCTCCGCCCGATGACCCCGACCGGAACCTGACCCACCTCACCAAGGCGCTGGGCTCGGCCCCGGCGCAGGTGCGGCCCATGCCGGTCAACGAAAGCGATCTGGTGGCCGCGGCCGGCAGCTACGCGGCCTTGCTGCCCGAGCGCTTCGATCTTGTCCATCTGGGTCTTGGCCCCGACGGGCACACCGCCTCGCTGGTACCGGGCGATCCGGTCCTGTCGGTCACCGATCGCCTGGTCGCCCTCACCCAGCCGTACCAGGGGCGGGTGCGGATGACGCTGACCTACCCGGCGCTGGCGCGGGCCCGGCAGATCCTCTGGCTGGTCACCGGCGAGGACAAGAAGGTACCACTGGCCAGGCTCCTGGCCGGCGATACGACGATCCCGGCGGGCCGCGTCGAGGCCGCCGCCTCCCTGGTGATGGCCGACCGTACGGCGACCTGAGCTGCTGACCGCACCGGACCAACTGCCGAACCAAACTGGAGGCACCGTGGCCGCACCCATTCGACTGTTCCTCGCCGACGTCGACGGCACGCTGGNNCGCGGCATGTCCATGCTCATCGAGCCGCTCCAGCTCACCACGCCGATCGCGGGCTTCAACGGCGGCGTGTATGTCCGTCCCGACATGTCGGTGATCGAGCAGCAGACCATCCCCGACGACGTGACGCCGACGGTCATCGAGCTGCTCGGCTCCCACGGGCTGGACGTGTGGATCTACCGGGGTGCGGACTGGTTTATCCGGGATCCGAAGGCACCGCACGTGGCTCGCGAGGCCTGGACGGTCAAGTTCGACCCGACGGTGACCGACGGTTTCGCCTCGGTGTCGAGCGGAGTGGCGAAGGTCGTCGGGGTGAGCGATGACTACGACGCGGTCCAGAAAGGTGTGGACGCGGTACGCGAGCGCCTGGGCGACCACGTATCGGCGGCCAGGTCTCAGCCGTACTACTGCGATGTCACCAACCCCGACGCCAACAAGGGCGCCGTGGCCAAGTATCTTTCCCAGACCTACCAGATCCCCGCCGAGCAGATCGCCACGATCGGCGACCAGCCCAACGACGTGCTCATGTTTGCCCACTCCGGGCTCAGCATCGCCATGGGGAACGCGAGCCATGAGGTCCAGAAAGCCGCCCGCCGCGTCACCACGTCCAACGAGGACGAGGGCTTCGCCAACGCGGTAGAGCGGTTCGTCCTGCCCTGAGTCCGGGGTCATGCGCCCGCCCGCCCCGCCCCGCCGGGCAACCTGTGTGATCGGATAGGGCACATGAAGGTTCGGATAGGAGTGTCGCTGGGATCGGCCGGAACACCCGCGGGCTTCGCGTCGGCGGTGGATCTTCTCGAGCAGACCGGGGTGGATTCGCTGTGGCTGCCGGAGAACGTGTACTCCCCGGTGGTGGAGCCGTTCACCGGGATGGCGTTCGCGCTCTCGCGGACCCGGAAGCTGAAGGTCGGCACCGGAATTTCCGTGTTGCCCGGGCGTCATCCCGTGCTGGTCGCCAAGCAGCTCGCGTCGATAGCCGGGCTCGCGCCGGGCCGCGTGCTCCCGGTGTTCGGCTTGCAGCCGGCCCAGCCCGCTGAGCGGGTGCTGTTCCCCGTACCTGAGGGGCAGCGCGCCGCCGTGTTCGACGAGGCGCTGACCCTGCTTCGGTTGCTGCTTACCGAGGAGTCGGTGTCGTTCGAGGGGTCTTTCTTCTCCGTGTCCGGGGCGAGCGTCGGGGTGCGGCCGGCCAAGCCGCTGGATATCTGGCTCGGCGGGTCGGCCCCGGCCGGCCTGCGCCGGGTGGGCCGGCTGGCCGACGGGTGGCTGGGCTCGCTGCTCACCCCGGCCGAGGCGGCCGTGGCGGTCACCACGATCCAGCAGGCCGCCGCCGACGCCGGCCGGGAGGTGGAGGCCGATCATTTCGGCCTCAGCGTGCCCGTCGTGCTGGACGGCATGCCGGATACGCTGCTGGCCTCGATCCGCCGCCGCAGGCCGGACGCCGATCCGGCCACGCTGGTCCCGGTCGGCTGGGCCGGTGCGCGCCGGCTGCTCGAGCAGTACGTGGAGGCCGGGCTGAGCAAGTTCGTGATCCGCCCGGCCGCCGCGCTCCCGGCGGAGAACGGTCCCGGCTCGTTCGCGCCGTTCACCGACGCCTTCGTCCGTGAGCTGGTACCCCTGCAGAACTAGACCTCAGGAGCGGCTGCCGGATTAATCCAGTTACAGGGCCACCACCGGGCCGGCCATGATGGGCCCATGGCCCGTTTCGCTTCCTACGACGGCACCGAGATCGGCTACACCGCGCTCGGCGACGGGCCGCCGCTGGTGTGCCTGCCCGGCGGCCCCGGCCGGACGTGCGAGTACCTCGGTGACCTGGGCGGGCTGAGCCGGTCCCGGCAGCTGATCATGCCGGATACCCGCGGCACCGGGCAGTCAGCCGACGCGGCCGACCCGCTGAGCTACCGCTGCGACCGGCTCGTCGGCGACGTGGAGGCGCTGCGCGCTCACCTCAGCCTGGGTCGCATGGACCTGCTCGGGCACTCGGCCGCGGGCGACCTGGCCACGCTCTACGCGGCGGCGTACCCGGAGCGGGTAGCGCACCTGATCCTGCTGACCCCCGGCCTGGCGGCCGTCGGCGTCGACGAAACCGACGAGCAGTGGCGCGCGGCGCTCGAACGCAGGTCGGGGGAGCCGTGGTATCCGGCGGCGCTGGCCGCCGTGGAGAAGGCGGAGGCCGGCGACGCGTCGGCGGAGAACCGGCGCGCGTACCAGCCGTTCCTGTACGGCCGCTGGGACGCCGCGGCCCAGGCGCACGTCGATGCCGGGATCAGCGAGCGCTCCCAGCCGGTGCGGAAGAGCTTCCGTGCCGAAGGCGCCTTCAACCCGGCCGTGACCCTCGAGGAAGTCGGCCGGCTTGCCGCGCCCGTGCTGGTGTACGCGGGGGAGCTCGACAACCTTCCGACGCCGGAGACCGCCGCGGCCGGCGCGCGCGTGTTCCCGCACGCCAAGGTGACGGTACAGCCCGGGGCCGGGCACTTCCCCTGGCTGGACGATCCGGGCTACTTCACCGCCGCGATCACCTCATTCCTGAGCTAACCCCATGACCGAACCGTCGGAACGGGCCGCCTTACGGTGCATGCGGTAGTGCAACACGAGAAACGGGAAGCCGAACACCCAGAACGCGTGCTCGGCGCGCAACTGGCCCGCCTCGACGTAGACGTCGAGCCGCTCGGCGAATCCCCGGACGGCGGCGGTGGTGAGTTCTCCCGTCGCCGCGTCGATGTAGGTCAGGTAGTGCCCCGGCTGGTCAAGCTCGCTGCGGCTGTCCAGGACCAGGCCGCCGCCGGGCCGGCCCTGCGGCAGCAGCGTGGCGGTGAAGCTGGCCTGCGGCAGGGGAAAGCCGACGCTGACGTAGCCCCGGCCCCCGCGCCGGTAGGTCGTATAGATGCCGACGTAGATGGGCTCGCCGGTGTCGGCCGCGGACCGGATCCAGCCACGGACCGCCACTGGCCCGCCTGTCCCGGCGTCGCCCGCCGGCGCCCCGTCTCCGGTCGGCCGCGCCCGCCCGGTCCCGGTGATGGTGTCGATCCGGCTGCGCACCCCGCGCTGCGCCTCCCGTTGGCTCATCGGCACATTGGCCTGTCCGAGCGGCCGGGCCAGCAGCGTCCGGTACAGCAGGTAGCCGGGGCGGACCCACAGCCGCCACTCCGGCACGATGTCGAGGGCGAACCTGGTGGTGTGCTCGTAGAACTCGCGGACCAGCGGATCGGTACCCGCCGGGTCGAAGGACGGGCCAGCCAGCTCGTCCAGCGCGGCGACGATGCCGATGTCCTCGACGTCGGGCGTGTACGTGCCGCCGAGCACCTCTGCCAGGGACCGGACGTAGCCGGTGCCGACGTACCTGGTCTGGCTGGCCAGCGGCACCACGAACGGGACGTCGGCCGGCTTGACCCGCTCGGCCAGCAGGCTCACCTGCGCATCACGGAACACCAGCGCCGACGTCGCCCGGTATCCCACCACCGCCGCCGCGGCCGCCACCGACCCAGGCGTCCGCGGGGCCAGGCTCCGCAGCCCCAGCCCGATCGCGGCACCGACGGCCGGCCCGAGCGCCACTTTCTGCGGGCGTAGGCCCAGCGCTCCGGCGGCCGCGCCCGCGGCCGTCGCCACCGCCACCGGGCCCAACCCGCCGCTGACGCGATCCGCGGCCCAGCCGAGCGGCGCGGCCAGCGCGCCGCTCATGACGATGCGCGACCACAGGGCGGGAATCTCTCCTGGGCGCTGCGTGGCCCGGGCCACCGCTTCAGTCATGCCGAGCCCGGCGGCGCCCGCCAGCACCCCGGCGGCGATCGCTGTCCGGCCGCGATGCGCCGTCAGCGCCGCCCCGGCCAGCGCGCCGATCGCGCTGGCGGTGCCGATCTGCTGCGCGCGCCCGGCACCGGCCGCGCGATCCCCGGCCG
>PMST01000525.1 GCA_003168295.1 Actinomycetota bacterium
GGGGAATGACGAGCCCGCCGGCCGCTCCGGCGGCCGGCGGGCACCCCCAGCGCCCGCCGCCGAAGTCGGGGCGGCCCGAGGGAAAGACCGTGGGCCGCCACGAGCTTTCCCGGCACGCCCGCTTCGCCGAGATCAGCCCCGAGGTCGGCGTGCTCGACGAGCGGGCCATGAGCCGGGCCCTGGCCGAGGATCCGGCGGTGTTCGAGCTCCTCGCCGCCATGACCAACGCGACCGACGAGCGCCTGCGCGCCGCCGCGATCCGGCTCGGCTCGAGCATCGTGCTCGAACGCGCCCGGGGCGGGCGGGTCACGATGCGTGGGATCTCCCGGCTGCGGTCCGTGCGCGGCGCCGCCGACGGCGACCTGGACATCGACGCCTCGATCGAGGGTATCTCGGCCGCCCGGGCACAGGCCCGGCCGGTAGCCCTCGACGACCTGACCACCCTGCACTGGGCCCGGGCGCAGACGGCCTTCGCGGTGGTGGTCGACCGGTCGGGCTCGATGAACGGGGCGAGGCTGGCCGCGGCGGCGACGGTCGCCGCCGCGTGCGCGCTGCGCGCTCCGCGCGAGCATGCCGTCCTGTCTTTCGCCGCGTCCGTCGACCTCATCCGGCCCCTGGCCAGCGACATCGCGCCGGGGGTGGTGGCCGAGCGACTGCTGCGGCTCCGGGCGCACGGGATCACCAGGTTGTCTGACGCGCTGAAGGCCGCCGGGGAGCAGTTGGCGCCCGCCCGGGCCCGGCGCCGGGTCGTCATCTTGCTGTCCGACTGCCGCGCCACCGACGACGACGACACCCTGCAGACGGCCCGGGCCCTGCCCGAGCTGATCATCCTGGCTCCCGCCGACGACCACGAGCAGGCCGCGCAGCTCGCAGGCCTCGCCGGCGCGCGGTGGGCGGCGCTGGCGGACCCGCTCGACGCGGCCGGCACCCTGGACGACCTCCTGGAGACCCGGGCCACGGCCTGAGCGCCGCAGGCCGCCTAGGCCACCGCCTGAGCGCCGCGAGCCGCCCGGACCGGAACCCATGGCTTCAGGCCCCGGGACCGGCGCCGGGCCCCGGTGGCGTGCCCGGCAGCGAGTGATCCCAGTCCGAGACCAGCGTCCGGAGCGCCGCGACCAGCGCGATGGGCTGGTCGAGCATGACGTGGTGACCCGCGGCCGGGATCTCGACCACCGGGGCGACGCGGCCGAGCCGGTCGTACATGACCTCGCTCTGCTGCGGCGTCACCATGCCGTATTCGGCCCGGAAGAGCGCCACCCGGCAGTCCAGCCGGGTCAGCAGCTCGGGGGGGAAGTGCTCCCGGGTGAAGATCCTAGGGTCGAACTTCCACGTCCAGCCGCCTTCGGCCGGACGGATGGAGGTCGCGGCCACATGGTCCCTGATATAGGCGAGCACAGGCTGGTCGGGGACCGTGTGAAAGCGCGCCATGGCCGCCTGCCTGGTCGGATAGACGCGCAGCGGCCCGAACGCCCGCTGCTGGCGCGCCGCCCGGTCCTCGGGGGTGAGGTCCCGTACGGGGGAGTCGATGGCGACCGCTCCGGCGATCCGGGATCCGACCAGGCTGGCGAGCCGCAGCGTGACCAGGCCGCCCATGCTGTGCCCGATCACCGTGGCCGGGGTCGTGATCCCGGCGTCGGCGACGACGGCGAGTACTTCGCGGCCCCACGCATCGAGGGTGTAGCTGTCCCGCCGGCCGCTGTCGCCGTGCCCGGACAGATCCAGGGCGACGACCCGCCAGCCGTTCGCCAGCAGCGGGCCGATGTGGTCCCACCAGCGCGAGTGGGCGGCGCCGCCGTGCACGAGCACGATGCCCCGGTCAGCAGGCTCCCCCCATGCCCGGTAGGCGATTTCGGTGCCCTCGACGGCCGTCCGCCGCTCCTGGACGGGTGCGGCCAGGGCGGCGGTGAACCAGGCCGGCCTCCCGGGTCCGCCGGCCGCTTCGGCCTCGGCAGGTGATGTCATGTTCAGAAGCGAAGCAGATGGCGTGCCTGCCGCGCCACCGGGAGGGGGGAGGAGTCCTGACCGATGGTGGTCGCCCGCCGGGAACCGCCTAGTGTTTTTGGTATGGAGTCACGCCGCGTCCATCATGAGCCCCGTCGGGCTGCGGCCGAGCTGATCGCCGAGGCTTTCGGCGGGGAGGAGCAGCCGTGACCGAGGCCGCGATGGTCGTTGAGGCGCTGAGCCGGGAACTGGCCGATGACCGCCTGGTGGTCGATCCCGACGTGCTCGCCGCCATGTCGCACGACGAAGCCGAGTGGGCCGCCGCCGGAAAGGCGGCCGCCGGGGTGCGGGCTCGATCAGAGGCCGAGGTGCAGCATGTCGTCCGCATCTGCGCCGAGCTCGGGGTTCCCGTCGTCCCGCGCGGCGCGGGTACCGGGCTGTCCGGCGGCGCCAACGCGGTCAGCGGCTGTGTCGTCCTTGACCTGTCGCGGATGAACCAGGTGCTGGAGATCGATCCGGACAACCTGGTCTGCGTCGTGCAGCCAGGTGCGGTCAACCACGACGTCAAGGCCGCCGTCGCCGAACACGGCCTGTGGTACCCGCCGGACCCGGCCAGCGCCCCGTGGTCGACGATCGGCGGCAACGTCGCNNCCAAGGGCGTGGCCGGGCTCGACATGGTCGGGCTCTTCGTGGGGTCCGAGGGCACGCTCGGCGTGGTGACCGAGGTGACCCTGCGGCTGCGGCCCGCGCTGGCCGGCGTCCCGCGCACGATCGTCGGGGCGTTCGGCGACCTGATCGCCTCCGGCCAGGCCGTCGCCCAGATCACCCGCCGCGGGCTGACCCCGGCGGTGCTCGAGCTGCTTGACCGCTTCTGCCTGCAGGCGGTGGAGGACTGGAAGCACCTGGGCATCGGCACGGACGCGACGGCGCTGCTGCTGGCCCGGGTGGATACGCCCGAGGACTCGGGTGCGGCGGACGCCGACGCGATCGCCGCGGCCATGGCCGACGCCGGCGCGATATGGGTAGAGCAGTCGACCGACGACACTGAGGCGGAGGCGTTGTTCGAGGCTCGGCTGCTGGCCTACCCGGCGCTGGAGCGGCTCGGGCCGCTCCTGACCGAAGACGTCTGCGTACCGCGGTCCCAGGTCCCCGCGATGCTGGAGCAGACAGGCGCGATCGCGGCCCGGCACGACGTGCACATCGCGACCATCGCCCACGCCGGTGACGGGAACCTGCATCCGCTGATCATCACCCCTCCAGGCGACGCGGCGGCCCGCATCGCGGCTCAGGCCGCGTTCGAGGACCTCCTGGACGCGGCCATCGCCCTAGGCGGCACCGTCACCGGCGAGCACGGCGTCGGGCTCCTCAAGCGCGACGGCATGCGCCGGGAGCTCGACCCCGGCTCCCTCGCCCTGCAGTCCGCGGTCCGCCGGGCCCTGGACCCGCTCGAGATATTCAACCCCGGCAAGGGCTAGGCCGGGCGCCTTTTGTGACAAAGGGTTACCACTCAACTACGATAAGCGCATGACGGCAGAACGAGACGAACCGCAGGATGCCGTCGTTTCCGGCCGGAGCGCAAGATAATGGGAATCTCTCTGTGGTCGTGGCAGCGCTACCGCGCCGAGCGCGGATTGTGGGTCGCGTATGCGCTGATGGCTCTCCTCCTCGTGGGTTATCTTGCGTCCTTGATCGTCCGGGGTCCCGGCCGGTCTTCGGAGCTGCTCGACGGCTGGTCGGTCGATGGCTTCGAGATGCTCGCTGCCGCCCTGTGCATCGTCCGTGGTTTCACCCGGCGGCCCGGGCGTGCGGTGGCGCTAACGCTCGGCTTCGGCCTGTTCATGTGGGCGTCCGGCGACATTGCGCTGACGGTCGAGTCACTGGGCGGCGTCACGCCTTCGACGCCCTCGCTCGCGGACGCTTTCTACCTCGGGTTCTACCCGCTCACTTACGTGGCCGCCGTGACCTTCATGCGTGGGGAGGTTAGGAGGCTCGCCACTCCTAGCTGGCTGGACGGCGCTGTCGCGAGCGTCGGCACTGCGTCGGTGTGCGCGGCGTTCGCGTTCGAAAGAGTCCTTCATCTGGCCGGCGGGACTTCCGCCGCGACGGCGACCAACTTGGCGTACCCGGTCGGAGACGTGCTGCTACTCAGCCTGGTCGTGGGCGGATCGACGGTGATGTCCGGCCGGCGGAAGGCGCCGTGGCTGCTCATGGCCGCGGGAATGGCCATCAATGCCCTCGGTGATACCGCCAGCCTCTTCGGGACATCCTTCGGGGCGTCGCGGCTGGGCTTCATTTTCGACGCGATCGCCTGGCCGACGTCGATGCTGGTTCTGTCGATGTCCGTCTGGTTGCGGCCGCATCCCTCTGACCTGCAGATCCTTCGGAAGCCAGCGTTGTTCGTTATTCCGGGTCTCAGCGCCGCGTGTGCCCTAGTCGTCCTCTTTGTCGGAAACCTGCACACGACGAGCCGGCTTGCGCTCGGCCTTGCGACTGCCGCTCTCCTGCTTGTCGGCATCCGCTTGGTCGTGTCCGTGCGCGAGATGAGGTCCCTCAGTGCCGAACGCCGCCACCAGTCGGTCACCGATGAGCTCACTGGTCTCGGCAACCGTCGTTACCTCTTCACCGTGCTCGACGCGTTCTTCGCAGATTACGACGTAACGGCAGCGCAGCCGCGATCCATGGCGTTCCTCTTCCTTGACCTCAACCATTTCAAGGAGATCAACGACACCTTCGGCCACCCCGCTGGAGACAAGCTCCTCAAGCAGCTGGGCCCTCGTTTGTCTGCCTGCCTGCGCGAAGCCGATCTGCCTATCCGGCTCGGGGGTGATGAGTTTGTCGTCGTGCTCGTCGACGGAGATGTCGGCTATGCCACCGCTGTCGCCCAGCGACTGACGGACCGGCTGGCCGAACCCTTCGTCCTTGATACGGCGCGGGTCCATATCGGCGCGAGCATCGGCATCGCGCTGGCACCCACTGATGCCACCGACGCGGCAAGCCTCCTGTGGTGCGCGGACGTCGCGATGTACCGGGCCAAGCTGGCCGGCACTCCCTTCGCGATCTACCAGCCGGACCTCGACAAGAACGGGAACCGGCTGCTGCTCCTGGATGAATTGCGCACCGCCATCGACGAACGCCAACTCGTGCTGCACTACCAGCCACAGCTCGATCTGCGGACCGGCAGGATCGTCGCTGTCGAGAGCCTGCTCCGCTGGGCCCATCCCAGGCTCGGCATTGTCCCGCCCCTTGAGTTCCTTCCCCTGGCCGAAGAAGCCGGCCTCATGGGAGCGATCACGACCCTCGTGCTCACCAGCGCCCTCGCGCAGTGCAGTGCCTGGAGGAACGCCGGAGACCCGCTGTCAGTCGCGGTCAACATCTCACCGGCGAACCTTCTCGATCCGCGGTTCACAGATATTGTCCGCGACCTCCTCGAAAGTCATCAGGTGCCCGCCGAAGCCCTCGTCATGGAGATCACCGAGACGACCGTCATCTCCCACTTTGATCGATCCCGAAGTGTCATCCAAGAGCTCTGGGACCAGGGCATCGTGGTGTCGATCGACGACTTCGGCGCCGGCTTCACCTCACTTGCCCACCTCAGTAGCCTGGCGGTGAAGGAACTCAAACTCGACCGGATCTTCATCGCCGCGCTCACCGGTGACGACAGCGGCCGCGCCCTCGACCTCGTTCGCGCCACCATCAACCTCGGTCACGCCCTTGGCCTGCGCATCGTCGCCGAAGGAATCGAGGACCATGCCACGCTGGAGCTGCTGTCCGACCTCGGCTGCGACCTCGGCCAGGGAAATTTCATCAGCCAGCCTAAGCCTGCCCATCAGCTGACCCTCACACCAAAGCAGGCTGGCTCGCAACTACCCAAGCAGGCTGGCTCGCAGCCTACGGCGCATGTCGGGTAAGAAGGGTCAAGGCGGCCGGGGGGAGGCTGCGGCGGCCTCCCTCGTTGTGAAGATCGTTCGCCGGGCCTCGTCCTAGCTGTCCTGGCCTGCGCTGATCACCACGCGATCGAGCCAGCTGGTCAGTGCGGCCATGACCTCGTCCCGGTTGGTCTCGTTCAGGATCTCGTGCCGGGCGTCAGGATAGACGCGGATCGTCATGTCGGTCAGGCCCGCGGCCTGGTACCGGTCGGTCAGCGGGGTCAGCAGCGCTAGGCCGCCGTTCACCGGGTCGGCCTCGCCTACCGCGATGTACAGCGGCAGGTCGGACCGCATCGCGGCGACCTGGGCCGGGTCGGCGAGCCGTCGTGCGCCACCGAACATGGCCCTGGCCGACCCGGTGTCGATCCCGAAGCCGCAGGCCGGGTCGGCGATGTAGGCGTCCACGATGGCCTCGTCGCGCGACAGCCAGTCATAGTCGGTGCGCGCGGGCTGGAACGGCGCGTTGAACACGGCCAGGTCCAGCGGCTGGTCCAGGTCCAGAGCCGGCTCGAGCAGGTCGATCGCCGCGGTCCCGGTCAGCACCACGCCGTCGACGTCGGCGCTGTGATCGAGCAGGTACTGCTGCACGGCGTAGGACCCCATGCTGTGCCCGAGCAAGATGAGCGGCAGGTCCGCATGATCCTCGCGGATCTTGGCCGAGAGCAGGCCGATGTCGTCGACCAGAGCGGCCCAGCCGCCCGGGCCCAGATCGCCGTACGCATCAGGGTCGGCGCTGGCGCCGTGGCCGCGGTGATCCTGGGCGTAGACCACGAAACCGGCGTCGTTCAGGGCCTGGGCGACGTGATCGTAGCGCCGGGCGTGCTCGCCCATCCCGTGGGTCAGCTGGACCGCGGCCCGGGGCGGGTCCTCTGGGTCCCATCGGTACGCGACGATCCCGGTGCCGTCAGCCGATTTGTAACTGAGTTCGCTTATTAGCATCTTGGCGGTCCTCTCGGCCAGTAGCGGCAAACCTCGCGTGGGTAACTTAAGTTAAAAAACGTCAGGTGACAAGATATGTAATACACCGAACGAGCCCGCAGGCGTGCTCCGGACCAGGCAAAAACAGGAGGAGCGACGGTGGATGCTGTCGCCGGGAGCGAGCCCGGAGGGAATCGCCGCCTTCCGCGAGCGCCGCACGCCAGTGTTCCGGCCGGTGAGCCCGCAGCCAGCAGGGCGGCGTTATTCTAATAGTGATTAAGAAATTGCCCGGTGCCTGACGGTAAGCCGGCGAGCCGGACGCGCCGGGCGCGGAAGAGGGCCGAGAGCAGGGAGGAGGCACATGACGGATCTCCTGCCGGACATGGGATGTCCTGAGCCTGCTGACCCGGCTGGCGCGACGCGGGGCGTCGGGTCCGGGCCGGACTACTCGCGGCTGATCGAGCCGGATCGGGTGCACGGCTCGCTCTATACCGATCCGCGGATCTTCGCCGACGAGCTGACCCGGATCTGGTACCGGACCTGGGTCTACGTCGGCCATGTCAGCGAGATCAGGCAGCCGGGCGACTACGTGCGCAAGAGTATCGGCTTGCAGGACGTCATCATGACTAGAGGCGCCGACGGCGGCGTCCACCTGCTGCTGAACCGGTGCGCGCACCGGGCCAACCTGGTCTGCGAGGCTGACCGGGGCAACTCCAAGTCTTTCCGCTGCCCCTACCACGGCTGGACCTACCGCAACACCGGCGAGCTGATCGGCTTCCCTTTCAACCAGGGCTACGGCGGCAAGGGCACCATCGAAACCGAGCTGTCGCTGGCCGCGGTGCCGCGGATCGACTCTCATCAGGGTTTCGTGTTCGCCAGCATGGCCGTGGACGGGCCGAGCCTAGCCGAGCATCTCGGCGAAGCGGCCGGTGAACTTGACCGGCTGGCGCGCCTGTCCCCGGACGGTGAGGTCGAGCTGACCGCGGGCTGGCTCAAGCATCGCACCAGGGCCAATTGGAAGCTGCTGGCCGAGAACG
>PMST01000327.1 GCA_003168295.1 Actinomycetota bacterium
TGCTGATCGTGCACGGCGACAAGGACCCCTATTTTCCGCCCGAGCACGCGCGGCAGCTGTACATGGCGGCCCGGGAGCCCAAAGAGCTCTGGCTGGTGCCGGGAATGGGCCATGCCGAGGTCGCCTGCAGCCAGGAACTGGTCGATCGCATCGGCCGCTGGGTCGATCAGGCCGCGGCGCCTGCGCAGGCCATTGCCGGTCACGTCGCCGAGTCGAACGGGGCCGGGGCCCCGCCTGGTGAGGCAGGCGAGCACACCCGGGAAGCGGCTCCCACCCCGAACGCCGCCGCATAGCTCTCGCATCACCACCCCTGACCTATCCCGCCCAATGCCGCAGATAAGCTCGAAGATCACGCGCTGCCCTCGGCGGATGAGATCGCCGGGACACCGTGTGCGAGGCTTGTATCCAGACCGTTCGCTCCGCGAGCGGGCGAAACCCCGCCCGTGACCTAGCGAAGTGCCCGCGAGAGAGGAAACAAGCAGTGACCGGCAGCCTGGCCGAACTGGTTGGCATCGACGTACCCACTAGCCTGCTGATCGGCGGTGAGTGGACCGGCGGGCGCGGCGGTGGCACGATACCGGTCATCGACCCAGCCACCGAAGAGGTGGTAGCCGAAGTGGCAGACGGGTCCGAAGAGGACGCCCTCGACGCGGTCAGCGCGGCGCAGGACGCGCTGGCGGGATGGGCGGCGACCCCGCCGCGGCAGCGGGCCGAATGCCTGCGCAGGGCCTACGAGCTGATGACCAAGAACACCGACGCCCTGGCCCGGCTGATGGTGGCCGAGAACGGCAAGGCCCTGCGCGACGCCAAGGCCGAGGCCACCTACTCGGCCGAGTTCTTCCGCTGGTACGCCGAAGAGGCGGTACGGATGGAGGGCGTGTTGATGCAGGCGCCGTCCGGGGCCAACAAGATCCTGGTGATGCGGCAGCCGGTCGGCGTCTCGGTGCTGGTCACCCCGTGGAACTTCCCGGCCGCGATGGCCACCCGCAAGATCGGGCCCGCGCTCGCGGCGGGTTGCACGGTGGTGCTCAAGCCGGCCTCGGAGACCCCGCTGACGGCGCTGGCTATCGCCGCCCTGCTCGCCGAGGCGGGTGTGCCTGACGGCGTGGTCAACGTCCTGACGTCACGCAAGTCCGGTCCGGTCGTCTCGGCGATGCTGAACGATTCCCGGGTCCGCAAGCTGTCGTTCACCGGGTCCACCGAGGTGGGGCGGATCCTGCTGCGCGAGGCCGCGGATACCGTGGTGAACTGCTCGATGGAACTCGGCGGCAACGCGCCGTTCATAATCTTTGAGGATGCGGACGTCGACGCCGCGGTCGAGGGCGCGCTGATCGCCAAGATGCGCAACGGCGGCGAAGCGTGCACCGCCGCCAACCGCTTCTATGTGCACGAGGCGGTCGCCGACGAGTTCAGCCGCAAGTTCTCGGCGCGTCTGGACGCGATGGTCGTCGGACCGGGCATGGACGACGCCACCGACGTGGGCCCGCTCGTCAACGAGCCGACCCGGACCAAGGTCGCTGAGCTCGTCGAGTCGGCGGCCGCGGACGGCGGCAAGGTCGTGACCGGCGGCCGGGCACCGGACCGACGCGGATACTTCTACCAGCCGACCGTCATCGACCAGGTGCCTGCGGGAGCCGGCATCCTGGGCACGGAGATCTTCGGACCGGTCGCGCCCGTGGTCAGGTTCACCGCGGAAGCCGACGCAGTCGCCTGGGCTAACGACACCGAGTTCGGGCTTGTCTCCTACCTCTACACCGGTGACCTGAGCCGCGGCCTGCGGGTCAGCGAGGCCCTGGAAACCGGCATGGTCGGCCTCAACCGCGGGATCGTGTCCGACCCGGCCGCCCCGTTCGGCGGCGTGAAGCAGTCGGGCATCGGCCGCGAGGGTGCCCACGACGGGCTTCTGGAATTCACCGAGACGAAGTACATCGCTACCAATTGGTGACCCGCCACTTCCCTCTCTACCCGCCCGAGCGGCTAAGCTTCCCGTTCCATGGGCGGACCGCGAACCGGCGCTAAGACCCAGTCAAGGGCCAGGGCAGCGTCATCCGCCCGGTCGGTGGGACGCGAACTCCGGAGGTATTTCGGCGGTCCGGCCTGACTGCATCGCACCGGTCCCTATACCGTGCTGGTCTGGGACAAGAACCTGCTGCTCTGCATCCCACGGTAAGGAGAGTGCCCGGTGAGCATCAGCCAGGAGCGTGAACCCGCCGTCCCGGCCGTGACGGCCGGGACCGGCGGTGCGCCGGCGCAGCCGGGACGCCGCCGTCCGTGGTGGGTAATAGCGGCGCCGATGGTGGCGCTGTTCGTGCTGCTGTGCATCCGTAACCGCTTCCTCTTCACCACCCGGCTGTATGAGGAAGCGGACATGGGCGCCAACTCGATCCTGATCGAGCAGGCACGACACTTCACGCTGCTGGTCGGCAATTACTCCCGGGACCACTTCCACCATCCCGGGCCTGCGTACCTGTACGTCCAGGCGGCCGGAGAATCCCTGTTCTGGGCGTGGTGGCACGTGGTCCCGACGGCCTGGAATGGCCAGTTGCTCACGGTCTACGCACTGACCAGCATGTTCGCGGCGCTCGTGGTCGGCGTGGGTTACGGCTGGACCAGGTCGCTGCGCGGTGCGGCCGCCTGCTTCGCGGCCGTGGTCGCGCTCGCGGCCGTGCACCCGGCCGTGCTCAGCTCAGACTGGATGCCGTACCTGTACGTGCTGACGTACGTCGCCTTCATCGCGGCCGCGGGGTCAGTGGTGGCAGGGCATGGGCGAGACGCGTGGATCATGGCGCTGTCTGGCTGGTTCCTGATCCACGGGCAGGCGTGCTTTCTCCTCTTCGTGCCTGTGATCAGCTGCGCCGTGCTGGCGGCGGTGCTGTGGCCACAGCGGCACAACCTGGGCGCCTCGGTGCGGTCCTTCTTCGCCACGCAACGACGGGTGTGGGTTCCGGTAGCGGTCATCAGTGCCGTTTTCGCCTTCCCGATCATCGTGAACCTGGTGCTGCACTGGCCGGGCCAATTCGGCGCGTACCTGAGGTTCTCGTCCTCCAAGAAGGCGGGCGGGCACACCGTCACGCAGGCGGTGCGGGAGGTGCTGTGGTCTTGGTGGCCCTACCGGCATGCGTGGATCGGCGGGGCGATCGCTGTCGCGGGATACGCGCTCGCCGCCGCGGTGATCAGGTGGCTGGCCCCCGTTCCGCTGCGCCGGTTCCTCACCGCGCTGCTCGCCGTCAACATAGTGTCGTCGCTGGTGTTCCTCTACTACGCCATGGCCGGGATCGACGACCTCTCCAGACACTACGAGGGCTATTTCTACTGGTCGGCACCGGTCATCACGCTACTGGTCATCGCAGTAGGCGTGATCGAGGCGATGCCGTTGCGGCTGGGTGCCGCCGCGGCCATCGCCGCGGCGGTGCTTGCGTTCGCCGCTCTGGCGGTGGCACCGCAGACGCACACCAGCACAAACAGCAGCGATCCCGCCGTGCCCAGTAGCGGCGCGGACACGGACGCTGCGCTGCCTGGTGCCGTGTCCGCGCTCGCCGTGCGCTCAGGTGGCCGGATGATCGTCTTGCGGTTCGACCACGATTCCTGGGGCGAGGTCACGGGCTTCCTGGTGCAGGCCGAGCGGACCGGGGTCCGCACGTGCGTGGCGAACCCCGTGTGGACGTTCATTGTGACCAGCCAGTTCATCTGCACCAGCTCGGATATCGCGCGTGGCCGGGTCTTCTGGATCGACCCGACGGCCCCGCCCGGCAGCACCGTCATCGCGCGGCTCCGGCACGCCGTGGTGACCGGCCCGTGAGTACGAGCAAGGCGCCGCCCTCGGAAGTGGGCGATGACGAGGCGACAGGCACAGCCGGATCCACCAGGCTTAGTGCCCTGCGCGCGAGCCGGTGGGCGGTAACGGCCATATGGACGCTCGGCGTGATTGCCGCCTTTGTGTGCTACCTGCAGCTGGCGCGGACGCGGGCCGTCAATTCGGACGGCGCGGACCAGGCCTTGCAGGCCTGGGACATGCTGCACGGCAACCTGCTGCTGCATAGCTGGTTGCTCGGGGACGTTTCGTACTACACCACCGAAGTGCCGCAGTACCTGCTGGTGGAGCTCATCCGCGGGCTGAACGCCGATGTGGTGCACGTGGCCGCGGCCATGACCTACACGCTCGCGACGCTGCTCGCCGCGTTGCTGGCCAAGGGCAATTCGACGGGGCGTCAGGCCCTCGTGCGAGTGCTCATCGCCGTGGGCATCATGCTCGCGCCCCAGCTGGTTTCCGGGGTGAACATCCTCCTGTCCTCACCAGATCATATCGGCACGTCCGTGCCGGTGATGGTGGTCTGGCTGATCCTGGACCATGCCCGCCCCCGCTGGTATATCCCGGTCATCGCCGGGGCGTTCCTGGGCTGGGCCGTGGTAGCGGACATGCTGGTGCTCTACATCGGGGTGCTGCCGCTCGCGCTGGTGTGCGCGATCCGCGTCTACCAGGCCGTGGCCGTCGAGCGGGAGCCGGTGGCGTCGCAGCGGTATGACCTGGCTCTCGCCGCCGCCGCCCTGGTGGGAGCCGCGGCAGGCGTCCTGGCGCTGCGTGTCATCCACGCCCGTGGCGGGTTCTACATGCCGGCTCCCAACGCGCAGTTCATCCAGAGCGGCCCGGCCCTGTTCCACAACCTGGCCGTCACCTTCGAAGGGCTGCTGCTTCTGGGCGGCGCCGACTTCCTCGGGCTCCGCCCGACGGCCAGTGCTGCCTTCATAATGCTCCACGTGGTCGGCGTTTGCCTGGCGGCAGGGGGAACGTGGCTGGCCGCGCGGCGCTTCCTGCGGGACCGCGATCTGGTCGCTCAGCTGCTCGTCGCGGGCGTGGTCATCAACTTGGCCGTCTACGTGCTCAGCACCAGGGCCAATGTGGTGTCGCAGACCCGCGAGATTGCACCCGTGCTGCCGTTCAGCGCGGCCTTGGCCGGACGGCTGCTGGCCGAGCGGCTCAAAGCGGCCAAGCTGATGCCGCTGCTGCTCGTCGTGTTGGCCGGCTACCTGGCCGGCCTGGCGCACGAGGTCAGCAAGCCGCCGGTAGCCGCGCAGAACCAGCAGCTCACCTCCTGGCTGCTGGCCCGGCATCTGCACACCGGCCTGTCCGGCTACTGGGAGTCGAACATCGTCACGCTGACCAGCGGCGACCGGGTCCAGATCCGGCAACTGAAACCGCACGACGGACGGCTCGTCGCCAGCAACTACGAGGCGAAGGCGAGCTGGTACGACCCAGACCGGAATACGGCCAACTTCGTCGTGCTCGACCCCGGCGGCGGCGGGTACCCCGGCTTCACCAGCGAGCGGGCTGTGCTGGCGACGTTCGGCAAGCCTGCGCGGACCTACCACGTCGGTTCCTACACGGTCCTGGTCTGGAACAAGAACCTGCTGAACGAACTCAGCTGAGTTATCACACGCTGGCGGTCATGAAATCGTGAGCCTGCGCTGCGTCACCACGATCAGGGCAGGCAGCGTGAGGGCGGCGAGCGTGGGGAGCAGCCGGGCCCCGAGGCTGCGCCGGGGCATGCCCAGGAGGATGATCACGGCCAGCAGGTAGACCTCGATGAAAGATCTCAGGTCGGCGTCGAGGCTGTTCCATGTGCTCGGCGTCACCACGCAGATCTCGACCAGGTAGAGGACGAAGGCCAGCCGTTCATGGACCGGGGCGCTCGTGGACCGCAGCGAAGCCAGCGCCGCGAGCGCGAAGAGGGCGAGGATGGCAATCTCCAGGAACCACAGGTCGTACTGGTCGAACTGGTGCGTATTGATGTGGGCGAGGTTGCTTTTGAACGCCTGGAGCGGGGCGATGAGCGGTGTACCCGCGTTACGGCCGCCGTCGGCCAGCAGTGGAATACTTCCGGTCGCGGCTTTCACCACGATCTCCCAGACCACGAAGACCCCAGTGGGTATCGCCCACACGAGATCGTCTCGGCCGGGCCACTGGCCGCGGCGCAGGACGCCGATGACGCGCATGATGGCAATGGCGGCCACGGCGACCATGACCGTTTCCCGGGTCAGCGCGCCGTAAGCGAGAAGCAGAGCAGCCAGGACGGGCCGCCGGGCCCGCACGGCCAGCAGTCCGGCCAGCAGCAGGGCGGCGGCGAGCGGCTCGGCGGTATCACGAGACAGGCTGGTAATCAGGCCGAAGTACCCGGGCAGCAGCAGCCCGGCCAGCGCGTGCCGCCCGCCCTCCCGGGCGAAGACGCCGCCCAGGTAGCCCATGGCACCGATGGCGGCGACGTTGACGGCGACGAGCATGGCGGGCACCAGGAAGTGCTGGCCGAAGGAGAGCAGCCAGGTCAGCGCGGGATAGCCGATCCGCATGTACCGGTAGGGCCGGTCCATGGTGATGCCGTATGCCGTCTTGCTGAGGTTCAGCGGATTGAGCGCCAGCCGGTAGAAGAACTGGCCGTCGTAACCGTAGGTCGGCGCGACCGGCACGCCGGGCGGCAGCTGAGCGGGTACCGCGAAATGGCTCCCGACCAGGATGAACCGGCTGATAGTGCCGTGGGCCCACGTCTGCCAGCGGGCCAGCGCGAAGCCGAGCGCGGCGAGCAGGGCGATCAGGCCGGCCACGGCGGGCCGGTCCGTCCGGCCAGTGGGCGGCTGCGGGCTGGTACCACTGGAGTCGCTGGTGGTAGCGATCACGTGGCTGCCCCCGGAGGCCACTTCCGGCCCGTCCGGCATGACCGACGCCGCGACCTGCCTGCGCGCCATACCTGCTCCTGACCGGGTTCGGGTGCATTCCTTTGACAAGCGGGCCAGGCCAGCCGCGCTTTAATCGATCCGAGAGCCTACCGCACGTGACCCGGTTCGCTGGTGAAGAACCCTGACGCCGCAGGCCATCCAGGGAACCAGTGTTCTATGACGGGCAGGTTGGCATGCGGCGACAGCAGGGTAACAAGCCCTTTCGCGGGATGAGATGGCGGTAAGGTAAAGCGCGCCTGAGACGTGATGCAGGCGTGCCCTACGCGGCGCTGCCCGAGGCCCCCGGAGGCCTGCTACATCAGCCGGAGGTACAACACGGTGAACTTGCCTGATCAGATCGACCGAGATGTAGTCGTCATCGGGGGATGCGGCCATGTCGGCCTGCCGCTCGCGCTCGCTTTCGCTGACCGTGGCGCCAGGGTGGCGATTTACGACCTGAGCGAGGCTGCGGTCGCCCTGGTGAACTCGGGCCGGATGCCGTTCGCCGAGTCCGGCGCTGATGAGGTGCTGGCCCGGGTGCTGGCTGCCGGGCGCCTTGAGGCCTCCACCGATCCCGCCATCGTGGGGACGGCGGAGCACGTGGTGGTGGTCATCGGCACTCCGGTGGACGAGCACCTGAACCCTGACCAGACGGCGATACCGAAAGCGCTCGGCGGGTGCGTGGGGTACCTGCATGACGGACAGCTGCTCGTCTTGCGCAGCACCGTGTTTCCCGGGGTGACGGCGCTGGTGGAGAAGATGGTGGCCGGGCTCGGGCTGGAGATAGAGGTCGCGTTCTGCCCGGAGCGGATCGCCGAGGGCAAGGCGATGACCGAGCTGTTCGAGCTGCCGCAGATCATCTCGGCTCGCAGCGCCGCCGGGACCCGGCGGGCGTCCGCGCTGTTCGAGCGGCTGACCAGCAAGCTGGTGGTGATGTCGCCGGAGGAGGCGGAGCTGGCGAAGCTGTTCACCAACGTCTGGCGGTACATCAAGTTCGCCACCGCCAATCAGCTGTACATGATGGCGAACGAACGGGGCCTTGACTTCGAGCGGATCCGGATGGGGCTCACCGAGGACTACCCGCGGGCCGCTGACATGCCCGCCGCGGGCTTCGCGGCCGGGCCGTGCCTGTTCAAGGACACGATGCAGCTCGCCGCCTACAACGACAACAACTTCCCGCTCGGTCACTCGGCGATGGCGGTCAACGAGGGTCTCCCGCTTTACGTGGTCCACCGGCTGGAGGCGCGGTTCAGGCTGGAGTCGATGACCGTCGGGATCCTGGGGATGGCCTTCAAGGCAGGGTCAGATGACATCAGGTCCAGTTTGTCGTACAAGCTCAAGCGGATCCTGGAGTTCAAGGCCGGCGCGGTCCTGTGCACCGACCCGTACGTAACGGTCGATCCTCGCCTGCTTCCGCTCGATGAGGTGATCGAGAGGTCGGACCTGCTGGTGGTCGGGGCGCCGCACCCGGACTACAAGGGGCTGGTGACCGGCAAGCCCACGGCGGATATCTGGGACATTCTCGGATCCGGTGTCCGGATATGACCGAGCGTCCCCGGGTCTCGGTGGTCGTGCCCGCGTACAACGAGGGTGAACACGTGCTCAGCGTGCTGGACCGGCTGTTCGAGTCGGTGCGACTGCCGTGTGAGGTGCTGGTCGTCGTGGACTCCGCCGACGATACGACCGTTCCCGTGGCCGAGGAGTACGCGCGCAAGGAGTCGCGGCTCAAATGCCTGGTCAACACCTACGGCCAGGGTCCGGCCAACGCGATCAGGTTCGGCATCGACGCCGCGACCGCGCCGGTGGTCGTGGTGACCATGGCGGACGGCTGCGACGACGCCAGGCAGATCGACGAGCTCGTCCGGCTGGTGGAGCGCGGGGTGGCGGTCGCGGCCGCGTCCCGCTACATGCCGGGAGGCCAGCAGGTGGGCGGCCCGGTCATCAAGGGCACCCTGTCGCGTCTGGCCGGCCGGTCGTTGCGGACCTTGGCCCATGTCGGAACCAGGGACGCGACGAACTCGTTCAAAGCGTACTCAACGGAATTCGTCAAGGAAGTAGGCATCGACTCCAGGGACGGGTTCGAGATCGGCATCGAGCTGACCGCCAAGGCCAAGCGGCTGCGGCTGCCGGTGGCGGAGATTCCGACCATCTGGCTGGACCGGCAGGCGGGCATGTCGAACTTCAAGGTCGCGAAGTGGGTGCCCAGTTACGTGCGCTGGTATCGTTTCGCGTTCGGCCCGCAGCTGACCGCGGAGGAGGTCCGCGAGCGCGGATCGGACCTGGTGGCCCCTGGGCGGGAGCAGCAGAAGCGGCGGGAGAGTTAATGGAGCAGGTTCTGGTCAGCGGGTCCGCGGGCTTCATCGGCGGATACGTCGTGGAAGAACTGCTGAAACGCGGCTACGCGGTGATAGGCCTCGACGACTTCTCCAAATACGGGAAGGTCAAGAAGTCCTACGACGATCACCCGCATTACCGGCTCGTCGAGGGCGATGCCAGGGACGTCGGCCTGATGACGGAGCTGCTGGCCGGCTGCGATCACTTCATCGCCGGCGCCGCGATGATCGGCGGCATCTCCTACTTCCATACCTATGCTTATGACCTGCTGGCCGCCAACGAGCGCATCATCGCGGCGTCGTGTGACGCGGCGATCGCCGCGCACCGGGACGGCCGGCTGCGCAAGGTCACGTACCTGTCCTCCTCGATGGTCTTCGAGAGCGCGTCCGAGTGGCCGTCTTATGAGGGCCAGCAGAAGGAGATCCCGCCGCCGCTGTCGTCGTACGGGTTCCAGAAGCTGGCGGTGGAGTACTTCGCGCGTGCCGCCTGGGATCAGTACCAGCTGCCCTACACGCTGCTGCGGCCCTTCAACTGCGTGGGCACCGGCGAAAGCCGCGCCCTGGGCGATGAGGAGATCTTGTCCGGGAACGTCCGGCTGGCGATGAGCCACGTCGTTCCCGACCTCGTGCAGAAGGTGCTCAAGGGCCAGGACCCGCTGCACATCCTCGGCTCAGGTGACCAGGTCCGGCACTACACCTACGGCGGCGACCTCGCCGCCGGCGTGGTGACCGCGATGGAGCACCCCGATGCCCGCAACGAGGACTTCAACCTCTCGACCGCGGAGGCCACCACCGTCCGGCAGCTGGCCGAGGTCATCTGGCGCAAGGTCAAGGGAACCGGGGTCCCGCTGCGGCTCGTCCACGACGATCCGTTCGAGTACGACGTCCAGCGGCGGGTTCCCGCTACCGACAAGGCCAAGCGGGTACTCGGCTTCGACGCGACCACCACGCTCGAGGAGATGCTCGACGAGGTCATCCCCTGGATTGACGCGGCCATTAAGGCCGGATCTATCTGAGCATGGCGGTCGGCGGGGAGAGGTGAGAGCCCCCGGGCGTGATCAGCGGGCTCCGGTCAAGCCGGTCAAGCCGGTCAAGCCGGTCGAGGCGGGCGGGACGTCCCGGACGACCCGAGTGATGCAGGCGGTCGCGGTCGCGGGCGTGGCCGCGATCCTTTTCTTCTGTTACTGGCGTCAGTCCCAGTCGGTGCCCGTGCCCTCCGACGGCGCCGGAAACGTCCTGCAGGCGTGGGACATGCTGCACGGAAACCTGCTGCTGCGTCACTGGTGGGTGTCGGACGTGTCCTTCTACACCACCGAGCTGCCGCAGTACATGCTGATCGAGGCCCTGATCGGGCTCGGGACCCAGGTGGTTCACGTCGCCGCGGCCATGACCTACACGCTGCTCGTGCTGCTGGCCGCCCTGCTCGCCAAGGGCCGTGCTCAGGGCCGGCCAGGGCTGGCCCGCGCTCTGCTGGCCGGTGGCCTGATGCTGGCGCCGCAGCTCAGTGCCACCGGCATCCTGCTCCTGTCGCCCGACCACACCGGAACCGCAGTGCCCCTGCTGGTGATCTGGCTGCTGATAGATCGTGCTGACGGTGCTGACCCGGCCGGGGGGGAACGGGGGGGCGGGCAGCCCCCCCGGGATCGGGGGGTTCCGGGGGGCTCGCGGGTTCGTCCCCCCGGGCTAACACTTCTCATTCCGGTGCTGGTTGGAGCGGGGTTCTTGTGGACGATGGTGGCTGATTCGGACGTCCTGCTGACCGGCATCGTGCCGCTGGTGCTGGTGTGCGCCTGGCGCGCCTGCCCCGGGCTGATCCGCGGCGGGGAACGGCCTGCGCCGAAATGGTACGAGCTTTCCCTGGCCGGGGCGGCCGGGGTGGCCGGGGTGGCCGGGTCGTGGGCGCCGCGCGTCATATCCGCCCTGGGCGGATACCGGGAGTCTCATGTCGGGACGGACACGGACTTCAGCCAGTTGCCCCACAACGCGTGGGTGACGTTCCGGGCCTTCCTCGACCTCCTCGGCGCGAACGTCTTCGATACCAATTCGAACTCCGTCATCGAGTTCGTGTTCGTGGTCCTGCACCTGGCCGGAGCGATCGTGGTGGTCTGGGCCCTGGGCGTGGCCGCGAGCCGCTTCTTCCGCTTTGGTGAGCTCATCGTTCCTGTATTCGCCGTCGCCATCGTCTTCAACCTGGGCGCCTACCTGGTCAGCCCGCACGCGCGTGATCTCCTGGGCGCCCGCGAGATGGCCGGTATCCTGCCCCTGAGCGCGGTGCTGGCCGGCCGGACGCTAGGGATGCGGATCTTCGGCCAGCGCGCGCTGGGCCAGCGGGCGAAGGCCTGCTTCGCGTCCATGCTGGCGGTGGTCATGGCCGGCTATCTCGGCGCGCTGGGATACGGTGCGGCGCAGGCCTCGGTTCCTTCCGCTAACGAGCCCCTCGCGACCTGGCTGATGATGCACCGGCTGAGCGACGGGCTGGCCGGATACTGGCTGGCCAACAGCACCACCGTGGATACCCGCGGCCGGGTCCTCGTCAGCGCGGTAACGCTGGGCGACGGCGGTCGGCTCATGCCCTACCAATGGGAGACCGACGACGCAAATTACAACCCGGCCTGGCACGACGCGAACTTCGTGGTGACGGACGGCCCCGACTCCCTGCCCGGTCTCCGGCAGGCCGCGGTGCGTGCCTTCGGGCCTCCGCTGCGGACCTTCCGCACCAGCGGTTACACCATCATGATCTGGAACGCGAACCTACTGGCGAAGCTTGGCTGAGCCGGACTGAGCTATCTGCTCGAGCAGGTTCTTCTGATAGATCAAGATCGCCCAGTGGGCGACGTGGTCGATCTTCGCTGGCTTGCCGAAGTATTGCTCGGCTGACGGGCTGAGGCCGTCGCCGGCCAGGTCGATGATCACGAAGGTTGCATCGTGCCGGGACGCGTCGAACCACAACGTATTCGTCTCCCAGGCATACGGGTTGACCTGGGGACCCTTTAGGACGACCGCGCGAACCTGCACCCGGTTGCCCGAGTACAGGGTAAGAGCCGAGCTGTTCCAGTAACCGGCGAGGCCGTACGTGAGTCCGTTCGCCTCAAGCCACGCGCTGAGGGGCGCCGTCGGCACCGCGGCCGCAGGCCGAGCGGCCGCGGTGGTCAACGGCAGCAGTGCGGCGACGGCGGCCAGGCCGGCCGCCAGGCCGGCCCTCAGCGTGCCGGCCATGTGTCCGGGCACGCAGGCACGGGCCGCGAGTACCGCGCCACAAGGCAATACGGCGACGATCTCATAGGGATTGGTGAGTATCGGCATGGTCGAGATCACGTACGCCAAGAGGTCAACGACGATCGCGACGCACAGCAGCTGTTCGGCCCGGCTCGCCGTGCGCCAGGTCCATGCCACCCGCGCGATGCCAGCCGCCGCGGCAAGCAAGCAGGCGAGCCCGAGGATGTATCCCGCGTTGGGCTCCAGTGCGGAGGAGCCTGAGCCGGCCACCACCCCGAACAGGACGCATATGGCGTGCCAGGCGAGTTCTGCGTTATGCGGCCATTGCGAGGGCCACGAGATCGCGATCTTCGGGGCGACCATCTGGTACGCGCCGAAATGCAGCATCACCGCGCGCACCGCGAGGGCCAGCGGTACGGACGCGGCCGCGGCCAAGGCGTTCGCGGAATCGCCCGTACGGACCTTCCGTGCGACCACCGCACGGTAGCCGCACACCACGACGACCGCCGGCACGGCGACGTAGCGGACAGTGGCGTCGCCGATCTGGCCGGCGCACAGGATCACGAGCAGCAGCGGTGACGTGAACCGCCGGGCGGGCACCCGGTCGATCAGGAGGAAGGAGACCAGGAGGAACGCCGAGGTTCCGGTGTGGTCGGGCGTCCCCAGCAGGTAAGGCGCGTTCGACCTGACGTGAAACATAGCGGTCAGCACGGCGATCACGACACCGCACCGGGCCACCCTGGCGAGGCCGCGGCTGCCGGTGAGGGCCAGGGCCACGGCGCTGACCGTGACGATCAGATATATGAGCGCGGAGGCAACATGGCTGGCCAGGTCGGACAGCCCGAAAAAGATCTCAGCCAACGCGAGCACTGGCAGGTCAAAGGTGTAATACGTCGCGTCGCCGATTATCCACCCGTGCAGCAGGAGGTGGCCGTGCACCATATCCCACGCTTGCAGAGCATTGTTGGCCCCGTCCGAAGTCACGTGCCCGGTGAACGAGATCCGTAGGTAAAAGACGAACAGCGCCAAGATGGCGGCGATCCACGCCGCCGCCGCCAACGGGCGACGTACCCAGCGGTGTTGGGGATCGGCCGGGAGCTCGGACGGCGACAAACGCAACCCAGGTGGCTGGGCATCGAGCCGATCCTCATCCGTTGGGATCCGTCTGCCCCGGACCATGGTTCGAACCATACTGAGAACTTCTCGCGGCTGCACCCGGTTAGGACGGTTCGACACGGCTCATTCGTTCGGAGGGCTGGAGCTAAGTGCGACATTATGGTCGCGATGCGGCGGACCTACCTCACATATAGAGGGTGCGACGCCTGGCGACCACCAGCAGCGCTGGTACGGCACAGGCGGCAATCAGGCTGAGGTAGCGCCAGGACAGGTAGCGCCGCGGCGTGGCCAGCAGCAGGACGAGCGCCATCAGGTAGGGCTCGATGAGCGAGCGCCCGTCGCCGAATGTGCTGGTCCAGATCTGGCTGGACAGCAGGCCGAGCTGAAGCACGAAGAACACGAACGCGAGACGTTCGTGCACCGGCGCGGTCGTGACCCACAGCACGGCCAGCCCGGCCACGATGAAGATCCCCAGCGTGGCGTACTCGAGCAGGTTGATGTCTGTCGGGCTGAGGTGGCTGGTGTTGATATGGGCGATGTCGTACTTGAGCGCGTCGACCAGGGCCGTGAACGGCGCGGTGAGATTGCGGCTGCTGTTCGCGAGCAGCGGGAACTCGCCCTTGACCACGAAGTGCACTGCGACTTCCAGCACGCCGTACACGACGGCGGGAACGACCCAGGTCAGGTCGGCCAGGCCGGGTCCGGTCCGGCGGCGGGCCATCGCGATGAGCCGGGTGACGGCGATGGCCGCCGGGGCGAGCAGGATGGTTTCCCTGGTGATCGCGCCGAAGGCGAACAGGCCGGCGGCGAGCACGTACCTACCCCGGCGGTAGGCGAGCAGCCCGCCCAGCATGCAGGCCTCGGCCAGCGGCTCGGCGGTGTCCCGGCCGACGCTGATGACCAGGCCGAAGTAGGCGGCGAAGGCGAGCCCCCACAAAGCGTGGCGACCGGACTCGCGGGCGAACATGCCGCCGAGCATGGCCATGGCGGCCACCGCGACCAGGTTGATCGCCACTAGGGCGGCGGGTACGAGCTGGTGCTGGCCCGCGGATGCCAACCAGGCCACCAGCGGGTACCCGATGCGGGTGTACCGGTAGGACTGATCCATGGTGATGCCGAACGCGGTCGCGTTCCAGTTGGCCGGGTCCAGCGCGAGCCGGTAATAGAACTGCCCGTCATAGCCCGCGGAGGGGACGAGCAGGAGACCTCGGGGAAGCTGACCGCGGTGCGTGTAGGCATGCCCGGCCATGATGAAGAGGCTGAGATGGCCCTTGGCCCAGATCTGCCAGCGGGCCAGAGCGAAACCGAGCCAGCCCAGGAAGGCAATGACACCCGGCACGAGCGGCCGGTTCAGTTTCGACCAAAGCGATGGTGAACCTTGCCGGAGGGACCTATCCTCTTCCGACGTCGAAGTGAGCTGCAACCGCGAGCCTCCACCATGGCTGTCTCAGCGGGAAGGGCAAATTCTTGGCTAGGCGCGCGCAGCTTACCAGAGTGACGCCCTACGCTGTGACTGGCTGCAAATGAATACGATTCGCCGGGCGGGCGCATGGCATGCCCCGGCCCTACTGGCCCAGAACGACACCGAGATCGAAGGACGTGGTGGCTGCCGTGCCGAGAAGCGGAACGCCGGAGAGCTCTTCCGCGCCGCCTTCCGCCGCTCCCTCCGGCCCGGCCCAGGCCGTATCCGGGCAGGCCGGATCGGCTCGCGACACCCTGGGCGGTGACGCGCGTCCTGTCGGCCAACGGCGGCCGTCCGGTCCGGCGGCCATCCGCCGTCGCGTCCTGGTCTCAGCGGCGATCGTGCTGGCCGTGGCGCTGCTCTTCGTCGCGTACCTGCAGGTGTCCCGGACCTATCCAGAGAACTCCGACGAGTCGAACATCTTGCTGATGGCGTGGGACATGCTGCACGGCAACGTGCTGCTGCACGGCTGGTACCTGTCCGACGTCTCGTTCTACACCACCGAGCTGCCGCAGTACGTGATGCTGGAACGCTTCATCGGCCTGCATACGGACACCGCCCACGTCGCGGCGGCGATGACGTACACGCTCGTCGTGGTGTTCGCCGTGCTGCTGGCCAGGGGCAGCACATCCGGCCGTGAAGCGTGGCCGCGGATGCTGCTGACCACCGGCATCATGTTCGCGCCTCAGCTCGGGGTCGCGGTTTTCGTCCTGCTGCTGTCCGTCGGGCACATCGGCACGGCCGCGCCCCTCATGCTGACCTGGCTGGTCATAGACCGGTTTGGCGCAGCCAACGGAACCAACGGAGCCAAGCCTCGCTGGTGGGTGCCCGTCATCGTCGGGCTGCTGCTGACGTGGGTGCTGGTCGCCGACCCGCTCGTGCTCGTGGTCGGGATCATCCCCCTCGTCGCCGTGTGCGCGCTGCGCGCCGTCCGCGGGCTGACCGCCGAACGGCGCCGGGCCGGACCCGACGCCCGGTCCGCCGGCTGGCTGCCCGGCGGCCTGACGGCTCAGTGGTACGAGCTGTCCCTGGCCGTCGCGGCTATCCTCGCCGAAGGACTTGCCTCGCTGGTCAACCGGCTGTTGCGGGCCAACGGCGGGTTTATCTTGCACCCGGTGGGCTATCAGCTCGCGCCGGTGCACACCTGGGCGAAGCATGCCTGGGTGACCGCAGAGGGACTGCTCGCGCTCTTCGGCGCCAAGCCGCAGGGGCCAGCGGTTCAGCTGGCCTTCGCGCTAGCGCACCTGGCCGGGGTGGGCCTCGTGCTGTGGGCCATGTACCGGGTGGCCCGGCACTTCTTCAGCTGGCCCGACATGATCAGCCAGATCCTGATCATCGCGATGGTCCTCAACGTCGTGGTGTACGTGCCGAGCACGCTGGCCGACGCGACCGACCTGAACGCCAGGGAGTTCGCGGTCGTCCTGCCGTTCGGGGCGGTCCTGGCCGGCCGTACGCTGGCGGCCAGCCTGCGCGCCCGCGAGCCCGGCCGGCGTAACTGGCTCGCGTCGGCCTTGCTGGCTGTAGCCGTCGTCTACGCCGCCAGCCTCGGGTACGCCGCGGCCCAGCCGTCCGCTCCCGCCGCCAACACCCAGCTGGGAAAGTTCCTGGCCGCGCATCATCTGACCCGTGGCATCGGGGGGTATTGGGAGTCGAGCGTCGTCACCGTCGGCAGCAACGGCGCCGTCACCATCAGGGCGGTGGGGCCGGTACACCTGCAGCCGGACCTGTGGGAGTCCAAGAGTTCCTGGTACGACTCCGGGTCGAACCGGGCGACGTTCCTGGTCACCGACAGCGCGTCCGGCTTCTTCAACCACTGGCAGCCCAATCGCGCGGCGCTGGCCGCCCTGGGCCGGCCGGACCGCACGTATCACGTCGGTACCTACACCATCTTTGTCTGGGACAAGAACCTGCTGGTTCAGGTTGGGCGCGGGTGACGGCACGGCTTCGTGGTGCGCTGCTGGCGCGCATCGCTCTGGCCGCGATTGTCCTTTCGTCGCTGAATTCGGCCCGGAACACGTCCGGTCCGCCGGCCCGCATCTAGGCGTACCGCCAGTACACGGTCCTGGTCTGGAGCAAGAATCTGCTGACCGGACTCGGCTGAGCCGGCAACCAACACGTCAGGATGCTGTTGTCAGGGGGCGACGGGACGTAGCCTTGGCGTGTGGATCGGCGAATATTCGGGCTCGAGAACGAGTACGGCGTTACGTGTACCTTCCGCGGGCAACGGCGTCTCTCGCCTGACGAGGTCGCGCGCTATCTCTTCCGGCGCGTGGTGTCATGGGGGCGGAGCAGCAACGTTTTCCTCAGGAACGGGGCCCGGCTCTACCTCGACGTGGGCAGTCATCCGGAATACGCCACGCCCGAATGTGACAACGTCCTGGATCTCGTGGCCCATGACAAGGCGGGCGAACGGATCCTGGAGGGGCTGCTCGTCGACGCCGACCGCCGGCTGCGCGAGGAGGGTATCGCCGGCGATATCTACCTGTTCAAGAACAACACCGACTCCGCGGGCAACTCCTACGGCTGTCACGAGAACTACCTGGTCGGCAGGCACGGGGAGTTCGGCAGGCTGGCCGATATCCTCATCCCGTTCCTGGTCACCCGCCAGATCATCTGCGGCGCGGGCAAGGTGCTGCAGACACCGCGCGGCGCCGTGTACTGCGTGAGCCAGCGGGCCGAGCACATCTGGGAGAGCGTGTCGTCGGCCACCACCAGGTCGCGCCCGATCATCAACACCAGGGACGAGCCGCATGCCGACGCCGAGCGGTTCCGGCGGCTGCATGTGATCGTCGGCGACTCCAACATGAGCGAGACCACGACGCTGCTCAAGGTCGGGTCGACCGACCTGGTGCTGCGGATGATCGAGGCCGGCGCGATCATGCGTGACCTGACCCTGGACAACGCGATCCGGGCGATCCGCGAGGTCAGCCACGACATGACCGGGCGCAGCCGGGTCAGGCTGGCGAGCGGGCGCGAGCTGTCCGCCCTGGACATCCAGTACGAGTACCTGAACCGGGCGAAAGACTTCACCGACAAGTACGGCGCCGACCCGGTGAGCAAGCGGGTGCTCGACATGTGGGAGCGGGCGCTGAGCGCGATCGAGACGGGCAACCTCGACCTGATCGCACGGGAGATCGACTGGGTCACCAAGTACCAGCTGATCGAGCGCTACCGGGCTCGCCATGACCTGCCGTTGTCCTCGCCGCGGGTCGCGCAGCTCGATCTGGCCTATCACGATGTGCACCGGGGCCGGGGCCTGTACTACCTGCTGCAGCGCGCCGGGGCGGTGGAGCGGGCCGCCCGCGACATCGATATCTTCGAGGCCAAGTCCGTCCCGCCGCAGACCACCCGGGCCAAGCTGCGCGGCGAGTTCATCCGCCGGGCTCAGGAGAAGCGGCGCGACTTCACCGTCGACTGGGTGCACCTGAAGCTGAACGACCAGGCCCAGCGGACCGTGCTCTGCAAGGACCCGTTCCGTTCAGTAGACGAACGCGTCGAAAAGCTCATCGCCGGCATGTGAACTAGCCGTCGCCCCCAGCCTGAGGGGTTCCTGGGGGGTTCATGGGTTCGTCCCCCGGGGCCAACAGAGCCAGTAGGCTGGCGGAGCTAATATCCACGACATTGAGGTTTTCATGCGACGCTTTCTAGCGCTCATCGCCATTGCATTGCTGGGCGGGGCAGTCCTGGCGGGCTGCGGTTCGTCTTCCTCGTCGTCCAAGTCGTCCTCGTCCTCGTCGTCATCCTCGTCCGTCGGGGCGAACTCGTCCGTGACGGCGACCGGAGCGTTCGGCAAGGCGCCGACGGTGAGCATCCCGAAGGCGAAGGCCGGCACCAAGCTTGCGGTCAAGACGGTCATCCAGGGCACCGGGACCACGTTGACCAAGGCAGACGCCATGGCCGCGAACTTCGTCCTGTACTTCTGGTCCGGCACCACCTCCTCGCTGAAGGCGAACACCTTCACCAGCAACCCCACCGTGATCGGCGGCACGATGCTGCCCGGTCTGGAGACCGCCTTGATCGGCCAGAAGGTCGGGAGCCGGGTTCTCGCGGTAATTCCGCCCGCGGACGGATACGGCACCTCGGGGAACTCACAGCTCGGCATCACCGGCAGCACCACGCTGGTGTTCGTCATCGACGTGCTCAAGTCGTACGCCGACACCGCGTCCGCGTCCGGCACCCAGGTGTCCAACGGCGGCGGTGACCTGCCGACGGTCAGCGCCAAGGCGGCCAGCGCGCCGACGCTGACTTTCTCGTCCACCAAGGCGCCGAGCGGACTGGTGGCCAAGACGCTGATCAAGGGCAATGGCCCGAAGGTCGTCAAGGGCGAGTACGTCATCGCCCAGTACTCCGGTTACATCTGGCGGACCAAGGCGGTCTTCGGTTCTTCCTGGTCGTCGGGATCGCCGTTTGGCTTCCTCATCGGCGCGTCGCCCGAGCAGGTGATCCCCGGCTGGGACAAGGGCCTGGAGGGCCAGACCGTCGGCAGCCGGGTGATGCTCTCCATCCCGCCGGCTGAAGGGTACGGCTCGGCCGGGAACTCCGATGCGGGCATCAAGGGCACCGACAGCCTGGTGTTCGTGGTCGACATCATCGACGCCCTCAAGCAGAGCTGACGCCGGCTTGCTCGGCTAACTGCCGAGTTACCCGAGCCCTCGTTAACGGGCAGTGTCCGCACGCAGCAGGCGGCCGGCGTGCCGGCCGGCCGCCGCTGCGGTGAGGAAATAAGCCAGGTCCTCATCCAGCCCGCGGCCCATCGTGGACAGCGGCGCCGGGCAGGCTCTCAGGGCCGCCGCAAGGCCGTCGACGGGAACGGTGACGATCCGGTGCCGTTCGCTCAGGCGGCCGGCTTCAGCCGCCACCCGGTCGCCGAACTCCCCGTCCAGCGCGGCTACCACCACGTCGGCCCGGGCCAGCGCGACCCGGCCGTAAGCGGTCAGGCTGTGGTGCGAGATGCCGCGGTGCCGCTCGCGCGGGTCGGCGTCGCTGACCCGCAGCGACGCCACTGGGCGGCCGCCCAGCGCCGCCGCCGCGTTGACGGCCTCGCCCGCCGCCACGCCGGAAAAGCCCCAGCGGGTGCCGGTGCCAAGGTTGCCCGGTCCCTGGGCGACCACGGCGATGTCGGCGCCGAGTACGTGCCGGGCCGCGAGCAGCCCGGTGTGCACGGTCACCGTCTCCAGGTCTCCGCCGAACGACTGCCCGGTGGTGACGGTCGCCGCCAGCCAGCCCGCTTCCTTAAGCGTCGCGCAGGTTCGGGAGAACCAGGCCGGCAACGCCCCGCCGTCCTGCATGACGTACACCACCCGGGCTGACCGGCGAGAGCCAGGGGGGTTAGCCCCGGTCCGTTCGGAATAATCGAAGACGCCGGCCAGCACGGCCGGGAGGGCGGAGTGCAGGTCGGCCACCACGACGGGCATCCCGTCGAGGTCATCGGCGTCGCGCAGCACGTCATGGTGCGGCGATCCCTGTTCGTCCGCGCCGAGCACGGTCACCTGCAGCGGCGTGTAACGGGCCTTCACCAGGTGGCCCGCGAGCGCGGGGTCCGCCGGCAGCCGGTCCGGAACCGCGACCACGAGGGCGTAGCCGCCGGTTCCGAGGCCCAGGTCAAGCGCCGTGGTGTTGACCAGCACCCGGTCGCCGGGTTGCGGACGTCCGGTCAAAGCCGGATAGGCCAGCGCCCGGACCCGCGCGCCGTCCACCGACACATCAAGCTCGACCGCCCCCGGCCACTCCCGCCGCACGCCGCTGACGGTCCCCTCCCGCCAAGTGATCATCCCCGCAGCCTAGGCCCCCAAAGGGGGCCTGCACTCGGGGGGCTTGCCCCCCCAGGGGGGTACGGGGGGGAAGTTCCCCCCGTGGGGGGTCTGGGGGGATGAAATCCCCCCAGCCCGGGGGCTCCGGGGGTCGTCCCCCGGGCTAACACAGCTAATCTTTATACATGTCGAAGCGCAAGACCGAGCGGCTTCTCGGCCTTGTCGTCTGCCTGCTCTCCACCAGCCGTTATCTCAGCGCCGACCAGATCCGGGCGGCGGTGCCCGGTTACCCGGAGCAGGATGACCTGTTCAAGCGGATGTTCGAGCGGGACAAGGAAGATCTCCGCGAGCTTGGCGTGCCGCTGGAGACCGGCCTTAACCACCCGTTTGACGATGATCCGGGTTACCGGATCAGGCAGCAGGCTTACGAACTGCCCGAGCTTCGGCTCGAGGCGGACGAGGCGGCCGTGCTCGGCTTGGCCGCCCGGGTCTGGCGGCGGGCTGAGCTGGCTGGCGCTGCGGCGGGCGCGCTGCTGAAGCTGCGGGCGGCCGGCATCGACGCGGCCAGCCTCGACGAGTCGGACGAGAATCCGTCCGCGCAGGGCATCGAGCCCCGGCTGGGCACGCCGGAGCCGGCCTTCGGGCCGTTGTGGGAAGCGGTCAGGGACCGCCGCCCGGTGACGTTCAGCTATCGCGCGGCGGGCCGGAGCGATCCGCAGCGGCGCGAGCTGGAGCCGTGGGGTGTGGTGAACCGGCATGGCCGCTGGTACGTGGCCGGCCGGGACCGCGGGCGCGACGCCACCCGGGTGTTCCGGCTGGGCCGGATCGCGGGGCCGGTGAAGTTCTGCGGGCCGGCGGGCAGCGTGACCGTCCCGGACGGCACGGACGTACGCGAGCTGGTCAGCGACTGGGATTCGGTGCCCGCGCCCGAGCGCACGGCGGTCCTCCGGGTTCGGACCGGGGCCGGCGTCGGCCTGCGGCGGCACGCCGTCTCGGTGCGCCGCCAGGACACCGAGCCGGGCTGGGATCTGGTCACGGTGCGTTTCGCCGACGTGGGCTGGTTCGCGGACACCGCCGCCTCGTTCGGCCCGGACGTGGTGGTGCTCGACCCTCCCGATCTGCGGGAGGCCGTGATCCGCCGGCTGAAGGGGGTCCTCGCGTGACGGCGTCGGTAACCTCGACCGAGCGGCTGCAGCGGCTGCTCGCCTTGGTGCCCTACGTGGTGAGCCGGAAGTCGGTGGGGCTGGCCGAGACCGCGGCGGCGTTCGGGGTCACCGAGCGTGAGCTCGTCGATGACCTGAACCTGCTGTGGTGCGTGGAGCTGCGTGCGCCCGATCCTTACTGCCCGATCGACCTGTCCTACGAGGGCGGCGAGATCGTCGTCAGCCAGGCCGAATCCATGGGCCGGCCGCTGCGNNTCGCGCTGCGGATGCTGGCCGAAGTGCCCGGGCAGAAGGATAGGTCGGCCCTGTCCCGGCTGATCGCCAAGCTCGAAGGCGCGGCCGGCGAAGCGGCTTCGGCCAGTGCCCAGGTCGCGGTGCAGGTCGACATCCCAGACGAGGCAGCCGAAGCGTACGCCGTCCAGATCCGCGCCGCGATAACCGCGGGACGGCGGCTGCACCTGCGGTATTACGTGCCGAGCCGGGACGAGGCGACCGAGCGTGACGTCGATCCGATGCGGCTGCATATCGTGGAGGGACGGCCGTACCTCGAGGGCTGGTGCCTGCGGGCCGAAGCGATGCGGCTGTTCCGGCTGGACCGGGTGCTCGGCCTTGACGTGCTCGACGTGCCGTCCGCCCCGCCGGAGCAGGCGCAGCCCGTGGACGTGGACCAGGGCCTGTTCCGGCCCTCGCCTGATGACGTGCCGGTGGTGCTCGAGCTGTCCGCGGCCGGACGCTGGGTCGCGGAGTACTACTCGTGCGAGTCGGTGTCCGACCTGGAGGACGGCCGGCTCCGGGTGGTGCTGCGTACTCCGGCTACCGGCCTGGTGCGTCGGCTGGCCCTGCGGCTCGGCGAGGACGGCCGGGTCATCTCGCCGCCTTCGCTGGTCGATGAGGTCCGCGAGAGCGCTGCGGCCGCCCTGGCGAATTACGTCGTTTGAGGCCATCCGATGCCCGCCCCGCTCCGAATAGCAGCTTGAGTGGGCAGAGGGGACCAAATAAGCCGAGCGGTGGCACGCCGTCCGCCTGGCGGAACAGTGTCCCCGCTTTGCTGCCGTGTAGACTCTGGCCGTGAAAGATGTCTCCCCGCCGATAGAGGACTGCCATGATTGGTGACCTGTTCGACAGCCCCTGGAAGATCCTGATCGTCGCCGTTGTCCTGATCGTGCTGTTCGGGTCGAAGAAGCTGCCCGACGCGGCGCGCTCCCTGGGCAAGTCGATGCGCATCCTGAAGACCGAGGTCAGCAGCCTGCATCACGACGACGAGCCCGAGTCGGGTTCCTCAGCGGCCCCTGGTGCCTCGACGGGGTTCCCGCCGCCCGCGCAGCTCGCCGCCAGCCAGTCGCCCGCGCAGGCTGCCCAGCCGGCCGACCAGTCGCAGATCGACGTGCTGCAGCAGCAGATCCGTGATCTGCAGCGTGCGGCCGCCATGGACCCGGTGCCCGCGGCCCAGGCCGGAGCGGCGTCAGAGCCTCAGCGGACCCAGCAGTCTAGCTAGGCTCGAACCTACTGGCCTTACTGCGGGAAAGCGGTCATGGCGAAACTTCCTGGTGCCGTTCAGGGCGCTCGCATCGTGGGTGAGCGTTTCGTGCGCTCGCAGCGGCAGCAGAACCCGGACGGCCGGATGCCACTCATGGATCACATCCGTGAGCTGCGCAACCGCGTCGTCAAGATGGCGCTCGCGCTCATCGTGGGGATGATCGTCGGGTTCGTGGTCTTCAAGTGGGCGTTTCAAATCATCGAGCACCCGCTGTGCGCGGCAGACGTAAACGGCCATACGGGCTGTAAGACGCTGGGTGTCAACAGGCTCGTCCTAGACGGGCCGCTCGACACGTTCTACATGCGAGTCAAGGTCGCCTTCATCGTCGGGCTGATACTGAGCTGCCCGGTCTGGCTCTATCAGCTCTGGGCCTTCGTCGCGCCCGGCCTGTACTCCAGGGAGAAGCGCTGGAGCTATATCTTCCTTGGTTCGGCGGTCCCGCTGTTCCTGATCGGTGTCACGCTGGCCTACTGGTCGCTGACCAGGACCATGGACTACCTGCTCCACCTGACGCCGCAAGGCGTCTCGAACCTGATCGACTTCGATCAGTATCTCAGCTTCGTCTTGACGATGATGCTGGCCTTCGGGCTGGCCTTTGAGCTGCCCCTCATCATCGTCATGCTGAACATGGCCGGCATCTTGAGCCATGCGCGGTTCAAGAAGTGGCGCCGGGTGATGATCTTCGCGGTCTTCGTGATCGCCGGCATGGCTAACCCGAGCCCGGACCCGATCACCATGCTGATCCTCGGCGGGGCCTGCGTGGCCATGGTCGAGGTGGCCGAGTTCATCGTGTGGTCCAACGACCGGCGCCGGGCCCGGCTGCATCCCTCGCCTTACGCGGGCCTGGCCGACGATGAGCTGTCGCCGATCGACCTCGAGGACACCGACCCTGACCCCAACTCCAGGAACAGCCGGTTCAACTAGCGACCCGGTGACCCGCGGCGACCGGTGAGCTCGCCGAGGGCCTAATCTGGAATCCATGACCACTCCGGCGGATCGGTACGCCTCGTTCCGCGAACGGCAGGCCGACCCGGAGTTCGCTTCCTTCCGCTCGCTGTACGAGTTCGACTTCGACGACTTCCAGGTCGCCGCCTGCGGTGCGCTCGGCGGGGGGAGCGGTGTGCTTGTGGCCGCGCCCACCGGCTCAGGCAAGACGGTGGTCGGCGAGTACGCCGTGCACCTGGCGCTGGCCCAGGGCCGCAAGTGCTTCTACACCACGCCGATCAAGGCGCTGTCCAACCAGAAGTACGCCGACCTCGTGCGCCGCTACGACAGCCAGACGGTGGGGCTGCTCACCGGGGATAACAGCATCAACTCCGGCGCGCCGGTGGTCGTGATGACCACCGAGGTGCTGCGCAACATGCTGTACACCGGCTCGACGGCGCTGGCGGGCCTGGGCTACGTCGTCCTGGACGAGGTGCACTACCTGGCGGACAGGTCCCGCGGCGCGGTCTGGGAAGAGGTGATCATCCACCTGCCCGAATCAGTGCGGGTGGTGGCGCTGTCCGCGACGGTGAGCAACGCGGAGGAGTTCGGGGAGTGGCTGGATCAGGTCCGCGGCGGCACGGCGGTCATCGTGGACGAGCACCGTCCGGTGCCGCTGTGGCAGCACGTGCTGGCCGGGAACCGGCTCTACGACCTGTTCACCGACGACGATCACACCCGCGTCAACTCCGAGTTGCTCCGGGTGGCCCAGCGGGATACCTGGATCGAGCGCAAGGCCCCGGGCCGGCCGGCCCGGGGCGGCAGGCGGCCCCGCCGGTTTCCGGTGCCATACCGGCCCGACGTCATCGCGCGGCTGGACGCCAGCGGGCTGCTGCCCGCGATCACGTTCATCTTCAGCCGGGCCGGCTGCAACGCCGCCGTCGAGCAGTGCCTGCACGCGGGCCTGCGGCTGACCACGCCGGAAGAGGCCGAGGTCATCAAGCGGACCGCCGAACGCCGCACCGCCGATATCCCGCCGGAGGACCTCGCCGTCCTGGGCTACGGCGAATGGCTGGATGGCCTGCGGCGGGGGATCGCCGCGCACCATGCGGGCATGCTGCCTGCCTTCAAGGAAGTGGTTGAGGAACTGTTCGCGGCCGGGCTGGTCCGCGCGGTGTTCGCGACCGAGACGCTCGCCCTCGGCATCAACATGCCGGCCAGGACCGTGGTCATCGAGAAGCTGGATAAGTGGAACGGCGAGACCCACGCGAACCTGACGGCGGGGGAGTACACCCAGCTGACCGGGCGCGCCGGGCGGCGCGGCATCGACGTGGAGGGGCACGCAGTCGTGCTGTGGCAGCCGGGAATGGATCCCGGCGCGGTCGCGGGCCTGGCCAGCACCCGTACCTATCCGCTCAATTCGAGCTTCCGGCCCTCTTACAACATGGCCGTCAACCTGACCGGCTGGGCCGGGCGGGATCGGGCCTCACGGCTGCTCGAGTCCTCCTTCGCCCAGTTCCAGGCCGATCGCGGCGTCCTGGGGCTGACCAGGCTCCTGCGCAAGAACCGTCAGGCGATGGCCGAACTGGCCGCCGCGATGACGTGCGAGAAAGGTGATTTCGCCGAGTACGCCCAGATAAGAAGATCATTGTCGGAACGAGAACGGGATCTGTCCCGGGCCAAGGCCACCTCTCGACGGGCGGAAGCCGCCAGGTCGCTCTCGCAGCTGCGCCCGGGTGACATCATCCGGGTGCCGGGCGGCCGGCGGGCCGGGATGGCCGTGGTCCTGCAGCCGGGCCTGCATTCGGCCCGCGGGAGTGACGGCGGCAACGGCCGCCAGGGCCATGGGGGCTACCAGGAGCAAGGTCAGCCTGGCCACGGCCGGGCGCAAGGCGGGCCCACCGCTGATGCCCGGACGTTCATCGGCTTCGCCGGGCCGGGCCCGCTGGTACTGACCGAAGGCCGGCAGGTCAAGCGGCTGGCCGTGGCAGACTTTCCCGTGCCGGCTGAGGTCATCGACAAGATCCGGATTCCCGGGTCGTTCAGCCCCCGCTCTCCGCAGCACCGCAAGGATCTCGCCGCCACGATGCGGAACCGGCTGGCCAGTCGTGACCTGGCCGGCTCGAAGGCCGCCAGGCGGCCGACGCGGGCGGCTGACTGGGAGCAGACCGCTCCAGAATCCGTCGAAGACGTGGCCGAACTACGGCGCCGGATGCGCCGGCACCCGTGCCATGACTGCCCGGAGCGGGAGGACCACGCCCGGTACGCGGAACGTTACATGCGGCTCCGGCGCGAGACCGAGGCGGTGGAGCGCCGGGTGGCCGGCCGCTCGCACGTGATCGCCCGCACCTTCGGCCGCGTCTGCCGCGTGCTGGAACGACTCAGCTACCTGGACGGCGACACCGTCACCCCCGACGGGCAGCGGCTGGCCCGGCTGTACAGCGAGCTTGACCTGCTGGCCGCCGAATGCCTGCGCCGCGGCCTGTGGGACGGCCTGTCCCCGGCCGAACTCGCGGCCTGCGTGTCTGCCCTGTCGTTCGAGTCCCGGCAGGCCGACGACGCTCAGCCGCCCAGGCTGCCCAAGGGCCCGGTGCCCGAGGCGCTCGCCGCCACGATCAGGACCTGGGGCGAGCTCGATCAGCTGGAGAAAGACAACGAGCTGTCGTTCCTGCGCGAGCCCGACCTCGGCTTCGCCTGGGCCGCGTACCGCTGGGCGCGGGGAGCGAGGCTGGAAAGCGTACTCGACGAGTCACCCGATCTGACCCCCGGCGACTTCGTCCGCTCCGTCAAGCAGCTGATAGACCTCCTCGACCAGATCGCTTCCGCCACCCCTTCCGACCCGAAGACCCTGTCAGCCCGACCGGACCTGTCAGCCCGACCGGACCTGTCAGCTCCGCCGGACCTGTCAGCCCCGCCGGATCCGTCAGCATCGCGCACCGTGGCTGCGACCGCCCGCGCCGCGATCGACGCGATGCGCCGCGGCGTGATCGCCTACTCAGCCGTCGCCGACTAGTACGTGGATCCTCCTGACGTCTGCCCGGTCACCAGCACGTGGCAGACTAGGTGCTGGTTGTGATGTGTCAGCCGCGGTTACCGGCTGGCCTTTCTGCCCTCCCTTCGGGGGGGTACGGCCCGCATCCAGGGCTGGAAGGAAAAGCTATGACGATCACCCGGACTCCTCGGGCGGGCCTTCCTGCGGTCTGCCATTTCTGCCACGGACCGCTTCTTGCCAGCCACCGGCACGTACTGGCTGCGGAGGAGCGAGCGGTGTTCTGCGCCTGCCCCGCCTGCTCGGAGTTGTTTCACCGCGAGGTCAGCCCCGGTCCCGCGCGGCCCGCGCGCTCATGAGCGCCGAACGATAGCGGCGGCCTGCCTGAGCATTTTCTCGCCCAGAATCGGAGGTCGTCTGCAGCCTCTGGTCAGCTGGCGATAGGCCAGGCGGGTAGGACTGAAGGTGCATGAACGTTAACTCATTGATCAACGTTGCCTATGCGTTGCGACATTGATTGGCATTGGTGCCGGGACGCCGATGATCGCTAACCTGAGAGCACAGAGGAGGTGTCATGGCGCTGACCAGCACCGATAAAGCCGCACCGGGCAGCAAAGCCGACCGGGCGGTGCCAGCAGGAACATGTCCGGACAGCCTCGTGCAGGCGGTTCGCGCCGAAGTCCGCCGCGGGCTTGACTGGCAGCAGACCGCCGATCGCGTGGTCAGCGTCCTGCGAGCCGGCCTGCCCGACCCGGCCGTCCTCCTTCCCTCGTCGCTGCGGCGCGGGGATCCGGCCTGCTATCAGAGCCACCTGCTTTACGCCGAGCCGGACGGCTCGTTCTCGGTCTCCGCCATGGTCTGGCTGCCCGGCCAGCAGACCGTGATTCATGACCATGTGGCCTGGTGCGTGACTGGCGTGCTGCAGGGACGCGAGTACGAGGAGATCTTCGCGCTGACCGACGACGGACGCGCCCTCAATCTCGCCGCCCGGAATGTCAACCCGGCCGGGACCGTGTCCGGCTTCGCGCCGCCCGGTGACATCCACCGGGTCCGTAACACCGGTGACGACGTGGCCATCTCCATGCACGTATACGGCGCGGACATCTCCCGCCTAGGCAATAGCATCCGCCGCGAATACCCCCTCCCCACCCATCCCTAACGCGGCCGGACCGCGCCTCATTAGATCGTGGATCGTCACCTCCCCAATACGAGAGGTAACGATCCACGATGATTTGCCGACCCTTGCTTCTGTGGGAAGCGAGGCTGGCGGGGACTAACGAGGCGGCACCTGGCCGGTCGAGACCGGCCCACCTGTCTACCCCGCTGGGGCTGGTATCGGGCTGGGGCTGGCACCACGGCCCGTTCGGCAGAAAGAACTTGGGTTCCGGACTTGCAGGAATATTCTCGTCGATATATCGTTAGCCTAACGAGATGGATCGAGAAGCGATCTAGAACCATACAAAGGAGTATCAAAATGCATAGCGAAGCATGGGGAGACCCACAGGATCCGCGGGAGCACCGCGGTGGCCACCGGGGACACGGGCGGGAGCGCGGTCGCCGTGGCGGCCCGTTCGGTGGCGGCCCGGGCGGTCCGTTCGAGTTCGGGATGCGCGGAGGGCCGTTCGGGCCGCCGCGGTTCGGCGGCCGTGGGCCGCGCGTCCGGCGCGGTGACGTGCGGGCCGCGATCCTGGACCTGCTGGCCGAGGGCCAGCCGTGGAACGGCTACCAGATCATCCAGGAGATCGGCGCGCGCACCGAGGGCGTCTGGCGGCCGAGTGCGGGGTCGGTGTACCCGGCGCTGCAGCAGCTCGAGGACGAGGCCCTGATCAAGACGCAACGGCAGGAGGCCGGCGAAGACCGGCGCCGGATGTACACGCTGACCGAGGAAGGCCAGGCGTACGTCACCGAGCACGCTGACGAGCTCAGGGCGTCCTGGGATGCCGTGACCGGCAGCGTCGGCGACGCCGAGGTCCAGCTGCGAAGCATCATCGGCCAGGTCATGGTGGCCGTCTCGCAGGTGTCGCAGGCAGGCTCGGCGGCCCAGGTCGCCCAGGCCGGCAAGATCCTGGCCGACACCCGCCGGGCGCTGTACCGTATCCTCGCCTCAGACGGCGAGGAAGCGGGGGAGGACACACAAGGGTGACTCCGGCGATCTCGGTCAGCCAGCTGACCAAGAAGTACGGCGAGATCGATGCCGTCCGCGGCATCGATTTCGAGGTCGCCGCCGGCGAGACGTTCGGCTTCCTGGGGCCGAACGGCGCTGGCAAGTCCACCACCATCAAGATTCTGTGCACCCTGGCGGACCCCACCTCGGGGACCGCCAGGGTGGCGGGCCACGACGTCGTCCGGGAGCGGGACACCGTACGCCGCAACATCGGCCTGGTCTTCCAGGACACCACGCTGGACAGTTACCTGACGGGGGAGCAGAACCTGCGCTTTCACGCCGATTTGTACGGGGTGCCCAAGGCAGCGTTCGCGCCGCGGCTGCGCCAGGTGCTCGAAATGGTCGGGCTGTGGGACCGGCGGGGCGGCGTGGTCGCCACCTACTCAGGCGGCATGAAGCGCCGCCTGGAGATCGCCCGCGGCCTGCTGCACGCACCGCGGGTGCTGTTTCTCGACGAGCCGACGGTGGGGCTTGACCCGCAGACCCGGGTTTCGATCTGGGAGTACGTCAACGACCTGAAGAAGCGCGAGGACATCACGATCTTCCTCACCACGCACTACATGGACGAGGCGGAGCACTGCGACCGGATCGCGATCATCGACCACGGGAAGATCGTGGCGATCGATACCCCGGAAGCGCTGAAGGCTTCCATCGGCAAGGACCGGGTGCAGATCAGCACGGCGGACGATCAGGAAGCTATCCGCTCGCTGGCCGAGGTGTTCGGTATCGAGGCGGCGATGCACGAGGGGCTGGTGACGTTCTCGGTGGAGTCGGGCGAGCACTTCGTGCCCCGGCTGTTCGCCGACATGCCGATCGGCATCCAGTCGGTGAGCGTGTCGCGGCCGTCGCTCGACGATGTGTTCATGTCCTACACGGGTAAGACCATCCGTGATGCCGAGGCGACCGTCGGTGACCGTAACCGGATGATCGCGACGCGGTTCGGCCGGAGGTAGCCATGGCGACCAAAGACATCCCCGCCAAAGACATTCCCGCCGAAGACACTTCGGCCCAGGACGCGCTCGAGGCGCAGGAGCGGGATCTTACCGAGCTCATCCGGGTCGCAGTCCCCGAGCGGAGCATCCGCGCCGACCTGCGCGCGGTCAGCATTGTCTGGCGGCGTGAGCTGATCAGGTTCCGCACCGACCGGCTGCGGGCGGTCACGTCGCTGGTGCAGCCGTTCCTGTTCCTGTTCGTGCTCGGCAACGGGCTGGGCCGGCTCGCCTCCCATGGTCTGCCCGCCGGAGTGGACTTCGAGACGTTCATCTACCCAGGCGTGCTCGCGATGTCGGTGCTGTTCACGTCGATCTTCTCGGCCGCGTCGATCGTGTGGGACCGCGAGTTCGGGTTCCTGCGCGAGATGCTGGTCGCGCCGGTGCGCCGGTGGGCGATCGTGGTCGGCAAGTGCCTGGGCGGCGCCACGGTCGCCACGTTCCAGGGGATCATCTTCCTGGCTCTGGCCGGTGTGGCCCACGTGCCGTATTCGCCGACCCTGCTGCTCACCCTGGTGGGGGAGCTGCTGCTGCTGGCCTTCACGCTCACCGCGTTCGGCGTGATGATGGCGGCCAGGATCAAGCAGATCCAGGCGTTCATGGCGCTTACCCAGTTGCTCGTGCTGCCGTTGTTCTTCCTGTCCGGCGCCCTGTACCCGCTGAACGGGCTGCCCGCCTGGCTCACGGTGCTGACCCGCATCGATCCGCTCACGTACATTGTCGATCCGATGCGGCACGCGGTGTTCGCTCACCTGTCGGTCAGCCCGCTGGCTCTGAAGGCACTTAGCCCCGGCGTTACCTGGGACGGCTGGCTGGTTCCCATCGGCCTATCCGTGGCCATGGTCGCCGTGATCGGCGTGGTGATGCTAGCTATAGCCATAGCCGAGTTCCGCAAGACCGAATA
>PMST01000345.1 GCA_003168295.1 Actinomycetota bacterium
CGAAGCTCACGGTCTCGCCGGGCCCCGGCAGCGCGGTCGGCGGCTGGTCGTCACCGTCGCTGTCCTGGGCGGGGGTTTCGGGAGGGGTTTCCGGGGGCGACCCGGCGGGGCTCCAGTCCCAACGGGGTGGGGGGCCAGCTGCGGTNNGCGCGGAACTCGGGGTCGGCGGGCAGGGCCGCTTCGTCGGCGGCCAGGCTGGCCAGCGTCACCCAGCGCGACCGCTGCTCCTTGGTGAAGCCCGGCCACACGCACGACCGCTGCGTCGCCGCGGCCCCTGCCGCCCCCGCAGCCCCGACGGCCGGCGCCGGCGCCGGTGGCCCGCCGAAGGCGGCGGCGAGGGTGGCGGCCTCACGCTGGGGGTGGTCCGGTAGCGTGTCGGCGAACAGCGGAGCCAGCAGGTCGTCGGCGGGCACGTGCTTCTCATACAGCAGGCGGGTCATCCGGGTCAGCGCGGGCAGGCCGCCGGCCCAGTCGAACAGCGTCGGCTCCGCGCCGGGCGCGCGGACGGGATCGCGGAACCCCGCGTACCAGTGCATGCCGCTGCAGAACGGCTTGTTCTGCGAGTGACCGCAGCGGCAGAGCGCGTAGTGCTCGCGGGACGCCCCTTCGGCCCGGGGCACGGCGGCGGCCGCCGCAGCGGTGAGCGGGATGCCGCCCGTCACCCGGTAGGGACCGTCCTGGGTGACCTCGATCGCAGGCTCGCGCCGGTCATGCCAGTCGGCCAGGCCGCGCGCCTCCTCGCCGTCGACGGCCAGGCTCAGCGCCCCGGACGGGCAGTCGCGCACCGCCCGGACGATCTCGTCCATCCGGCCGCCGCTCGGCGCGACGAAGGGCTCCTTACCCGCACGGAACACGGCGGCCAGCCGGTCGGTACACAAACCGGAGTGCTGGCAGATGCCCCGGTTGTCGAAGATCGTGACCTGCTGGCCCGGGTAGGTGTCACGCTGGTCGGGCACCCGGTGCGGGTCCTTGCCGCCGGTGAAGCCGGTACCGACGTGCGTCCCGTCGCAGAACGGCTTCAGCGACGAGCCGCCGCACCGGCACAGGGCGAGCTGCGGCGGTACGGGCAGCTGGGTGCCCAGGTGGTCGCGGACCGCGGCGACGTTGGTGACCAGGTACGGGCCGTTGGCGGCGGTCACGATGGCGGTCGGCAGGCCGCGCTGCCGCTGCTCGAGCTCGGATATCCGCTGGGCCCGCTCCCCCGCCGGCGCCTGCCCGACGGCTACGTCCTGCAGGGCCGCGACGGCCTCGAGCAACCCGGCCGGTGCGGCGGCACCCAGGCGGACGCGCAGGTCGGTAGCGGCGACCGCGACATCCCAGAGGGAAGGCGCGGGCTTCTGGGGGGCGGGCTCCTGGGCGGCGGGCTGACCGGGTGTGGCGGGCGAGGACAGGTCGGACAACGAGTCTGCCAGGGGACGCAGCACGCTGTGAACCAGGCGCGCCACGATGCGGGCAGGGAGGGGGGCCGGGGCATGAGCGGGGACGGGGGACGAGGCGGGGGCGGGGAGAGCCTGGTAGGCGGAGGTCAGGATGGCGGCCAGGGAGGACAGCGAGGCGCCTGGGTGGGCGGTGAAAGCGCTGTTCGTTCGGTAAATTTCTTTGGCCTGGGAGAGCAGGGAGTCGAGGTCCTCGGCCGGGGCCGGGGTTTCGGTGGCGCTCGGCGGCAGGTGGGCGGCGAGGGACTGCGCGACGTCGTTGAGGCTGGAGCGGATCGCGCCGAGACGGTCGGCGACCCGCGGTGCGCACGGCATCGCGGGTGTGCAGAACTCGGCGGCCTGCTGGATGCGTTCGGTGAGCAGGATCCAGGCCGCTTCCCGGTGCGGCAGCACGTAGTCGGTGTCGTAAAACAGCTCGAAGCTGGGGGAGCCATTGCGGCCGGGGTACTCCGGGCCGGCCGGAAGCGTGGTCGCCAGGTCGCCGAGCGGCCTGACCACCGAACCCATCAGCGCGACGCCGGCGTCCGCGAGCGCCTTGAGCTGGACGTCGGTTTCTTCGGTGTGGGCGAAGAACCGCTGCAGGAGCAGCAGCAAGATCTCGTAGGAGACGTTGAACAGGTCCATGACCTGGGTGGTCAGCGGATCGGTGACCAGGGAAATGTCCGGGTCGCGCTCGGCCGGGCGCACGTTGAGGAGGACCACCGGACGGACCGGGTCGAAGGCCGGGTTGGACTCGCGGAGGTCGAGGTACTCATCGAGGATCTGGACGAACTGGCCGAAGTGCGCGTCCTGCCACTGGCCGCGCGGGCCCTCGCCCTGCTCGAGGATCTCGTCGATGGCCCGCTGGGCCGAGGCTGCGTCCGTCACCGCGACCAGTTCGGGCCAGCCGAAGTACTGCTGGGTGGCCTGGGCCCGCGGCGGGCCGACGAACAGCCAGCGCTCACCGTGTTTTTCGGTCAGGTGAGCGATGCCGGCCTCGATGGACCGGTACAGGTGCCCGACGGTCCGGAAGTCCTGGGGGCGCGGGACGATGTCGGTTTCCCGCATGACCGGGAGGGCCCGGCCGAAGGCGGCCATCCCGTCGGCGTCGTCGATGTCCATGCCCTCGGGGCGCTCGAGGAACATGAAGTGGCGGAGTGCCTGCTCGCCGAACGGCAGCAGCGCCAGGTGGACGCCCGCGGGATAGTGCCTGGCAGGCTGGGGGAAGTTCGGCCGGGACAGGTGCGGGGCCGCCCCGATGGCAGACATCAGGTTCTGCACCAGGGACAGGTGCAGCATCTCCTGCGCGGCCACGTGGCTGATCCGCTTACGCCAGCTTGTGACGGCGGCTAGCTCGGCGGCGGTCAGCCCTTCGGCCATGGACTGCTTCAGGCTGAAGGCGGCGTACAGGTACTGGCACATGATGCCGTGCTCGAGTTCGGCCGCCTCGCAGAGCATGTAGATCAGGGCTTCGCGGTGCTCGATCACGAACGGCGCCTCGGGCGGAGCCAGGCCGCCGCGGGTGGCGATGACCTGCGCGAGCCGCCCTTTTGGGGCCTGGCGGCTGGTGCTTTCTGTCATTTCTTTGCCTCCCCTGGAACGGGGGTTTTGATCCGCGATCCTGTCGGGGCGGCTCAGCGGAGGTGCCAGGTCGGGCCTTCTGGGGTGTCGGTGAGGGTGACGCCGAGCTCGTCTAGCTCGGCGCGGATCTGGTCGGCGCGGGACCAGTCGCGCGCCTGGCGGGCTTGGGTGCGGTCGGCGACCAGTTGCTCGATGGCGCGGTTTTCCTCGGGCGACAGGTCGGCGGGCGCACGGCGGTGCACCAGGTCTTCCGGCTCGAGGGCGGCCAGGCCCAGGCCGAGCAGGGCATCGGCGGAGGCGACCACCGCGCGCTGGCCGTCCGGCGTGATATCCGGGTCACGCAGGGCGTCCTGGAGAGCCGCGAGGATCCTCGGGGTGCTCAGGTCGGCCGCGATCGCGGCGTCGATCGTGTCCAGGATGCGTTCGGCGGCCGGGTCGTCCTTCACGCGTCCTTCGGCGTCGGCGAGCGTTTCGATGGCGGGCAGCGGGCGCAGCGGCTGGATTCGTGCCACCAGCCTGCGCAGCGTGGCCTGGGCCGCCTCCACCGCCGCGGTGGTGAAATCGAGCTGGCTGCGGTAATGGCCGCCGAGCAGGAACAGCCGGTAGGCCATCGGGTGGTAGCCGGCCTCGGTCAGGTCGGCCAGCCGCGGGGCCCCGCCCGCCGACTTGGCCATCTTCCGGGCGCCCAGCTGCAGGAACTCGGTGTGCAGCCAGTACCGCACCCACGGCTTGCCGTCGCCGAGGTAGGCCTCGCTCTGCGCGATCTCGTTGACGTGGTGCAGCTCGCGGTGATCTACCCCGCCGGTGTGGATGTCGAAGTGCGGGCCGAGCAAGGCGATGCTCATCACCGAGCACTCCAGGTGCCAGCCGGGCGCGCCCCAGCCCCACGGGGAGTCCCAGCGCATCAACCGGCGCTGGCCCGGCTCCTCCGCCCGCCACAACGCGAAGTCGGTCTTGCGGCGGCGCCCCTCGACGTGCTCGACCCGGGCCGCTTCCAGCTGCCCCTCGGCGTCCATCTGGGCCAGCTCCCCGTAACCGGGGTCCTTGGCGGTGTCGAAGTACAAGCCGGAAGGCAGCCGGTAGGTGAAGCCCTTTCTTTCCAGCTCGGCCGCAAACTCGATCATCTGCGGCACGTAGGCGCTGGCCCGGGGGTACTCGTCGGCGGGCAGGATGTTCAGCGCGGCAAGGTCGACGAAGAAGATATCGGTGTAGAACGCGGCGATGTCCAGCACCGAACGGTGCTCACGCGCGGCGGCCACCTCGAGCTTGTCCTCGCCGGTGTTGGTGTCCGCGACCGCGTGTCCCACGTCGGTGATGTTGATGACGTGCCGCACCGCGACGTTCTTCCACCGCAGCGCACGGCGCACCGTGTCCGAGAACACCCACGCGCGCATGTTGCCCAGGTGCGGGAACGCGTACACGGTCGGCCCGCAGCTGTACATGCCTGTCACGTCGCCCGACGCAGTGAAGTCCTCCACCCGCCGACCCAGCGAGTTATACAGCCGCAGCTGATGGCCGCCCGCCACGTTTCCTCCCGCTCGTCTGCCTTGTTGATGCCAGATCGCCATGATAGAGGCGGGCGAGGGGATGCGGGGTCTGGCGGCGGGCTAGCGGTTCGGGGCGGGCGGGCGGCGGCCGTGCGATCCGGCGGCGCGGCTTCTGGTGTGGAAGTCGTGGTCGTGCCTGATCAGGCGCTGGACGCCGGCCCGCTGTTTGGCGTCGAGCTGATCGGCCGAGTCGCCGACCAGGCTTAGCAGGTAACCGGTCGAGGTTCCGACCGGGACGGTCGGGTTGCGGGACGGGCCGAGCCTTGACCTGCGGTGAGCGAGGATGACCACGCGCTGGACCGTGACCGGCTGGCCGCGCTCGCGCAGGAATCGTTCCAGCGCGTCGGCCGGCTCGTTGACCTGCATGCTCGGCGAGCGCCCCCTCCGGTCCGCGATCGGCCGCTGCTCGACCAGGTTCCCGTAATTGTCGTACTTGTCGGCCTGCCAGCGGTCACCATCGATGTGTACGGTGGCGTTGAGGTTCTTCACCTCGATCGCGAAGAGGCCTTGCGGGCCGAGCAGCAGGTGGTCGATCTCACCACGCCGGTTCCGGTACCCGCGCAGCAGCGTCCAGTCGTCGTCCAGCGCGCGGCCCAGCTCGACCGCGACCAGTTCCTCGCCCGCGATCCCGGCCTTGAGTATCTGTTCGGTATCAGTGGACCTGGCCGCCAGGACCGGACGGCTGGGCACCCGGCGCTTCTCGGTCCAGGCGGCGACCACCAACCGCAGCCAGACCCCCCAGCGATGCTCGGCCCGGGCCCGGTCACGCTTCACCCGGACGGTCTGGACCCGAGCGCGATACTGGATCAGCTCGTCCTCATAGCGGGCCAGGGCGCGTTTCCCGGCCGCCTCGCGCCGCCGCGACGCGTCGTCGAGCATGTCGGCCGGATGGTTGGAAAGCTCAACGATCAGCATGGCACGACTCACTCAACTCGAGGCCGACGTCACCTTCACTACTTTCTCAGAATTTCGCGCGGTCGCGGCCTGGATTCCTCGATCGGGCAGGCGTTGGGCGCGGGATGCCGTCATTGGCAGGTCACAGTTTGACAAATTCGGTACATCACGGTTTGAAAACAGGCCGACACTAACAGCTATAAATGTAGATTACGTTTTGGAAACACCCTGACACTATAAGTGTCGTAAAATGCTGCACAGGGATGCGTAAGATTTCCGTAATATTGGAGATTTCGCAGTTCAGGGGACTGAAGCTGTTTAATTCAATTAATATCTTGGCTTATTCACCCGCTGTCGCCATATCCCTCAGAATCGCAGTGAGATAAGGGGTTCTGGTAGGGCCAGAAGGCTGCGGGCATGCCGCCGCAGGGCTATCCGGCCCGGTTTCACCGGCAGGCACCGAGGAGAGGAGCACGGATGGAGCGAAGGCCCCATGGTCGGCACAGCGAAGTTCTCGCGCCGCTGAGGACGCCGCTGAGGGCGTCGGCCAGAAGCCGCCGCCGCCTGGCCGTCAAGGTGCGCTTCACCGCGATGGCCGTGCTGGCCGCGGTCAGCGTGCTGGCCGGAGTGCTCTTCGTGACCAGCCGGGGGCACACCCCGCCGGCCAGGATTGCGGCGGCCAGTTCGTCGGTACCGCTCTTCGGAGCCTCGGTGGGGTATGAAGGCCTCGCACAGACTACGGCGCAGTTCGGCCGGATGCCGATCGTCCGGGTCTATTACCCGGGCCTGCCGGCCTCCAACGCGTGGGACGGCGGCCAGGCCGGGGCCAATGACTCGGCGGTTATCGTCAGCTTCAAGGCGCTGCCGAAGGACATCCTGTCCGGTGCCGACGACGCGACGCTGACGCATTTCTTTGACACCGCGCCGACCGGCCACCCGATCTACTACTCCTACTATCACGAGCCCGAGGACAACATCGCGGCCGGGGAGTTCACCCTGGCCGACTACAAGGCAGCCTGGGCCCGGGTGGCCGCGCTCGCGGGTGCCGCGCACAATCCGGATCTGCACTCCACCCTGATCCTGATGTCCTGGGATCTGGTCAAGGCTTCCGGCCGGGACTGGAAGTCCTACCTGCCTGGCGGCGGCATCATCAGCACGCTCGGCTGGGACGCCTATCCGGTGGGCAGTGCGACGAACGTCAACCCGCAGCCCACCTCGCCGGCCGATTTCATGGGCCCGTGCATCGCGGCGTCCGAAAGCGTCGGACTACCCTACGGGTTCGCTGAATTCGGTCTCTCCACGGCCACCGGCCGGCCGGCCTGGATGACGGAGGTCGGCAACTACCTGCTGAGCAGCGGCGCCCTGTTCGCCACGGTGTTCAACGGCGTCGCGGAGTATCCGACGCTGCAGCTGACCGACCAGGCCTCGCAGGATGTCTGGAAAGGCTTCGTGGCGCAGTCCGCCCAGGCCCAGTCTGACCCGACGCCGTCCTCGCCGGCGCCATCGTCCCCGGTCACCCAGCCGACGGGCACCACGCCGACCCCGACCGCCAGCACCCCGGCGCCCACGGCCAGCCCGTCAGGCTCTCCGGCCAGCCCGTCAGGCTCTCCGGCCAGCCCGGCCCCGGCCGCCGGCAGCAGCTGGGTCAGCGGGCTGAGCCTGAGCCCGGCGCAGTTGATCGGCACCGGAAGCAACGACACGACCATCAGTTTCCGGATCGGTCAGGCGGCTGACGTTACGGTCCTGGTGCTGGCGGCCGACGGTAGCGTGGTCCGGCAGATCGCCAGGCCGGCGCGTACCGCGGGCCGGGTCTCGGTGCCCTACTACGGTTACACCGACAGCCACACCCGGCTGCCGGCCGGAACCTACCAGGTCCTGGTGGTAGCCAGCAACGGGAGCGGCAGCGCCAGCGCCGAAACGGCGCTCACCATCAGCGCCCCGTAAACCGGCCGGGGGCGGCGCATGACTCCCTAATTGCCCTGGCGGCCGGCCACCTTATTGGCCCTGGTGGCCGGCAACCTCGGTACGCTGACGGGATGATGGCGTCGCTGGCGGTGGGCGGCGTGCTGCTGCTGGCGATGGTCGCGGCTTCGGGGCGGGGCGCGGTCACGCTTCCGGCGGACGCGCGCATCCCGGTCCACTGCGGCTCGGCGGAGCACTGTTTCCTGGTGTCCAAGCGGGCTGGGCTGCTCATCTGGCCTGCGGTGGGTGCGGTGCTGTTCGGGGTGCTCGGCGGGATCATCAGGAGCAGCCTGGCGGCCGGCTGGGTGCCTGGGGTGCGGGATGTGCTGGTGCCCGCGGTGCTGTGCGTGGTCCTCGGCTTCCAGGTCGGCGCGCTGGTGCTGGCGGGGCGGGGACCGGCGGGCCGTTGAGCCGGCAGGCGGTCGCTAATAGACGCGACGCGCGGGCTAGAGGCCTTTACCATTGCAGGTGCTGTCCGGCGGGTGCCTGTGCCGTCGACGACGGCTCAGAATGAGGTACGTACGGCGTCTGGCACCGTGGGCAGGAAGGCACAATGAAGATCGATAACAGTCCGGCCAGGGGAATGCGGGACCTGCTGCCCGCTGACGTCGCGGTCCGTGACCATGTGCTCGAGTCGATCTCCGCGGTGTACCGGCGGTTCGGNNGGACAACGAGAAGCTCATCTTCCAGGTGCTGCGACGCGGGCTGCCGCCGGAGGTGACGGCCGACACGTCGTTGCGGCAGCTAGTCGACCTCGGGCTGCGGTACGACCTGACAGTTCCGCTGACCCGCTTCTACGGGAACAACCACGCGTCGCTGCCGATGCCGTTCCGGGCGCTGCAGGTGGGGCCGGTGTGGCGGGCGGACCGGCCGCAGCGGGGCCGGTACCGCCAGTTCTACCAGTGCGACATCGACATGATCGGCGAGCCTTCTGTGCTGGCCGAGACGGAGCTGATCGAGGCGACCAGCGAGGCGCTGGCTTCTGTCGGGCTTGAGGGGACGACGATCCGGCTGTCGGACCGGCGGCTCTTGGCCGCGCTGGCGGCCGACGCCGGAGTGCCTGAGTCGACGTGGGACGCGTTCTTCATCACGCTGGACAAGCTCGACAAGATCGGCTGGGACGGGGTGCGTTCCGAACTGGCTGAACTCGGGTTTTCTGCGGCTGGTGTCGCCGCAGTGGCGGAGAAGATCCAGGGGCTGGTGGACGTGCCCGCGAGCAAGCTGGCGGGGGTGCTGTCCGACAGCCTGCCTAGGCTGCCCGCAGAGGTGGTCGAAGACCTGTCCGCTACGGTTTCCGTGCTTGACCGGCTGGCGGCGGAGCGCGAGCTGAGCTGGCAGTTCGACCCGACGCTAGTGCGCGGGATGGGGTACTACACCGGGCAGGTCTTCGAGATCATCCACCCGGAGATGAGCGGCTCAGTGGCCGGCGGCGGGCGCTACGACCGGCTGATCGGCCGGTCGCTGGGGCACGACGTGCCAGCCTGCGGGTTCTCCATCGGGTTCGAGCGGATCGTAGATCTGCTGTCGCGGCAGCAGTCACGGGACGCGATCGCCGTGCTGGTGGAGGGCGACGTGCCGGTGGCGGACGCGCTTGCGGTGGCGCGAGAGATGCGACGGGCCAGCGGGCTGGAGCAGGTGGTGGAGGTCGTGCGGCGCAGCGGGAAGTTCGGGGCACAGCTCAAGCGGCTCGAGGCGGCCGGGTTCGAAGGGTTCGTGCTAGTGCGGGCGGAAGACGGTGTCATCGTGACCGGGGAAGTGCGCGCGCTGGGCGGAGAGTCGAGCGGGTAGAGAGCCGAGCCCAGCCAGTGAGCCGGGACGGTGGGTTTCGCTGGTTTCGCTGGTGCACGCGCTCCCCAGCGTGGATCACCATCCCGGGCCGATTAAACCGACAAAAGGAATATTTCGTCCGGTGTATCAGGTGCGGGCAACTCGGCTTTTTGGAGACTTGCCACCCATCGCCATGGGAGTGATAACGATCCGCAATAAATTCGGAATAGCTTCCTGGTGGCGGGAGACGACTAGTGGGGTGGAGAGGTGGCACGTCTGGGCGTTCTGCGATGGGGACAGTTAAGCGGTACTAGGTCACAACTGGTTCCATTGGTAGGTAGTCAGCCCGTATTGCGAGGCAACGGAATTCCATTGACTGACGAAGGCCCTCTTTGCGGTGGTGGCCTGACCGTCAGGGCCGACGGCAGCCTGAAAATTGGTGTCTGCCTGGTCGTTCTGAGTGCACCCGTTGGAGACTTCATCTTGTGCCCACTGGCCGAGATCCTTATCCGCCGCGGCCGACGCCTGCCACGCGCTCGTCAACGACTGGAGCATGGCGGCGGGCAGCGCGGAACGCCCGGGAAGGCTGGAAAGCTGGCTGAGCAACTGCTGATGCGATGTGGCGGCGCTCTGGAACATCTGCGGGTCCTGGTTCAACGAGGGTCCGCACTGGTTCACGTCGCTGACCGCCGCCTTGATGGAACTGCGATCTGCGACGCTCTGCCTGAGGAGCCCGGCGAGGCTGGTCGCTGCCTGCCGCTCAGAGATATGCGCTGACGATGAGGCGGAGCTAGCCGACGGTGTCGCGGATGTGGCCTGCACGCTCCTTTGATCGCCTGCGCTGGTCGGGGTCGCGGCTGCGCTGGGCCGAGTGGCATGAGACGGCCGCAGCACGAAAAAGACCACCACGGCGGCTATTACGGCCGGCACCAGCAGGGCAACGACTAGCGCAAACGGCCGCCGGGAACGCGGCTGACTCGGTGGCCGGTCGCGCAGACCGAAGAGGCCAGCCGCCTCGGCAGGCGGAGGCGGGAACTCATCGGGCAAGGGTGAAAACTTATCGGGCGGGGACGGGAACTCACCGGGCGAGGGTGAGAACTCAGCAGGCGAGGGCGGGAGCGCGCGCTTTGCCGGCTCGGGGGTGGAGTTGGCAGGGCGGTATGAATCCTTCGATGGCCACGTCAAGTCAGCGGCTGGTGAACTCGGGTGAACGGCATCGTCTTGGGCGGGAACGGGCATGGTCGACGTGGCCTCGTACCCGCTGGCGGTAGTCACCTGTTCGCTGTTTGTCTGAGTTACCTGTTCGCTGTGGGTCTGGCCGGTCCGGGGCGGAGCGACTCCCGTGGCAGCATGCCCGCAGGCCACACAGAATCGCGAGTCCGGCTTCAGTTGCTGGCCGCACTGAACGCAGAATCGCCGAGAACCCCCCAAAGCGTCTCCTGATTCGCTCGTCAATAGCCCGGTAAGTAATGTGCTGCCCTTACTTTACGTCTATTGAGCGGCGCCCGGGTTGCTTTGTCAAGAGGCCGGTTCCTCGCTGGGAAAGCCGGCCAGTTCGTCCTGAGCTGACACTTATCTTAGTGGCCGCCTTTCCCGAAAGGCGGGGAATCTGTGCCATCGCACAACGGCCGGCCTGGATGGGCGGTAAGAGTGGCCAGGCTGGCCGGGTCGCGTTAGAGGCTTACGTCAGTGACCGCGACCTGCAGGGAGCTGGCCGTGCCTTCCCCCTGCGCGCGCAGCTCGCCGATGGCCACTTCGACTCCCTCGCGCGCCGAATTGTGCATGGCTTCCCGCATGGCTTTGGCGTAGTCGTAGCGCAGTGTCACGTGCAAGTCAGTTCCGCGTCGCATCAAGATCTGCCACAACCTGGCCAGGAACATCAGGAAGCAGCGCAGCGGGGAGACCCGGAGCCAGAACGTCCAGCCCACGTACAGGTCCTCCCCGTACGCGAAGCAGCAGACGAAGCCGCTGAACAGAGCGCGGCGAACCTCGAGGTAGTCACGGCCTTCCCCGCCTGCCAGCTTCAGCCTGCGGACCTTGGCCTCGTCGAGCGGTGTCTGACGTCGCTGGAGAGTCCAGGCGATGTGATCGAATATGACCGGCGCGACAGGTGCCTTGCCGTCGACCAGAATCTTCCATTCCGACAATTGGGCCGGTACCGGGATAAACAGGTAAAGGCAGAAGAAGAGCAGCCACACGAGCCCCGCGCCTAGGTACCACAGCGCAAAGACTTTGATACCAAGGCCGATGAGGGCAAGGAGCCCGAACACCAATCCAAAAGCGATGGCGAGCGCACCATAGACCAGGGAATACAAAATCGCGTGCATGGCAAATTGCCTGAACAGCTTCCAATTGCCGAGCGGATCGAAGGACTCCTCGGGCTCGGAGTAGAGCAGCCGGAGGCCATCTGCTACGGCCTCGCCGAGCGTGACGGCATCCAGCACCGAATCACTATGACGGGCCGGCCGGCTTTCTGCAGCGGGCCGGGCTCCCGGCATCGCAGCGCTGATGACGGTTCTGACCAGCCCAGCGTCCCTGGGCTGCGCGGCCGCCGTGGGCTGCCCGCAGCCGCCACAGAACGCCTCGTCGTCGGCGACCGGTTCGTGGCATCTTACGCATATTCCGCCCATGGCCCCTGCCTTTCCACCGGTTGTCTTCTCGGTAGCATCGGCCCCGATCCTTCTCCCCTTCTGTCTCTTTCGCCGCTTTTTTCATTGGCCCGGATTTACTTTACCGTCGCCAGGTGCCGCTAAGCCAGATCCTGTGAACATTTAGGTAATGAACAAGATAACTCGACTTTCGCGGTTATGCGGCGAGGTCTTCCCAGGCCAGGCGGATGACTCGGATTTCTTCGGGTGTTGGCTCGTCGGGGCGAGTTGCCTTAAATCTTGCGGCGATGATGACGCGGCGGAGCTTGGCGGCCATGTCCGCGGTGGACGGCTGGGTCTTGGCCGTGTACCAGGGGCGCGGTGATCTTCGGCGTGGTGGCCCTGGTTGCCGCGGTTGCCGGGACGATGGCTGCTGGCGGGTTGAGCCGCGGTTGCCGGGCGGCTCAGGCGGCGCGGCGGCGGACCAGCCAGACGGTCGCGGCGATGAGCAGGACGGACAGCGCGAGCAGCCAGCCGCCCTCGATCCACTGGAATGGCCAGAACCGGCTGCCAGGCTGGTAGCTCACCCAGAACGTGTAGCCGTGCTGGGTAAGGTAGCCCACCGCGTTCAAGAACGTCTGAAACGTGTTCGGCCCGATCTTATTGGTGGCGGGGTGGTCGGCCTGGAGGATCTGGCTGTTGGGGTTGTGGGTGACCAGCGGCGTGACGTAATGCTCGCGCAGCCACAGCGCGGTGGCGAAGGCGAGCCCGGCGTAGGCGGCCAGGCTGGCGGCGATCGCGGGGACGGCCCGGCGGATGAGCCCTCGATGTCGGTGAACAGGAAGGTGAAGATCTCCACCCGCCCAGCGTAAGATGCGCGGCATGCGCCGGAAGGGTTTGATGGGGAAGGGGCACGATGTCTGAACTGCCGAGCTACGCCGACCTCCCGCCCGCCCCGGGCGGCGGCCGCTCCGGATGGGGCCTGTTCGGCGAGGGCGACAATCTCGGGCTGGTCAACCTGATGACACCCGAGCGGATCGCCGCGGCGGCCCGGCTGATCCGGCGGGGACAGGTCTTCTGCCTGGACCTGCCGCTTGGCAGTATCTCGCCGGCGCTGGCGACCTTCCGCGGGGTGCCGCGGCATCAGGTGCTGCACCAGCCGGGCAGCGCAGGCTTCGACGACGTCTACGACAACTTCTACCCGCAGGCCTCCAGCCAGTGGGATTCCCTGGCTCACGTCGGGTACGCGCCGGACCAGATGTACAACGGCGCCACCGAGCAGGAGGTGCTGGCGGGCACCCGGAACACCATCGACCACTGGGCCTGGCACGGAATGGCCGGCCGCGCGGTCCTGCTGGACACCGAGCGGGCGATGCGGGAGGCCGGGCGGCCGTATGATCCCGGCGAGCCGGTCGCGCTCGACGTCGGCGACCTGGAACTGGCCCGGCGCCAGGCCGGGGTCGAGTTCGCCCCGGGTGACATCATCTTGCTGCACACCGGCTTCGCCGCCTGGTACCTGGAGCAGCCGCGTGAGGTGAAGGATGGGCTGCACGGCAACGTCTTCGCGCCGGGCCTCGCGCACACCGAGGCGATCTGCGAGTACCTGTGGAACAGCCACGCGGCGGCCATCGCCTGCGATACCTACGGCGTCGAGGTCTTCCCGGCCGACCGGAGCCCGCAGGCGCACCCGTTCGGATTCCTGCACCACATGCTCATCGGCCAGTTCGGCATGGCCCTGGGCGAGCTGTGGTGGCTGAGCGACCTGGCCGCCGACTGCGCCGCCGACGGCGTTTATGAGATGTTCGGGGTCAGCGCGCCGTTGAACGCGCCCGGCGGGATCGGATCGCCTGCCAATGCCGTCGCCATCAAGTAACGCCGTCATCCTTGGGCTCTAGCGGTTAACCCAGTTCACCAGTTGCTTTGAGATCGTCGAAGAGCAACTGGTCGACCAGGGGCACCTGGGGCCGGTCGGCGTAGCAGAACCAGGCCAGCTCGTCGATCTCACCGCTGGCCGTCAGCGTCCCGGAATAGCCGCCGGTATAGCAGCTCATGCGCACGACGGCACCGCCGGGGCCTTGCGGCTGATACGCCTCATAGGTGCCCACGTGCGTCACCGTCTCGGGCAGCAGGGCCACCGTCAGTTCCTCAGTGATCTCACGCAGCAGGGTCTGCAGGTCGGTTTCCGCGCCTTCCCGCTTGCCGCCGGGGATGTAGAAGATGTCTTGGCCGCGTGGCCGGGCGCAGAGGATCCTGCTGTTCTCCAGATGCACCCAGGCCACCGTGTCGATGAAGGCTGGGTTCTCGTTGGTGAAGTCAGCCACCCGACCAGCCTGCCACGAAGCGCCGTAGGCTTGGTGACCGGGCTTGGTGACCGGGCTTTGGGGCCGACTTGGGGGCGAGGAGGCGGACGTGGGCGAGCCAGCCATCGCGGTGCGCGGGCTGCGCAAGAGCTTCGGTGCGAAGGAGGCGGTGGCGGGGATCGACCTGGAGATCGCGGCGGGTTCCCTCGCCGGGCTGGTCGGGCCGAACGGGGCCGGGAAGACCACGTCGCTGTCGATGATGACCGGACTGCTGCGGCCGGACGGCGGCCAGGTGGTGATCAACGGCCTGGAAGTGTGGGCCGACCCGCCCGCCGCCAAGGCGATCATCGGGGTGGTTCCGGCCGAGGCCCGGCTATTCGAGCGGCTCAGCGGTGAGGAACTGCTGGAATACTCCGGTCGGCTGCGCGGCCTGCCTGCCGGTGAGGCGCGGTCCCGGGCCGCGCAGCTGCTCGAGGTGCTGGACCTGGCCGAGGACGCCAAGCGCCTGGTCGCCGACTACTCCACCGGCATGCGCAAGAAGGCCTCGCTCGGCTGTGCGCTGATCCACAATCCCTCGGCGCTGTTCCTGGACGAACCGCTCGAAGGCGTCGACCCGGTCTCGGCCGACGTGATCCGGCGGCTGCTGACCCGCTTTGTCGGCTCCGGCTCGACCGTCCTGTTCTCCAGCCACGTGATGGAGCTGGTCGAACAGGTCTGCGACCACGTCACCATCATCGACAAGGGCCGGATCGTGGCCACCGGCACCACCGAACAGGTGCGCGGCGGCAAGACCCTGCAGCAGGCGTTCATCGACCTGGTCGGCTCGCGGGCCGACGGCGGGGAGGGACTGTCGTGGCTCGGCTCCTCGTCCAGCTGAAACTGCGCCTGCTGCGCAACGCGCTGCGCTCGTCCNNGTCTTCGGCCTCGACGGCACCCTGGACCCGGCCACGCTGGCCCTGTACCCGCTGCGGATGCGCTCGCTCGCGGTGGGGCTGCTGGCCGCATCGGCCGCCGGGGCCTGGCCGCTGGCCAACCTGGTCGGCCTGCTCGGGGTGACCGTCGGGCTGGCCCGCGGCGGTCTCGGCTTGCTCATCGCCCTGCTCGCGGTGGTGCTCGAGGTGCTGTTCTGCATCACGCTGGCCCGGTTCGTGACCGCGAGCCTGGCCGGGATGCTGCGCTCACGGCGCGGCAAGGACTTCGCCGCCCTCCTGGTCATCCCGATCTTCGCCCTGTACGAGCTTTTCACCCAGCTGGTGCCGAAGCTGGCCGGCGAGGGCAAGCTGTCCCCGGCCAAGTTCGCGGGGGTCGACGTGTGGATGCGCTGGCTCCCGCCGGGCCTGGCCGCGCACGCGATCCAGGACGCCTCCACCGGGCACCCCGGCACAGCGGTGCTGCGACTGGCGCTGCTCGCCGCCATCGTCGTCGCCCTCGGCGCACTGTGGATCAGATCGCTGAGCCGCGGCCTGGTGACGGCCGATAGCAGCACGCAGTCATCGGCGGTGCGCGGGGTGGCGCTGCCGTTCGGCCGGTACGGGCTGCGCGGCACGGTGGCCGCCCGGTTCTGGATCTATCAGCGCCGCGAACCCAGCTCGCTCGTCTACTGGGGCATCACCGTGGTCGTCATGATCGCCGTGTCCATCCGCATCATCTTGACCCATGGGTATCTCGGCGGATTGATCAGCAGCGCCGTCTTCGGGTCCGCACTCATGGCCGTCCTGCACTCCAACTCGATCGGGCTGAGCGGACCGGGCTTCGGCCTCGAGGCGATGGCTCTGACCGGACGCCGCGCCCTGCGCGCCTATTTCTCCGGCCAGAACATCGCGCTCGGCATGGTCGCGGTGCCGCTGCTCACGGTGATCTCCTTCGGCCTCGCGGCCGTGGCCAAGCATCCGGTAGACGGGTTCCTGGGCATGGCGGTGGATCTCGCCGGGATCGGCGCGGCCCTGGGGCTGGGCGGCATCTTCACCGTCACCTTGCCCTACCCGATGGAGAAGCGGGCCGGCAGTCCCGTGCCCAGGCCCGCCGACGGATTCACGGGCGACAGGCTCGGGGGCGCCCTCGGCACTCTCCTCGGCACGGTGGTGGCAGCCATCCCGGTCGTGCTCGGTGTCGTGTTTACCCGCTCGGATCCAGCGACGGTCCGGATGCCGGTGCTCGT
>PMST01000151.1:0-10040 GCA_003168295.1 Actinomycetota bacterium
GAACCGCGAACCTCAGCTGCTGGTCCAATCGGCGTAGTAGCTGGAATCCCCGCCTTCACTTCAGGCGAGGGAGGATGTCAAGAGCGTCAATCCCGTGCTGGCCGCGGTCATCGGCCTGGTGATCCCCGGTCAGAGGCTGCCGTGGAGCGCATGGCTCAGCATCGCCGCGATTGTCGCCGCCAACGCCGTCGGCTCCGTCCATGCTGCCGACTCCGCCGGAGCGCACCGTGAGGATCACGGCCATGGCGAGGATGGCCGCGCCCGTGATCCCGGTCGCGCTCAGCCGCTGCCCCAGGATGAGGGCGGACAAGATGGTGCCGGTCAGGGGTTCCAGCAGGGCCAGCAGCGCGGCCCTGCTGGGCGCGGCGGTCCGCAGGCCGCGGAAATACAGCGTGTAGGCCACGGCGGTCGGACCGGTGCCCAGGGCGAGGAGCAGGCCGAGGGCCGCGGGCTCAGGCCGGAAGCCGAGCCCGCCGAGCGCCGCCGCTAGCGGCATCAGGGCCAGGCCGCCGGCGGTGAAGCCGAAACCCGTCACGGTTGCCTCGTCCACCCCGGCGACCGGCCGGGAGCCGATCATCGTGATCGCGGCGAAGCCGGCCGCCGCGAGCACCGCCATACCCGCGCTGGCCAGCACCGCGGTCGGGCTGAAGCCGGACGGCAGGCCCACGAGCAGGCCCAGGCCGATCAGGGCTAGTCCGGCCGCCGCGGCGGCGAGCTTGCCGGGCCTGCGTCCGGTCATCCGTTCGGCGCCGAGCACGATGACCGGGGCGGTGCCGATGGTGACCAGTGTGGCCAGCGGCACCGAGGTCAGCGAGACCGCCGTGAAGTAGCAGCCCTGATACAGCGCGGCCAGCAGGCCGATAACGGCGATCCGGGTCCAGGCGGCCCGGCCCGCGGGCCAGCGCCTGCCGGTCGCGGCCAGGAAGGCGACGATCAGCACGCCGCCGATGGTGAGCCGGTACGCGGCCACCGAGATCGCGGACAGGCCGGCGGTCCGGCTCAGCAGGCTGCCGGTCAGGCCGCCGGTCCCCCACAGCAGGCCGGACATCGCCAGGTAAGGCAGGCCCGTGCCGGGCCGGCGGCGGGTAGCCGCGGACATCGTTCTACAGACACGCATCGGAATCGCTCCTGCGACGAGAAGGAAATGGTCGCGGAAGCGGGGCGCACCGCACTCACCCCGGACGGGAGCACACGGTGGTGCTCGCCGGGAACGGGAAACGCGCGTCGGCTCAGTTAGCTCGACGCGCGGGTCATCGCCCCGCTAGGAGCGGGTCGGCGGGGTGATCGGAAAACAACGGTGCACGCGCAGCAGCATATCCCGGCCGGCCCGTGCCCGCCGACCGAGGCCGGGCCTGCAAGAATCACCAGGTGGTTCCTACGAGCATGAATGACTTCTTCACGGGCAGCGCGAGCGTGGCCGGTGCACTGATCGGGCTGCTGTTCGTGGCCATCTCGGTGGCCTCCGACCGGCTCCGCGCCGAGAAGGACGGCCAGGTGCACCGGATCCGCGCGGTGGCGGCGCTGACGGCGTTCACCAACTCGCTGTCGGTGTCGCTGTTTTCGCTGATCCCCGGGCACAAGATCGGGCCGACCGCCATTTCCGTGGCGGCGGTCGGGCTTACGTTCGTCGTGGCGTCGCTGCTTTCGCTGATCCGGCTGCGCCAGGTGCGGTGGGCCACGGTGCGTGATGCGCTGTTCCTGGTCGGGCTGGCCTTCACGTTCGTGATCCAGCTGCTCGCGGGAATCGACGTCACCGCCCATCCGGGCAACTCCGGGGACGTGGACACGATCGCGATCCTGGTCGTGATCTGCTTCCTGCTCGGGATCGGCCGTTCCTGGGAACTGATCGGCGGGCCGTCGATCGGTATCAGGAAGGAGGTCACCGCCATGGTCCGCGCTCATCAGGGCAGCCCGGATGAGCCCCAGCAAGGATCCGCGCCGCCCGTGGCGAAAGCCGGGCCCGAAGCACAGACTGGAGAGACCGGGCCGGCCTAAAGATCGGAACTGAGATGCTGCTGACGTTCGGGCACGGGACCGCCACCGCGGAGCGGATGACCGAGCTGCTCAAGAACGCTGGCGTTGTCGTGCTCGTGGACATCAGGACCGCCCCGGGCAGCCGCCGCCAGCCGCAGGTCGCGCGAGCCGAGCTGGAACGCTGGCTGCCGGAGGCCGGCATCGCCTACCGCTGGGAGAAGCGGCTCGGAGGCTTCAGGAAAGCCCCCCCTGACTCGCCGGACGTGGTCTGGCGCGAGGATATGTTCCGGGGTTACGCGGCGCACATGCGGACCGGCGATTTTCTCGCCGCGACCGATGAGGTGCTCGCCCAGGCCAGTGCGGATGTCACGGCCGTGATGTGCTCGGAGAGCCTGTGGTGGCGCTGCCACCGCCGGCTGCTCGCCGATTTCGTCTCGGCGGCGCGTGAGGTGCCGGTCAGGCATCTGCTGCACGACGGAAGGCTGGAGGAGCACCGGCTCTCCCCCGGCCTGCGGCGGCGGGACGACGGCCTGCTCGTCTACGACGCGGGCCAGCCGATGCTGCTGTAACTCCGGTCAGGTCAGGTAGGCGCCGAAACCGCTGGTCTGCCAGTCCGCGCCGCGGCTGGTGATAGCGAACGCCTCGTAGCCGTCCAGGCTCTCGACCCAGTCGCGGGCGCCGGAGCCCATCGCGAAGGCGGCCGTGGCGTAGGCATCGGTCAGGGTCAGTCCCGGGCCGACCACAGTCACGCTGGCCAGGTCGGTCGCGGGCTGCCCGGTGTGCGGGTTGACGATGTGCGGGCCGCGTTCGGCAACGCCCGAGGTGGCCACGGCAAAGTCACGCCCGGCGACCACGAGCGCGAGCGTGCCGGGCCGCAGCGGGTCGGCGATCCCTATCCGCCACGGCTGACCGGAACCATGATCACCGACGCACTGGACGTCACCGCCGCCGTTGACGCTGTGCTCGGCCGAACCCGCCGCGGTGATCATCGCGGCGGCGCGCTCGATAGCCCATCCCTTCACGTAACCGGACGGGTCGAACCTGCCGCCGGGTGTGGTGGTGAAGTACCCGCCGCTCACCGCGCTGACCGAGGCGCAAGCCTCGAGCACCTCGGTGAGCTCCGGCGCGCATTGCGCCAGCGCGACCTCACCAGCACCGAACCGGCTGACGTCGCTGTCCGCCAGGTACGGCGAGAAGGTCCCGTCCACCCAGTGCAGCCAGCGCACCGCCTGGCCGACCGCCCCCCCGGCACAGGCCGGCACGTCAAAGGAGACGACGGTGCCCATCACGTGCTCGGCATGCCTGAGCCGCCCCGCCTGTCCGCCGGTCATCGCCGGGTTCAGGCCCGGTTGTCCAGCGCGCTCTGCAGCGACTTGATGTAACCCGCGCTGGTGTAGCTCGCCCCGGACACGGCGTCGATCTTCGCGGTCTGCGCCGTCAGCGTCTCGCTGATCAGCTTGGGGAAGGCGAAGTCGCCGATCTGGATGTCATTGGCGGTGTTCATCGGCTGTTGCAGGACCGCGACCTTGACGATCTTGCTGTTCCGCATGACCAGCTGGATCTGGACCGGACCGTAAACCGTGGTGGCCACGTGGCCGGTGACCGCGGTCTCACCGGCGGTCAGCTTCCCGGCCAGGCTTCCCATCGGGAATTCTCCGGGCACCGTGGCGGGAGACGACGAGGAAGCCGGCGTCCCGCCCGTGCCGCTGGTCCCGCTCGTCCCGCCCGTGGTCGACACCGCGGCGGAGGGGGCGGTCGGGAGGTGCGACTTGAACGACAGCAGGGCGACCAGACCGGCAATGGTGACGACGATAGTCAGGACCACTCGACGCATTTACAGGAGCCTCCCCTCAGAACTCGAACGATTCGCGGTGAATGCTGCGCTTGGGCACCCCGGCGGCGCGGAGCGCCGTGATCGCGGCCGAGGCCATGCCGTCCGGCCCGCAGACGTAGACGTCCTGCTCGTCAAGACCGGGTGCGAGCGAGCGCAGCACCCGGGGCGACAACGGGTCGCCGCCGAGCTCGGCCCGCGACCCGATCACGTAGTGCACGGTCGCCCCGCGCGCGGCCGCGATCGCGTCGAGTTCGTCGGCGAAGACGACATCCTGCGGGGTGCTCGCGCGGTAGATCAGCGTGAGGCGTCCCGGCAGAGTCGCGAACATGGCGCGCAGCGGGGTGATACCGACCCCGCCGGCCAGCAGCACGACACCGCGGCCGGAACTGGTAGCGGTGAACGCGCCGTACGGTCCCTCGGCGAACACGCGGGTTCCTGGCCGCAGCCGGGCCAGCGCCCGGCTGTGGTCACCGAGATCTTTCACCGTGATCCGCAGCACATCCTTCCCGGGTGCGGCGGACAACGAGTACGGGTGCGAGGACCACCACATTGACCTGGTGAGGAACCGCCAGCGGAAGAACTGCCCGGGCTCGGCGTCGAGCTCATCCAGGCGCGAGCCGCCGATGTAGACCGAGACGACACCCGGTCCCTCCTGCCTCACCCCGATCACGTGGAACCTGTGCCGGGCGAACGCGCGCAGCGGCACCACAAACCGGTACCAGCCGATCAGCACCGCCACCGTCAGGTACATCGCGGACCACCAGAACCGCGCGGCCAGGTTGCTCACGAACGCCGCACCGTCAGCGAACTGATGGCTGAACGCCAGGGCGATGGCCAGGTAGGTATACAGGTGCAGGTAGTACCAGGTCTCATAGCGCACCCGGCGGCGGGCGGCGCGCATCGAGATGAGGCCGACGCCGAGCAGCAGGAAACCGCCCACCGTGGCCATCAGCACGTCCGGGTACTGGGTGAGCAGCGTCGCCGTCTCGCTCGTCACGCTGGTATGCGCCTGGACCGCGTAGCCCCAGACAATGAGCAGCGCATGCGCCCACACCACGCTGACCACGTACCGGCCGCCCATCGCGTGCCACCGGGTTAGCTGGTCGGTGCCGATCCCGCGCTCCAGCGGAGGCAGCCGCGCCATCAGCGCGACCAGGACCACGACGCCGTATCCGGCGAGCAGCCCCAGGGCCTCGCCCGCTCCGGTCAGCCAGCCGCCGAGCCCGCTGACGTCGGGCGTAGAGCGCCACCACAGGGCGATGACCACGATCGCCCCGACGGCGATAACGGCCAGCACCACCCGTGCGCTGACCCGGCCGCTTTCTTTTTGGGGCCGAACGGCGCGTGGTCTCACCCGCGGGCCATGCGCGGCGCCGGACCGGGGCGGGGCGGCCGGCGGCCGCTGCCCCGGGTACGCCTCAGCCCCGGCGTGCCGGGCTGGGGCCGGGCGCCTGGCAACGCTGGTCACCGTACCTCCTCTCGGGTCGCCGGGCTCAGGGCCGATGAGTCTGGTCCTAGCCGGATCGTATGCTCAGCCGAGCACAATAGCGCGATCCTTGATCGTGATGATTTCGCCCATCCCCCTCTAGTTACGACTACGCAGCGCGATTCCGCACGGTTCAGCGGTCCCTCGTAATGGGTTCGTAATTCAACCGGCCCAGGCTTGGTCGTCAACTGAAGTTGACGGCGGAGGTCAGCGATGTCCAGGTCGGACCTTACTTTCTGGATAGGTTCGACTTACTACCAGGATAGGACTTATTGACAGTACGGAGAGTATCTATCTGAACACACACAGCCATAACCTGTCATTGGGGAACATCACGGATAGGATATGGTCAAATGCTCAGAGTAAGCGACGTTTGGGAAAGAGCACTTCACGCACCCACCGCGGCCAGCACCGAACCAGGCGAGGTCGTCGTCATCCGCTCGGCTGACAGCTACGACGGCAAGCAGGGGATGAGCCTGGCCACCGGCGTGAGCAACCGTTCCGCGGGCGCCCAGGCGCTGTGCCTGCACCTGATAACGATTCCCCCCGGTACCCGCGGCGTGCCGCATGTCCACGACGGGCACGAGTCCGCCATCTACACCGTCAGCGGAGAAACCGAAGTATGGCACGGCGAGGGCCTGCGCCAGCGCACGGTGGTCAAGGCCGGCGACTTCATGTACGTCCCGCCGGGAACCCCGCACCTGCCGGTGAACCGCAGCGATGTCATGACCGTGGCCGTGGTCGCCCGCACCGACCCCCAGGAGCAGGAGAGCGTGGTCACCATGAACCTGCCGCCGCACCTCGATGAACTGAACGCCTTCCCCGTCGCCAGCCAGTGACGTCCCCTGCACCGCCCGATACCCCTTGACTGCCGCGCCCGCCCCCGCTCCCGCGCCTGCGCGCGCCGCACCCCCCTCCCCACCGCCCCATCCCGGGGCGCAGGCGGTGCGCGCGGATGGGGCGGGCGCGCGCGTGTCCAGCGCCGATCTGGCCCGGCGCGATCTGNNCCCGGCGCGATCTGGCCCGGCGGGGGCTCAGCTGGCGAAGGCCTCCGGCGGGGGGCAGGCACAGACCAGGTTCCTGTCGCCGTAGGCCTGGTCGATCCGCCTGACCGGCGGCCAGTACTTGCCGCGCCGGTCCACCCCGGCCGGGTACGCTGCCTCCTCCGGCTCGTAAGAGTGCTTCCATTCGCCCGCGATGAGCATCTCGGCGGTGTGCGGGGCATTCTTCAGCGGGTTGTCCTGGGCGTCGTAGTCACCGGACGCGACCCGCGATATCTCCGACCTGATCGCGATCATCGCGTCGCAGAATCGGTCGAGGTCGGGCAGGCTCTCGCTTTCGGTGGGCTCGATCATGAACGTGCCCGCCACCGGGAACGACATGGTGGGCGCGTGGAACCCGTAGTCGATCAGCCGCTTGGCCACGTCCTCCACGGTGATCCCTGTCTGGAGCGAAAGCGGCCGCAGGTCGATGACGCATTCGTGCGCGACGAGCCCGTTCCGCCCGGTGTACAGCACCGGGTAGTGCGAGGCCAGCCGCTGGGCGACGTAGTTCGCGGACAGCACCGCGACCTGCGTGGCCCGGCGCAGCCCGTCCGCCCCCATCATCGCGATGTAGGTCCAGGAGATCGGCAAGATGCCCGCCGAACCGTAGGGCGCCGCGGCGACCTGGCCCCCGCCGCGGCCTGGCAGGAACTCCGCCAGGTGCGCGCGGACGGCGACCGGACCGACCCCGGGGCCGCCGCCGCCATGCGGGATGCAGAAGGTCTTATGCAGGTTCAGGTGCGACACGTCGGCACCGAAGGACGGCAGGGTGGCCACCCCGACCAGCGCGTTGAGGTTCGCGCCGTCGATGTACACCTGGCCGCCCGCCGCGTGCACCGCCGCGCAGGCGGCACTCACGTTCTGTTCGTAGACCCCGGCCGTGGACGGGTAGGTCAGCATGATGGCAGCGACCTTCCCGTCGTGCGCGGCCAGCTTGGCGTCCAGGTCACCGGGGTCGATGGCGCCGTCCGGGCCGCACTTGACCACCGCGACGCGCAGGCCGGCCAGCACCGCGCTGGCCGCGTTGGTGCCGTGCGCCGATTCGGGTATCAGGCACATATCGCGTCCCGCATCACCCCGGGCGGCGTGGTAGCCCCGGATCGCGAGCAGGCCGGCCAGCTCGCCTTGCGAGCCGGCGTTCGGCTGTACGGACACCGCGTCGTAGCCGGTGAGCGCGGCCAGCCGAGCTTCGAGGGAGCCGATCAGCTCCTGGTAGCCGGCCGTCTGCTCCGGCGGCGCGAACGGGTGCAGGCCGGCGAACCCCGGCCAGCTGATCGGCTCCATCTCGGCCGCCGCGTTCAGCTTCATCGTGCACGAGCCGAGCGGGATCATGGACCGGTCAAGGGCGATGTCGAAGTCGGCCAGCCGCCGCAGGTAGCGCAGCATCGCGGTCTCGCTCCGGTGCTCGCTGAACACCGGGTGGGTGAGGAACGCCGACGTGCGCCGCAAGGAGGCGGGAAGCACGTCGGGCTCACCGGTGGCCAGGCGCACGGCGGCCGGCCCGGCCAGCGCGCAGATCGCGGCGACGACCTCCCGCAGCTGCTCGTCGGTCGTGGTCTCGTCGCAGCTGGCCTGCAGCGCACCGTCGGGCGCCAGGTAGAGGTGGTACCCCGCGGCGCGCGCACGTTCCAGCCCCGCCAAGGCCTCGCCTTCGCCGCCGTCGAGGCTGATCCGGATAGTGTCGAAGAAGTCACCACGGCCCGTTCGGCAGCCGTAGGCGCGCAGGGTGGCGGCCAGGACCGCGGCGCTGCGGTGAGCGCCCCGTGCGATCGCGGCCAGCCCGTCAGGGCCGTGGTAGGTGGCGTACATGGCCGCGGTCACCGCGAGCAGGACCTGCGCCGTGCAGATGTTGCTTGTCGCCTTCTCGCGGCGGATGTGCTGCTCGCGGGCCTGCAGCGCGAGCCGGTAGGCGGGCTGTCCGTCGGCGTCCACCGATACCCCGACCAGCCGGCCCGGCAGCTGCCGCTTCAGCGCGTCGCTGACCGCGATGTAGCCCGCGTGCGGGCCGCCGAACCACAGCGGCACCCCGAACCGCTGGCTCGAACCCACCGCGATGTCCGCGCCCGCCTCGCCGGGCGGCGTCAGCAGGGTCAGGGCCAGCAGGTCCGCGGCCACCGCGGCCAGCGCGCCGTGCGCGTGCGCCGCCTGGATCAGCGGCGCGGGGTCGCGGATCACCCCCGATGCGCCCGGGTACTGCAGCAGCACGCCGAACAGGTCGTCTTGCCCGGCGATGGTTTCCGCCGTCAGCGGGGCGACGACAAGCTGGATGCCGAGCGGCTCGGCCCGGGTGCGAAGGACGGCCAGCGTCTGCGGCAGGCAGTCGGCGTCGGCCAGGAACACACGCCCGCCCTTGGCGGCCCGCCGGGCCAGCGTCATCGCCTCGGCCGCGGCGGTCGCCTCGTCGAGCAGCGACGCGCCGGCCCACGACAGCGCGGTCAGGTCAGCGATCATGGTCTGGAAGTTCAGCAGCGCCTCGAGGCGGCCCTGCGAGATCTCCGGCTGGTACGGGGTGTACGCCGTGTACCAGGCCGGGTTCTCCAGCACGTTGCGGCGGATGACGGCCGGCGTGACCGTGTCGTAGTAGCCCAAGCCGATCATCGAGGTCAGCACCTGGTTGCGACCCGCCATCCGGCGCAGCTCCGCCAGCGCCCCGGTCTCGGTCAGGGGTTCGGGCAGGCTCGGATGCGCAGCCGGGGTGCCCTCAGGCAGGGCGGCGCGGATGAGCTCGTCAAGCGAGGAATAGCCAAGCTCGGCGAGCATACGCTGCTGGTCAGCTGCTGACGGCCCGATGTGGCGGACAGTGAAATCGGTCATGGAGCCTCCCCGGTGAAACGGCGGATCACACGGCTCCCCATCTGTCGCGGCTGACGCCGCTCCAGAGATGCCTATCCCGTCCGGTTCGTGTGCCTGAGAGGTTCCGGGGATGTTGCCCCTTCGGCGCCCGCGCGACGTTACGCGGTAACTCTCCCGGCCGGTGTCATCAGCGGTACAAGCTTACCCGAGCAGGACCAGATTGTGGGACGACTCGCCCGGTGCGGAGTTAACTCGCGCCCTAACTTGTGCGGCGCAGGCGGCGCTTGGCCAGGTCGTCCTGGCCGCCTGGGGCGACCGCGACGAACCCGTCCTCGGCCCGCACGGCGGGCAGCACCGCCAGATCACCCTCGACCTCGCGCCATACCCGGCCGAGCGCGATGCCGAACACGCCCTGGCCGCCGGCGAGCAGATCCACCACCTCGTCGGCGGACGTGCACTCGTACACGCTGACCCCGTCGCTCATCAGCGTCACCTGGGCCAGGTCGGCACTGCCGCGATCGCGCAGGTGCTGGACCGCGGCCCGGATCTGCTGGAGCGAGATGCCGGTGTCGAGCAGTCGCTTGACGACCTTCAGCACGAGGATGTCGCGGAAGCTGTACAGCCGCTGCGAACCGGAGCCATGGGCGGCACGGACGCTCGGCTCAACCAGGGTGGTGCGGGCCCAGTAGTCAAGCTGGCGGTAGGTGATACCGGCCGCGGAGCACGCGGTCGGCCCACGGTAGCCGATCTCCCCCGCGTCCGCGCCAGGGCGACCGGACAGGGCAGCGTCACCGGAGAGGCCGGGAACCTCGTCGTCGTCGAACAGGGTGCCTTGCGAGCCGCCGACGTCAGGGACCTTCGTGCCGTCAGTGCCGTCATCACCCCTGGTTACCGCCACGCCCACCTCCAC
>PMST01000151.1:10059-27711 GCA_003168295.1 Actinomycetota bacterium
GGTGAGATCGTGTCGAGGAATTCGCGGAACTTCTCGACTTCGTCTTCCTGCTCGTCCGGAATGGCTACGCCCGCCTCATCCAGGATCTCCTCGCTCGCGAAGATCTGCGCGCCGGTGCGGAGGGCCAGCGCGATGGAATCCGACGGCCGCGCGCTTACCTCGGCGCCGTTGGAGAAGACGAGGTCCGCGTAGAAGATCCCGTCCCGCAACGCGGTGATGTTCACCGTACGAAGCTGGATATTCAGAACCTCGAGCACGTCACGGAAAAGATCGTGCGTGAGCGGCCGAAGGGAAACCATACCTTGCTGGGCGAAGGCGATCGCTGTTGCCTCGACCGCCCCGATCCAGATGGGCAGGTACCTGTCCCCCTGCGCCTCCTTGAGCAAGACGATGGGGCTGTTGGATGGCATCTCGACCCGGACGCCGATGACCTCCATCTGCCGCACTACAGCTCCGTCCTCACGTGCCTGGGGGAACCTTTGCTGGCCACCTCTCCCCTTGCCAAGGTACACCCGTAACCGCCCCGAGGCCGAGCGCAGCCCCCCAGCCGAAGGCTCGGCACCGCCCGAATCACGCCCGGATCCGCCGGCCTCACGCTCATACGCCCCGGTGCGCAACGGCGCGGTCGCGAGCCCGGCCTCGGCGAGCGCGGACTCGACCAGCGTCGCGTGCAGCCGCGAGGTAAGGTCCGCGATCTGCCATGCCGTCCGGGCCGCCGCATCGCGCGCGCCCGGGCCGCGCTGCCGCAGCTGCGGCGCCACCACCTGCTCGACCAGGTTCGCCTCCCGGTCGGCGGATGCCTTGACCGCACGCAGGTGCCGGGCCTCGACGCCATACTGGTGCAGCGCGGCCACCGCCCNNTCTTCGAGCTCGGTCAGTTCCGCGTCGCTGATTTCGGCGGCGTCGAGCAGCTGATGACGGGTCATGCCGACGGGCGTCCGCCCCGGACCGGACTCCGGCGGCTGGCCGTTGCCATCTTCCCCGCCGGCGGCCAGCCGTTCCTTGATGACGCGCAGCGGCAGGTACGAATCCCGCTGCATGGTCAGGATGTATCGGAGCCGGGCGATGTCGGGCGCGGAGAACCGGCGGTACCCCGAGCGCGACCTGGCCGGCTCGATCAGCCCCTCGGCCTCCAGAAAGCGGATCTTCGAGGTACTGATATCCGGAAATTCCGGGCGCAGCTGGGCTAGCACCTCGCCGATACCGAATTGGCCGCGCGGTGACTGCTCACTCATGAGGTGTTTCCCGTGCGCCTCATGCCGTATTTCCCGCGCGCCAGCGGCAGCTCATGCGTAGTCCTGGGCGCCGCCCCTGCCGCGGCGGTCAGCCGAAGGCGCGGGACCGAGGTCCTGGCCGGTGAGGAAGAGCAGCCGGAACTTGCCGATCTGGACTTCGTCTCCGCCGGTCAGCTCCGCCTCCTCGATACGCTCCCGGTTCACGTAGGTGCCGTTGAGGCTGCCGACGTCGCGCACGGTGAACCGGAAGCCCTGGCGGTAGAACTCGGCGTGCCGCCGGGAGACCGTCACGTCGTCGAGGAAGATGTCGCTGTCCGGGTGGCGGCCCGCGGTGGTCAGGTCGCCGTCGAGCCGGAACCTGCTGCCCGCGTTGGGGCCGCGCATGACCAGCAGCAGCGCGCTGCCCGGCGGCAGGGCACCGAACGACGCCGAGTCCGGGAACAGGTCGTCGGCCAGGTCGCCGTCGTCCGTCCGGCCCAGCGATATCGTCGAGGTGGTCTCACCGGGACGGGCGGGCATGCTCCCGGTCCCTGGCGCGGGGGCCGCGGGCCCGGCCGGCATCCCGGCTCCTGGGGGCACGGGTACGCCCAGCTGGGCGCCGCAATTCGAGCAGAACCTGGCGCCTTCGGGATTGGGCCGACCGCACCGGGCGCAGTAGACGCGTGGCATACCTTCGCTCGGCCTCCCCTCAGTCTGGTCCTCGGCTTCGATCGATCCTGCCCAAGGTACGCGAGAAGAGGCGGGGCGGTCCACGCGCCGCGCGAACAGCCCGCGCCGGCCGCGTCCGTTATTTTGGTCGCGACGCTTCCGCCACACCGCCTCGTCACCTCCGCCGTCGCTTACCGCCGCGGCGGCCGAGAACCGCCCGGGCGAATCGCAATGCGCGATTCTCTCATATTCGTCCACATTCACGAATTCCGCGCCGTGGATGCCTTTCCCACCTCGCGTGAGCCACAAAGCTTACCCCGACGCCGTGTGTTTATCTGCGAACTGACCTCTCCTATGCAGGACGCTTACCCGGCCTTAGCGGCCCGCTTGCTCAACCACCGAGGCCCACTCGTCGAGCAGCAGCTGCGCGGTGTCGGCGTCGTTTCCCTCGGCCCACAGATGGGTGACGGCGTCGGCCGGGTCGGGCAGGACGAGCACCCAGCCGCGATCGCGCTCGGTGACTCGCACGCCATCGGTGGTATCGATATCGTGATCGCCTGCGGCCTCCATGACCGTGCGCATGACACCGCCCTTGGCCGCCCACGGGGTCGGAATCGACCGCTTGAGCAAGTGCGCGACGGGGATCCTGGCGTCGATCTGGCTCAGCGTCAGCCTGGTCCTCGCGACCAGGCCGAGCAGCCTGACGAAGGCGGCGATGCCGTCGATGGTGCGGGAGCATTCAGGCACCACGAAACCGCCGTGACCGTCGGCCGCGAAGATGACCTCATGTTGCGCCGCGGCCAGCGTGAGCGCGTGCATCGAGGTCGGCGTCCAGTTCACCTGGACGCCGTGGAAACGGCACACCTGCTCCGCCACCCTGGTCGTGGTCACCGGCAGCGCTACCTGGCCTCCCTTACGCTCGGCCGCGACCAGGTCGAGTACGGCGAGCAGCGCCCGGTCCTCGCTGACTAGCTCGCCTTTCTCATCCACAAGCTGGATCCGCTCTCCGACCGGGTCGAACCTGACCCCGAATGCCGCCTTGGACGAGGACACCATCTCGGCCAGCCGCTGCAGGCCGGCGCGCTGCTGCGCGACGGTCTCAGTCGGGGACACCTCGTCCAGCCGGTTGTTCAGGGTGAGCACGTCCACGCCGATGGTGCCGAGCAGGCTGGGAAGCACCAGCGACGCGGTACCGCCGGCGCAATCCGCGACCACTTTGAGATTGGCATCGCGCACGCCGCTCATATCGATGCACCCGAGCAGCTCGTGGGTGTACGACTCGACCACCCGGGGCGGGTAGCTGAGCTCGGCGATCTCGCCGGGGAAGGCCCGGCGGAACTCCTGCCGGGAAAAGACCCGCTCCAGCTTGCGCTGGTCCGCCTGAGACAGCTCGGCCCCGCGCTCGTCCAGGAAGATGATGTCGATGGACTGCGGGTCACCTGCCGTGGTGCGCAGCGCGATGCCACCGCTGTAGTGATCCCTGGCCGTCTCGAACCTGGCCACCGGAAGCGGCTGGGCCTCCAGGTCCACCACGTTGATGGCGCTGGCGTTCAGCGCACCCTGCACGGCCCGTTTCAGCGCCCGCGCCGCCCGTGACACGTCCCGTGAGGTGGTGACGGTGGAGCCCTTGCGCAACATGGTGGCGTAGGCGCTGGCCAGGCGGACCGCCAGTTCGGGCGTCACCTCCACGTTGACCAGCCCGGACACGCCGCGCGGGCCGAACAAGGTGCGCTGGCCCCTGGACTCCCAGATCACGCTGGTATTCACCACCGCGCCTGCCTCGATGGTCTTGAACGGGTACACCTTCACGGCGGCGGACAGGTAGGCCTCGGGCTCGATCAGGCACTCGTCTCCGACGACCGCGCCCTCCTCGATCCTGGCCAGCCGCATGACGTCGGTGTTCTTGCCGATCACGCAGCCGCGCAGGGTCACGCCCTGGCCGATGTAGACGTTGTTGTGCACCACGGCGCGGTGCAGGAACGCGCCCTCCTTGACCACGACGTTACTGCCGATGACCGTGTACTCGCGCAGGTGCGCGCCCGCCTCGATCTTGGCGTAGTCCCCGATGCACAGCGGGCCGGTGAGGACGGCGTCGGCGTCGACCTCGGCACCCTCGGCGACCCAGACTCCTGGTGAGACCTCGAACCCGGCGATGTCGCTGTGCACCCGGCCGGCCAGCACGTCGGCCTGCGCCTTCATGTAGCTCTCGTGGGTCCCGACATCTTCCCAGTAGTCCTCTGATATGTAGCCGAACAGCGGCGCGCCGCGCTTGAGCAGCTTGGGGAACACGTCGCCGGACCAGTCGACCACCTCACCCGGCGGAACCTCCGCGAGCACCTCGGGTTCCATCACGTACAGCCCGGTATTGACCGTGTCGGAGAAGACCTGGCCCCACGTCGGCTTCTCCAGGAACCGCAGGATCTGGCCATCTTCCGCGGTGATCACGATGCCGAACTCGAGCGGGTTGGGTACCCGGGCCAGGCCGACCGTGACCAGCGCGCCCTTCTCTTTGTGGAAACGGACCAGCGCGGTCAGGTCCATGTCGGTGAGCGCGTCGCCTGAGATGACCAGGAAGGGCTCGTCTCGCAGCGCGTCCTCGGCGTTCCTGACGCTGCCCGCGGTGCCGAGCGGCATCTCTTCGGTGGCGTACTGCAGGCTCATCCCGAACTCCTCGCCGTCGCCGAAGTAATTACGGACGAGCGCGGCGAGGAACTGGACGGTCACGACGGTCTCATCGAAGCCGTGCCGCTTGAGCAGCCGCAGCACATGCTCCATGATCGGCCTGTTGGCCACGGGAAGCAGCGGCTTGGGCTGGTTTGCGGTCATCGGTCGCAGCCGCGTCCCCTCGCCCCCTGCCATGACGACGGCCTTCAATGGATTTGCGGCTCCCTTCCCGATTTCCCCCCTTAGGTGTACCCCCCGTCTGCGGATTAACGGGTCCTGCGTCACTTTCCCGGTCTTCCGTTCGCGGGCCGAAGGCCAGCAGCTCGCGGACTCGCCCGCCGGTTCACGGACCCGCTCCGCCGCTTTGCGGACTCGCATAGCCACCGACCAGGCTCCGCACCTGGGCGAGATACAACATCGCGGCCCACCAGTACAACAGCGTGCCCCAGGTCGCGAAGGCCCAGCCTATTACCCGGGCCAGCGTTCCGCCCCAGCCAGGGTGATCGCCGAGGAAGAGCAGCGGGAAGGCGTAAAGCAGGCACAGGGTTGCTCCCTTGCCGGCCAGGCTCACCTGCAAGGTGCCGAACCCGGCCCGGCGGCGCAGCACGCCGAGCGCCGCGCCGACCGTCAGCTCGCGCAGCCCCAGGACGGCCACCAGCCACCAGGGGATGATCCCCCGGATCGCGAGCGCGACGATGGTCGACACGATGTACAGCCGGTCCGCGGCCGGATCAAGTACCTGGCCGAGCCTGCTGGTCTGGTTCAGCGCGCGGGCGATCTTGCCATCCAGCCAGTCGGACAGGCCCGCGACGATGAGCAGGGCCACGGCCCAGTCGTCGGCCACGGCCGTCCGCGGCCCGAGCACCAGCCACAAGAAAACCGGCACCCCGGCCAGCCGGGCGGCGCTGATCCCGTTCGGGATCGTAAGGACACGGTCCACGGACCCAGTATCCTCAACTAAGTGACTATGGCGGATACGGGGGCGCCTGCTCGTGCCGCCGACACGAAGGTGCCCGATTCGAAGGTTCTGGATTCCAAGGTTCTGGCCGAGGCGGGTAAGCGCCGGACGTTCGCGGTGATCAGCCACCCGGACGCGGGAAAGTCCACGCTGACCGAGGCGCTGGCCCTGCACGCGTCGGCGATTACGCAGGCCGGCGCGGTGCACGGCAAGGCAGGCCGGCGCGGGGTGACCTCGGACTGGATGGCGATGGAACGCGCCCGGGGCATCTCGATCACCTCGGCGGCGCTTCGTTTCGACTACCACGGCACGATGCTGAACCTGCTCGACACGCCGGGACACGCGGATTTCTCCGAGGACACCTACCGGGTCCTTTCCGCGGTCGACTGCGCGGTCATGCTGCTCGACTCGGCCAAGGGCCTGGAACCGCAGACGCTGAAGCTGTTCGACGTGTGCCGGAGCCGGTCCGTCCCGGTGATCACCTTCGTGAACAAGTGGGACCGGCCCGGCCGGGAGCCGCTTGAGCTGCTCGACGAGATCGAGCAGCGGATCGGGCTGCGCCCGGCCCCGGTGAACTGGCCGGTCGGCGTGGCCGGCGACTTCCGCGGCCTGATCGAACGGACCACCAGGGACTACATCACCTTCACCAGGACCCCGGGCGGGGCCGAGCGTGCCCTGGAAACCCGGCTCGACGCCGGGGCCGCGGCCGCCAGGGACGGCGATGCGTTTGCGACCGCGCTGGAGGAACTGGCGCTGCTCGATGAGATCTACGGCGGTCTCGGGGGCCTGGGCGGCGCTGACGGACTCGACATGGAGTCATTCCTGGCCGGCGTGACGAGCCCGGTGCTGTTCGGTGCCGCGCTGCCGAACTTCGGTGTCCGCCGCCTGCTCGACGCCGTGACCACCTATGCTCCGCCGCCCGCCGAGCGCACCGACATCAGGGGCGAACCGCGGCCGGTCGACGCGCCGTTCTCCGGCCTGGTGTTCAAGGTGCAGGCCAACATGGACCCGGCCCACCGGGACCGGATGGCGTTCGTCCGGGTGTGCTCGGGCCGGTTCGAGCGCGGCATGGTGCTGACCCACGCCGCCACCGGGCGGCCGTTCGCCACCAAGTACGCGCAGTCGATGTTCGGCCAGGACCGGGAGACCGTCGAGGAAGCCTTTCCCGGCGACGTCATCGGCCTGGTCAACGCGACCGCGCTACGCCCGGGCGACACTCTCTACGCCGGCGACGTCCCGGTCGAGTTCCCGCCCATCCCCAGCTTCGCGCCCGAGCACTTCGCGGTGGTGCGCGGCAAGGAAGCGGGCAAGCAGAAGCAGTTCCGGCGCGGCATCGAGCAGCTGGACACCGAAGGCGTCGTCCAGGTCCTCGCCTCCGACCTGCGCGGTGATCAGGCTCCGGTGCTCGCCGCCGTGGGCCCGCTGCAGTTCGACGTGGTCCTGAACCGGCTCGAGCACGAGTTCGGCGCCCGCGCCGAACTCGACCACCTCAATTACACGCTGGCCAGGCGCACCGACGCCGAGGGCATCCGCGCCCTGACCGGGCAGCGCGGGGTGGAGGTGCTGACCCGCCGCCACGACGGCGCCACCCTTGCGCTGTTCAGCGACAAGTGGCGGCTCGGCCAGGTCCAGCGCGAACACCCCGGCATCATGCTCGAGCCCCTCATCGCCGGCTAGCTCAGGGCGGTGCCAGGTCAGCTCTGGCGGCTCCCGTCGATCTGGTCGAAGTCGCCGAGGGCGTTGCGGACGCCGCCGCCGCCTGACCACTGCCACATCAGGGCGTTGGAGCTCCCGCTGGTAACCCCGCCGAAGAACTGGGCGCAGCCGCCCGACTTCAGGCACCAGCCGACCGGAGCGGCCGACAGGTTCGCGGTCTCCTGCTCATAGGTCCACTCATCGGTATGCGGGATCGAGGCGGCGCTGCCGGTGCCGAAGATGCTCGTCCAGATCCCCGCGGACGAGTAAACACCGGGCGCGTACTTGGAGTGGGCTTTGACGTAACCCCAGAACCCGTTAAAGTCAGCTCGGTCAACGGCCGCGGGGATACCGCTGTGCTTGACCACGCCGCTGCACGCCGAGGTATACACGCTGTTCCAGCCGTTGTCGGACGCGGGGGCCACGCCAGGTATCTCGATGTCCATGAACAGGACCGGGTAGGTCACGTGCTCCCCCGACGCGTCCGCTAGGGCCCGGGCCGCCTGCCGCGCACCCCAGGCGGAGGCTTCCGCGGCGGAGCCGTTGTAACCCGGATCCACGCCCGGCCCGCCCATGAACCAGTAGACCGCGGTGCCGATGCCCTTGCCGTACTTGGTGTAGTTGGTGTCGGCCTGCGCGCTGTTCGTCGAGGACCAGGCGAGGAAGCCGCCGGGGCAGCCCAGCCAGTACGACCAGCTGCCGGTCATCCCGATGTAGCCGCCGTAGGCCCCGCCTATGCTCGGCTCGCTGTACGGCGCGCTGCCGGTCACCGGGACCGGCCAGCTGTCCGTGCCGTACCAGAATCCGGGCGGCCCGTCGCCGAGCGGCTCCGTCCGGGCGGCGGTCACGGCCTGAACGGCTTGGGCGGCTTGCGGCGGGCCCGCCGGCAAGGCCGCGGTCGCGGCCCCGGCCGCCAGCAGCAGCGCCACGCATCCACCGAGAACCAGTTTCCACCGTTTCACGTCGCCTCCGCGCAGTCTCTGTCGTTTTCTAGCGTTACGACCCACACACACCATATGACGCGACAGTACCGCCGTCGGTTGGGCCCGCCGGGCCCGGGAATAGCGTGCTGGGCACCACGGTTCGCAGCGGCGACGTAAAGAACGAGGCAAATGGGAGGCGACATCCCGGCTGGGCTTCGTCGGCGGGGCAGGGCCGCCGCACGTCACCAAGGGCGGTCCGCCGGTGGTGGACCTGCCGACATTCCCCGAAGCCCATAAGGGCGAGGCTCTGGCCAGGCCGATGCCCTCGCCGCGCTGCGCGAAGCCCCCGCCGACGTCGACTGGTTCTACCTCAGCCCGGCCGCCTCCTTCCGGTCTTCCGCGCCGGGCGAGGCCACCGGCCGCTACCGCATCGGCGGCGACGTTCAGCTCACCGACGCCGACGGCAACTCGAACATCTCGGGCGCCGACTACGCCAAGGCCTTCATCGATGAGATCGAGAAGCCAGAACACCGCAGGCAGCGTTTCAGCATGTGATGTGAGGAACCTCGGGCCTTCACTTCAGGCCCGGGTGGAATCGCATCGGCCTAGGTCTGGGCGGGTCGGGTCTGCTACTCGATGTATTCGTTGATGATCGCGGGCGGCGCGCCGCCGCAGGACGCGGCGAAGTACGACGGGGACCAGAAATGCCCGTCCCGCAGGTACATGCGGAGGTGGCCGGGGATTCCTGCCGAAGCCTGCGGGGGGAAACGCCTTTGAGGGAGCCGACGAGGCGGGACAGGGCGACCTTAGGCGGATAGTGCACGAGCAGGTGCACGTGATCGGCGTCGCCGTGGAACTCGCGGAGTTCCGCACCGAAGTCCGCGCAGACCTCCCGCATGATCTCCTAGCAGCGGGCCAGGATCTCCCCGGTGCACGGGCCGCGCCGGTACTTCGGCGTGAAGACCACGTGCGCGCGGAGGCTGTGGACAACAGTCCTTTCCCTGTATATATCGGTGTTTCGTTCCCGACGTGGTGACATAGGCCGACGTTAGGCTTGTCCATGTGAAGATCGTCGTGCAAGTCCGGCTGCTGCCCGACGCCGGGCAGGCGGCCGCGCTGGCATCGGCCCTGCGGGCGGTCAACGACGCCGCGAACCTGGTCTCGGCCGTCGCGTTCGACCGCCGGGTGTTCCGCGAGTACGCGCTGCGCAAGCTCGTCTACGGCGACCTGAAGGCCCGGGGGCTCGGTGCGCAGGCGGCCCAGCTGGTGATCAAGAAGACCTGCCACGCCTACCAGACCCTGCAGGCGAACATCCGGGCGGGCAACCTCGGCAGCCCGGGGTCGAAACGGCGGGTGAAAGCCGAATCGGAGCCCGTCACGTTCCGGCCCGATGGCGCGCAGCCGTACGACGACAGGTGCCTGTCCTGGCAGCTTGAGACCCGGACAGTATCGATCTGGACCACGTCCGGGCGGCTGCGCGGCGTGCGGTTCGCCTGCTCCGCGGACGCGCTCACGACGCTGGCCCGGCACCGCCACGGCGAGTCGGACCTGGTGCACCGGGACGGCCGGTGGTTCCTGCTGGCGACCTGCGAGGTGCCGCAGGCCAGGCCCTACGAGCCGGACGGGTTCCTGGGCATCGACCTGGGCATCGTGAACATCGCCACCACCAGCGACGGGCAGGTCATGGCCGGCCGCCCGGTGAACCGGTACCGTCGGCGGCAACTGCGGCTGCGCCGCAAGCTCCAGGCGAAGGGAACCAGGTCCGCGAGGCGGTTGCTGAAGAAACGCGCCCGGACCGAAGCCCGGTTCGCCCGGGATATCAATNNTTGCCCTGGAGGACCTGACGGGCATCCGCGACAGGGCACGGCTCCGCAAGCCCCAACGGGTCGCGCTCAGCAGCTGGGCGTTCGTCCAGCTCGGGTCGTTCATCGCCTACAAGGCGCGCCGCGCCGGGGTGCCGACCGTCTGGGTCGATCCGGCCGGGACATCGCGCACCTGCGCGGACTGCGGTCACGCTGACAAGCGGAACCGCGTCTCGCAAGCCAGGTTCACCTGCCGGGGCTGCGGTGTCGTTGCGCACGCAGACCGGAACGCTTCCCGCAACGTCGCCGCCCGCGGCCAGGTTGCCTGGGATGCGGGGCGTGAGTCACGCGCCCCTGCCCCTGCCCGCCACGGGCACGGGGCTGGACGCGGCAGCCAGCATCACCGCCAGTGATGCCCTAGCCGCAACCTCGATCCCTCCACAGCCGAGTAAGTTGACTGTGGCCTACTGATCACGTTCACCCTCGGGGCATGGGCAGGCCGATGCCGGGCAGGGCGCCGGGGTCGTGCAAGATCGCGGCGCCCAGGTCGTTGACTCGCACGGCGGCCAGGCCGTCGTAGCGGGACAGGCAGGGGTACTGGTCGGCGCCCCACAGACCCCGGTAGTCATCGCGCGCTCCGCGCGGGTCGGTATAGGCCACGTCGATCACGCCCAGGGTGGCCGCGTACTCGAACAGCACGCAGAGCGCGTACCGGCCCTCCAGGACATCCCAGGCGGCCCGGCCGGCGTGACCCAGTGACCCGTAGTAGGAGTCGGTCAGATACAGCCGCCAGAGCGCCATCAGGCTCCTGGCCACCACGAGCGGCCGCGGCTGCGTGGCCAGGATCTCCAGCAGCAGGTCGACGTCGGTCCACACGCCTGGCTCGGCCGCGCCAAGCCCGGCGGCCACCGCGGCGCGGCGGGTGCGAACCGAGGTCAGGGTGGAAGGCCTGCGCTGCCCCTTGATCGCCTCGACCCGGGCGAGCTCGTCGTGCGAGACACTCGTCAGCCACCGTTTCCACAGCGCGCCGAGCGCCTGGTAGGACGGCGCGGCCAGCACCGCACGGCCGCGCGCGGTCAGCTCGAGCCTGGCGCCTGCCAGCTGCGCCAGGCCGCCGGCCTGCAAGAGCAAGGGCCACGCGAACGCGGCGATAGGCTCGGCGCGGCCGCCATCATCTCCGTCGTAGTAATCCCCGGCGACCAGCACGTCCTCGACGAGCCTGACCGTCGCGGCCAGCGGCCGCCTGGTCGCGACGCTGCAGCGCATCTGGCGGTCAGCGGTCAGCTCGAGGACGGCGACGAGGTTGGACAGCGCGTCCGGCGCGGTGCAGCGGAGCAGAACCGGGCCGGACTGGTCATCCTCTGCCCGTTCATCAGTGACGCCGGTCGTGCCCACGGCCACCAGCAAACCCTAGCGGCTCGCGGCCCATCGCGACGGTAGGCTCGCCGGACAACACGGCAGAAAGCGGTACGCGACGGCAACGATATGCGCGTGATCGGAGTGGATGCCTGCAGGCGCGGCTGGGTCGCGGTCAGCCTGGAGGTCTCCCCGCTTGCGCACCGGGCGCCCCGGCTGCTGGCCGTCCGCATGGACGGGTCGCTGCCGGGCGTGCTCGGCCAGGCGGAGCGGGATCCAGCTCAGGTCGTCGGGATCGACATGCCGCTTGGGCTGCTCGAATCGGGCTGGCGCGAGGCGGACCGGATGGCCCGCGGCCTGCTCGGGCCCAGGCGCAGCTCGGTCTTCGCGATCCCGCCCCAGGCCGTCTGGGCCCAGCCGAGTTACCAGGCCGCGAACCAGCTCTGCCGTGAGCTCACCGGGAAGGGTTTCAGCGTGCAGGCGTGGGGGCTGCGAGCGAAGCTGCTCGAGGCCAACCAGTACCGCGAGGCGTGTGAGCACCCGATGTACGAGGTGCACCCGGAACTCGCGTTCGGGGCGATGGCAGGCGCCCCGCTGGCCTACAGCAAGCACACGGCGGCCGGGCGCGAGCTGCGCCGCGAGCTGCTGGCCCGGGCCGGGATCGTGCTCCCGGCCAGCTCGTCCGGCCGCGTCGCAGGCACCTGGGTCGCCGGGTGCTACGGGGCGGCTCCGGTGACGGACACCCTGGACGCTGCGGCCGTGACCTGGAGCGCCGCGCGTATAGCGACCGGTCAGGCGGTCATCCTGCCCCACCGGCCGCAGCGGGACAGCCAGGGTCGGCAGATCACGATCCGCTACTAGTCCCCGGCCCGGCCGCGGCCTAGCTGGGCGGGCCGGCCGGCCGGGCCGGACCGCGTCTGGTCCGCAGGCCGTCAAAGACCATGGTACAGAGCGCGTCCGCTAGCGGCCCCGTGTCGGCGCGGCGCGCCGGCCTGTCCCACTCGACGAGGGAGTTGACCAGCCCGAACAGCAGCCGAGCCGTGATCATCGCGTCAACATCCGGCCGGATGTCGCCATCGCGCACGGCCTGGGCCACCAGCTCGGCCACGAACCGGTCGAAGGCGCGCCGCTGGTCAAGTGCGGCCCGCTCGACCTCGGTGTTACCCCGGACCCGCAGCAGCAAAGTGACGTAGGGCAGCTCGGCTTCGAGCACGTTCACACTGCTCCGGATCAGGTACTCGAGCCGCTCAACAGCCGGGGCGGGCAGCACGCGGGCCCGGTTCGCCGCCGCGGACAGGCCGGCCAGCGCGCGGTCCAGGGCCAGCCGGAGCAGTTCTTCCTTGCCCGCTACGTGGTGGTAGATGGCCGACTTGGCGATGCCGAGCCGATCCGCGAGATCGCGCATGCTCGTGCCGTCGTAGCCGCGCTCGTTGAAGATCTCGACGGCGACCGCGAGCACCGACTCCAGGTCGTAGCCCGGGCGCCCGCGCCGCAGCGGGCTCGGGTCCCCGCCGGGAACCGCGGGCGAGATCACGACGCCGGAGCCGTCGGGGCCGCCGGGGCCGCCGGGGCCAGCTGGTGGCTTCGCCCGCGGAATTCGGCGATCACGTCATCACCCCGGCGGACGGTCACGTCGTAAAGCCCGGACCGCCCGAACCGGGTGCGTACCACGGCCTCGGCAACCAGAACGTCGCCGAGCCGCGCGGGAGCGACGAAGACGATGTCGGCCGCTGCGGCCACGGTCACCGGCCCGTAGCTGTTACACGCGCAGGCGAACGCGGTGTCGGCCAGCGTGAAGATCAGTCCGCCGTGCGCGATGGCGTGCCCGTTGACCATGTCCGCGCGCACCGTCATCCGGGTCACCGCCCGGCCTTCGCCCTGGTCCACCAGCTCGATGCCCAGGCCGCGCGAGGCCTCGTCCTTGGTCATCATCGCCTGGACGCTGGGAGTATGCGGCACGGCCATCCCTCCTCTATTATTGACCGAACGTCCGGTATATAATAGCGCTTGTCGGCCGTGATGGACGTGGCCGGGTGGTGCTTACGATGGTGCCTGAGATAGAGCCGAAGGGATGGTGACGGTGACTGCGCTCCCCGACGAGATCATGGGTGACCTGCAAACCCACTTCGACCAGACCCTCGAACGCGGACGGCGCATCGAGCCGCGGGACTGGGTTCCCGACGCCTACCGCGCGACGATGATCCGCCAGATCGCCCAGCACGCCCACTCGGAGATCATCGGCATGCAGCCCGAGGGCAACTGGATCACCCGGGCGCCTTCACTGCGGCGCAAGGCGATCCTGATCGCCAAGGTCCAGGACGAGGCCGGCCACGGCATGTACCTCTACTCGGCCGCCGAGACCCTCGGCGCCGACCGGGCCGACCTCACCGACAAGCTCATCCGCGGGCGGCAGAAGTACTCGTCGATCTTCAACTACCCCACCCTGACCTACGCGGACGTGGGCGTGATCGGCTGGCTGGTCGACGGCGCGGCCATCTGCAACCAGGTGCCGCTGTGCCGCTCCTCCTACGGCCCCTACGCGCGGGCCATGGTGCGCATCTGCAAGGAGGAATCCTTCCACCAGCGGCAGGGATACGAGCTGCTGATGACCATGATGCGCGGGACCGCCGCGCAGCGCGCGATGGTGCAGGACGCCACCAACCGGTTCTGGTGGCCGTCGCTGATGATGTTCGGCCCGCCGGACGACCAGTCGCCGAACACCGCGCAGTCGATGGCCTGGGGCGTCAAGCGGCACACCAACGACGAACTGCGGCAGCGCTTCGTGGACATGACCGTCCCGCAGGCGGACAAGCTCGGCGTCACGCTGCCCGATGAGAACCTGAAGTGGAGCGCCGAACGCGAGCACTATGACTTCGGGGCGGTGGACTGGGACGAGTTCATGGCCGTGGTCAAGGGCAACGGGCCCTGCAACGCCCAGCGCATCGCGCGCCGCCAGGCGGCCCACGACGACGGGGCCTGGGTCCGGGAGGCCGCCGCGGCTCACGCCGCCAAACAGGCGGCCATGGACAAGGACGCAGCCTGATGACCGAATCGCAGGTGCGCTCCGGCTGGCCGCTGTACGAGGTGTTCCTGCGCGGCAAGCGGGGCCTGAATCACGTGCACGTCGGGTCGCTGCACGCGGCCGATGCGGAGATGGCGCTGCACCACGCCCGTGACCTGTACACCCGCAGGAACGAGGGCGTCAGCATCTGGGTGGTGGCGGCCAAGGACATCACCGCGTCGAGCCCGGACGAGAAAGACCCGTTCTTCGCGCCATCCGGAGACAAGGTCTACCGGCATCCGACGTTCTACGAGATCCCTGCCGATGTCCCGCACATGTAGGGCGGCGCAGACCGGAGGATGCCGATGACCGAGGACGAGTTCGCCGCCTACCAGAGCCTGGCGCAGGACAGCGAGGACCATCGCTGGGCGTTCGGCACCGGTTTCACTGACCCGCTCGAGGGCATCGACGCGTCGGTGCCGGACGGCGTGGACGGCGCCCCGCTGGCCGCGTACTGCCTGATGCTCGGCGACGACGCGCTGATCTACTCGCATCGGCTGCAGCAGTGGATGACGCGCCTGCCGGAACTCGAGGAAGAGACGGCCATCGCCAACATCGCCCTGGACCTGCTCGGACAGGCGCGCACGCTGCTCGCCCGGGCCGGCCTGGCCGAGGGCGCGGGACGGCAGGAGGACCGGCTCGCGTTCTTCCGCGAGGAGAACGAGTTCCGCAACGTCCGGCTGGTCGAGGCCCTCGACGCCGACTTCGCCGAGCTGACCGGCCGGCTGCTGGTCTTCTCGGCCTGGCGGCTGGCACTGTTCGGCCAGCTGGCTACGTCACGGGATCCGGTGCTGGCCGCCATCGCGGCCAAGGGCGTCAACGAGCTCAGCTACCACCGTGACTACGCGGCCCAGTGGGTGATCCGCCTCGGTGACGGCACCCGGCTGTCGCACGACAAGATGCAGGCCGCGCTCGGCGCCATCTGGCCGCTGGTGGATGAGCTCTTCCGGGCTGACGACGTGGTGGCCGCGCTGCCCGGGGTGGCGGCCGACCCGGGGGACCTGCGGGCCGAAGTGAGCGCCGTGCTGGACACCGTGCTGGCCGCGGCCACGCTGGACCGCCCGCAAGCCGCGCCGATGGCCCAGGTGGCCGGCAAGAGCGGACGCGACGGCGTGCACACCGAGGCCTTCGGTTACGTGCTCGCCGAGCTGCAGAGCCTGGCCCGGGCCCACCCGGATGCGACATGGTGACCGCGGCGGCGCGGGCCGCGGCGGTGCGCGCGCCGGACGTGCGGGCGGCGCGCCAGGTCGCCGCGGCGGTGCCCGATCCTGAGCTGCCGATGGTGACGCTGGCGGATCTGGGCATCCTCCGCGCCGTCGACGCCGAGGGCGAGCGGATCGTCGTGACGATCACGCCGACCTATTCAGGCTGTCCCGCGCTGCCCGAGATCGCCCACGACCTGCGGCACCGGCTGACCCAGGCCGGATTCACTGACGTCATCGTGCGCACTGAGCTCGCGCCCGCCTGGAGCAGCGACTGGATCACTGCTGAGGGACGCAGGAAACTGCGGGCGGCTGGCATCGCGCCGCCGGGCCCGGCGCGGAAGCGTCAGGCTCGGCCCGGACCGGTCCCGCTGACCCTGTCCGGGACCCGCCGCGAGCCTGTCCCCTGCCCGCGGTGCGGTTCTGCCGACACCACCCAGACCGCGGCGTTCAGCGCGACCGCCTGCAAGGCGCTTTTCCGCTGCGAGGCGTGCCGCGAGCCGTTCGAATACGTGAAGGAAATCTGATGCCCCGCCCGGCTCCGTCCCGGACCGAGTTCCATCAGCTCACCGTCGCGCGCGTTGACCCTCTCACCGATGACTCGGCCGCGGTGACCTTCGACGTGCCGCCCCGGCTGGCGGAGAAGTTCACCTTCGCGCCCGGCCAGTCGCTGACGATCCGGCGCGGCGGTGAGCGCCGCTCCTACTCGATCTGCGCAGCCAAGGGCCGTGCACCGCGCATCGGCGTGCGTGAGGTGGCGGGCGGCGCGGTTTCCGGCTGGCTCGTGCACGAGGTGCGGGCCGGTGACGTGATCGAGGTGCAGGGACCATCGGGATCTTTCACTCCCGAGCTGGAAAAGCCTGGGCACCATGTCCTGATCGCCGCGGGCAGCGGGATCACGCCTATCTTGTCCATCGCCGGATCCGTGCTCGCCGCGCACGACGGCTCCGCCGTGACGCTGCTCTACGGCAACCGGCGCAGCGACTCGGTGATGTTCGCCGACGAGATCGCCGACCTCAAGGACGCCTACCCGGCGCGGATCGGCCTGGTCCACCTGCTCAGCCGCGAGCCGCAGGAGGTCGAGCTGTTCAACGGCCGGCTCGACGCCGGCAAGCTGCGCTCGCTGCTGCCGGTCACGGTCGAGGTGGCGACGGTGGATCACTGGTGGCTGTGCGGCCCGTTCGGCATGGTCGAAGACGCGATCGGCGTCCTTACCGGCCTCGGCGTGCCCCGCGACCGCATTCACCGGGAGCTGTTCTACGTCGAGGAAGAGGCGCCGGCCGAAGCCAAGCACGTCGAGGCCCCGACCGGCCCGGGCGCCGAGGTGACCGTGCTGCTTGACGGCCGCAGCAGCACGGCGACCGTCGCGCCGGGCACCCCGATCCTGGACGGAGCCCAGCGGGTCCGGCCCGACCTGCCGTTCGCNNTGCAAGGGCGGCGTCTGCGGCACCTGCCGCGCGCTGCTGGTCAAGGGCGAGGTCACGATGCGCCGCAACTATGCCCTTGAGCGCGAGGAACTTGACGCCGGATACGTGCTCACCTGCCAGGCTCTCCCGGTGTCCGACCAGATTACGGTTGACTACGACGCCTAGCCACCGAGGAGTTCGGGACATGCAGGACCTCACTTCGCCGTCGGGCGACCTCGATCCCATCGAGCGGGCCTCGGCCGATGAGCTGCGCGCGCTGCAACTGGACCGGCTGCGCTGGACGCTGCGCCACGCGTACGCCAACGTGCCGCACTACCGCGCCGCCTTCGACGCCGCCGGAGTGCACCCGGACGACTGCAAGGACCTCACCGACCTGGCTAAATTCCCGCTGACCAGCAAGGCGGACCTGCGCGATAACTACCCGTTCGGCATGTTCGCGGTGCCCCGCGAGCAGGTCGTGCGGGTGCACGCCTCGTCGGGGACCACCGGGCGCGCCACCGTGGTCGGCTACACCCGCGACGACATNNAGCTCGGCTGCACGGTGGTCCCCGTCTCCGGCGGGATGACCGAACGGCAAGTCACCCTGATCCGGGACTTCCGGCCGGACGTCATCATGGTCACGCCGTCTTACATGCTCGCGATCGTCGACGAGATGGAGTGCCAGGGCGACGACCCGGCGGC
>PMST01000125.1:0-2883 GCA_003168295.1 Actinomycetota bacterium
GACCACCAGGTACACGATCCGCTTCCCGCGCGGCGTGAGCGAGATGGCGCCCGCGGCCTGGTCGGAGCCGAGGCGGGACTTGCTGTAGCTGGGGGCCGGATCGCTCATGATCGCCCCATTGTAAGAGCATCCGGTTGCCATGCCGATCCTTTGAATGCCCGATGCGCAGGTGTTACCGTCTGCGGTAGCGTGGCCGCGACGGAGCGTGCTTCCACCGACACGGAGGTGACAACAGTGGTTACCCGTGACACCCCTTGGCCCGACGGAACCCCTAGTTGGGTGGACCTGGGCAGCAACGACATCCCGAAGGCGATCGCGTTCTACTCCCGCCAGTTCGGCTGGGAGATAGAGCCGGGCGGCCCCGAGATGGGCGGCTACACGATGGCCAGGCTCGGTGGCAGGAACGTCGCGGGGATCGGGCCGATCATGGGGCCGCCCGGCACCCCGTCCGCGTGGACCACCTACTTCGCCTCGTCCGACGTGGACGCGACCGCGACCAGGATCGCCAGCGCGGGCGGGCAGATCCTGAGCGCCCCGATGGACGTCATGGAGCAGGGCCGACTGGTGGTCGCGGCGGACGTCGCCGGCGCGGTCTTCGGCGTCTGGCAGGGCCGGGACCACACCGGCGCGCAGGTCGCCAACGTGCCCGGCGCGTTCACCTGGAGCGAGCACATGAGCCGCGACTTCGAGGGGGCCAAGGCGTTCTACGCGGCGGTCTTCGGCTACGAGTACGGCGACATGTCAAGCGACGGGTTCAGCTACGCCACCCTGCTCATCAACGGCCAGCAGGTCGTCGGCGGGATGGGCGCGTTCCCGGCCGGCCAGGGCGACGACCAGCCCGCGCAGTGGTCGGTCTACTTCGGCACCGCGGACACCGACAAGGCGGTCGCCGCCGCGATCGGCAACGGCGGCCGGGTGATCCGCCCCGCCGCCGACAGCCCCTACGGCCGGATGGCCGTCGTCGCCGACGCCGACGGCGCGGTCTTCAGCCTCATCTCCACCCCCGCTGACGACGAATAGCGCCGCGATAGGCCGCGTTACCCCGCGAGGCCCCTAGCGGGGGAAGACCGTGCCGTCGAACAGCTTCCGGGCGGTGCGGACCACGCCGGACCTGATCACGGTCGGCGGCGTCGTGCTGACGTCAAGCTCGACCTCGACGCCGAGGGCGCCGCTCGGGTGCTCGATCGCCAGCCGCGGGCTGCCCGCGGCGAGCACGGCCAGGTCGCTGCCGACCGCGCCGGGGACCATGATCGCGGTGCCGACGCTAACCGCGCCGAGTACCCCGATCGACTGGTGCACCCGGACCGGGATGAAGGTGCGGGTGGCGATCGTCCCGCCGTGGGCGGGCGGGGCGACCAGCGAGATCTTCGGCACCGTGGTACCGCTGACGTCGCCCAGGCCCATGGCCTGGCCCGCTTCCAGGCGCAGCTCCTGGACGCGCTTGTTCAGCTCCTCGTCGGCTTCGAGTTCGGCGATCGATTCCCGCCCGGTCTGGCCCAAGCTGGCGGCGGCGACCAGGACGACCGGCATCCCGTTGTCCACGCAGGTGACCGGGATGCCGCCGAAGGTGTCGGTGACGTTGCCGGTCGGGAACACGCTGGCGGCGGCGCCGGAGTCCTCGAAGTCGAGGACGATCGCGGCCGCGGTGCCGGGCACGCCGTCGATCGCGGTCGCCCCGTCGTAGCGGGGCCGGCCGCCCGGCGTGGGGAAGGTGGCGGTGACGACCCCGTTGCTGTTCACCATCCGGATGCGCACCTTCGTCTCGTCGCGGCCGGCCGGCACCAGGCCGCGCTCGACCGCGAACGGCCCGATCCCGGCCAGGATGTTCCCGCAGTTCTGCTGGTCGGTGACGACCGGCTGGTCGACCATCACCTGCAAGAACAGGTAGTCGACGTCGATGCCGTCCACCGCCGAGGGGGAGACCACCGCGACCTTGGACCGCAGCGGGTGCGCCCCGCCGACCCCGTCGATCTGCCGCGGGTCGGGCGACCCCATGACGCGCAGCAGCAGGTCATCCCGCTCGGCCACGTCGGCCGGCAGGTCGCCGGCCAGGAAGTACAGCCCCTTGGACGTCCCGCCGCGCATCTGCATGGCCCGGATGCCGTCCATCCGCTAGCTGCCCTCGCCAGCCCGGTGGGCGTATTCGGCGTAGGAGATGTACTCGACTCCTGCCAGCTTGGGGCGGAGGTTGTACAGGTCGAGGCCGAGCACGCCCGCTGCCAGCTCCTTGCGGTTTGCGTCCTCCTTGGCGATCCGGGCGGCGGACGCGGTGACCGCCGCGGCGACGTCCAGCCGGGGCACGACGCACACGCCGTCGTCGTCGGCGACGATCGCGTCGCCGGGGCGGACGGTCTGGCCGCCGAGCGTGACCGGGACGTTGACCGCGCCGGGGGTCTCCTTGACGGTGCCCTGCGCGGAGACGTGCGCGGTCCAGGCGGGGAAGTCCATCTCACGCAGTTCCCTGGTGTCGCGCAGGCCGGCTCCCATGATCAGGCCGCGGACGCCGCGGGCGGCGAGCGAGGTGGCGAGCAGCTCGCCGAAGGCGCCGTCGGCGGAGGGCGACGTCGTGGTCACGACCAGGACGTCACCGGGCTGGCACTGCTCCACGGCCGCGTGAATCATCAGGTTGTCGCCGGGCCAGCAGACCACCGTGACCGCCGTGCCGCCGATTCGGGACCCCGGGTAGACCGGGCGGATTGCGGACCCGAGGTAGCCCGTGCGGCCGGCGGCCTCGTGCACGGTGGCCACGCCGAAGTCCGCCAGCCGCGCGACCTCGTCCGGATCAGCGCGCGGGCAGCCGGTCACCACAACATTCCTCACGACAACATCCCGGTCACCTGGGGGTACAGGCGCATGTAGGCCTCGGCCATGGTCGAGTGCTTC
>PMST01000125.1:2933-3145 GCA_003168295.1 Actinomycetota bacterium
GGGCTGATGCGGCTCGAACAGGAAGACCGGCGGTGCCCCGGCCGGCTCGCCGGGCGCGTCATACCCGACTGCCTGGGCGAGAACGCGGGCCTGCAGGGCCATCCTGGCAGCGGCCGGATGGTCGTAGTTGTACGGGTCGGCCAGCGTGTGCGTGAGCACCACGGCTGGCTGCACCCGGCGGTAACTGCGCACGATCGAGTCGATCAGGTCGT
>PMST01000368.1 GCA_003168295.1 Actinomycetota bacterium
CCCGATAACTCTCATTAGGAGAACCTGCGATGACCGCCGTCACTATCACCACGGGGCCGGCCGGCCCGGGGACCGCGAGCCCGGTCCGTCCGCTGGCTGTACTGCGCCAGGTAGGCGTGCTCACCCGCCGGAACCTGCTGCACGTCTGGACCGACCCGCAGCAGATGGTCGGGATGACCATCCAGCCGCTGATGTTCCTGCTGCTGTTTGTCTACGTCTTCGGCGGCGCGATCGCGGGTTCCAGCCGCGCCTACATCCAGTTCGTCCTGCCTGGCCTGGTGGTCCAGGGCGTGACGTTCTGGGCCATGCAGACGGCCGTCGGCCTGAATACCGATTTCCAGCGCGGCCTGGTCGACCGGTTCCGCTCGCTGCCCATCGCCCGCAGTTCGGTGGTGGCCGGGCGGATCGTCGCCGACGTGCTGCGGACCGGCTGGGGCACGGTGATCACCGTGGCGGCGGGCATGGCGTTCGGGTTCCGGCTGCACACCGGCGTGACCGGCGCGCTCGGCGCGTTCGGGCTCATCCTCGCCTGGGGCTTCGCGCTCAGCTGGCTGATGGCCTTCCTCGGCGTGTCGCTCCGCAGCGCGGAGACAGTGCAGACGGCAGGCTTCTTGCTCGTGATGCCGCTCGGCTTCGCTAGCTCGGTTTTCGCGCCCGCGTCGACCATGCCGGGCTGGCTGCAGGCCTTCGTCAAGGTCAACCCGGTGACCGTCGTCACCGACGCGGCGCGCGGCCTGATGCTGGGCGGCCCGGTCGCGGATCCGCTGCTCAAATCCGCCGCCTGGCTGATCGGCCTCACCGTGGTGAGCTGGGCCCTGACCGTGCGCCGCTACCGCGCCCGGGCCTAAAGCACCGGTCAAGTAGCCGGGTCGCCCATCGGCCGGTGACAGCCGCCGTTAATCCCCTAATGTCCGTTTTACGGTTTTCACCGGCGGATTTCGGTGGTGGATCCGGGCCTGGTGGTGGATCGGGGGGATCGGGATGCACCAGACCCACCGCGGAGCCCGGATCCACCACCATAACCGGAGCAACCTTTCCGTTTTTGCTGCTTGCGTGGTCCCTGTGACCACTGTCGTGCTGGGAAGGTTCGAACTACTTGACCGGCGTTCTAACAGATCGTCGGCTCGTCGCCCGCACAAGCCGCCAGCTCGTCGCCGGCACAAACCGCCGCCTGGCGCACGCACGCCGCCTGCTTCCCGCCGGCCACGGCGTCGACCGCGCGGGCGAGCAGCCGGTACAGCGTCGCCCGCTCCGCCGCGGACAGCACGGCGAGCAGGTCGTCCTCGACCCGGCTGAGCCGGGCCTGGGCCAGGCACAGCTCGCCGGCCCCAGCGGCCGACAGCTCGACGATGTGGCGGCGGCGGTCAGCGGGATCGCGGCGGCGGACGATCAGCCCGCGCTCCTCGAGCTCGTTGAGCAGGCCGACCACGTTGCTCGGATCCAGGCTCAGCGCCTCCGCCAGCCCTTGCTGGCTGGCCGGCCCGTGCTCGCTGAGCAGCTTGAGCGCGATCAGGTGCCGGGGCCGCAGGCCGCCCGGCGCCATCGAGGCCTCGGCGGCGCGGCGCCCCACCCGGGCCAGGTGATCGAGCAGTGGCAGCAGCTGCTGGTCTTCCAGCTGCTCCGTCCGCGCCCGAGTCTCCGTCATAACAGAAGACTACCCTCAGAGTCAATTATTTGTGTATCACAAACGATTAGTGATATACATTCTATCCATGAGCCACCTTCTGCATATCGATTCTTCCCTGCGCACCGAGGGATCCCGCAGCCGCCGGCTGTCCGCCCACTTTGCTGAGCGCTGGCAGGCCGCCCACCCTGAGGGCACCGTCACCTACCGCGACCTGGCCGCGGACCCGATCCCGCACCTGGATCACGCCGCCTTTTCTGCGGGATTCGTCCCGGCCGCCGACCGCACCCCGGAGCAGGCTGCCGCCTTCGCCCTGGGCAACCAGTTGATCGACGAGGTGCTGGCGGCCGACACCGTCCTGCTCGCCATGCCGCTGTACAACTTCGGGCCGCCGAGCACGTTCAAGGCCTGGTTCGACCGGATCGTCTCGCCGGAACGCACCGTCGGCAAGCTCGGTGACAAGGAGTTCGTGGTCGTGACGGCGCGCGGCGGCGGCTACCAGCCTGGTACCCCACGGCATGGCTGGGACCACCGCGAGCCGTGGCTACGGCACGCCCTGACCACGCTCGGCGTCAGCAAGGCCGTGTTCATCGACACCGAACTGACCCTGGCCCGCGAGTCTGCGGCGATGATCCTGCTCGACCTGGGCCCCGCCGAGGACCAGAGCCTGGCCGACGCCCTGGCCGCCATCGACGCCCTGCTGGCACCCGCCGTCCGCGCCTACCAGCCCGTCAGCTAGCTCAGCTCAGCCAATCGCTTAGCCGCGGCCGCGATCCGCTCGTCGGTGGCGGTCAGCGCCACCCGCACGTGCCGCGACCCGGCGGACCCGTACAGTTCGCCGGGCGCGACCAGGATGCCTCCCTGGGCGGCCAGCAGCTCCGCCGCCGACCAGCAGTCGTGTGCCGGGTGGGTGACCCACAGGTACAGGCCCGCCTCGGAGTGGTCGATCCGCCAGCCGGCCGACGTGAAAGCGTCCCGCAGCACCGAACGCCGGTGGCGATACCTCTCCCGCTGCTCGCTGGCGTGCCCCTCGTCCTCGAGCGCGGCCGTCATCGCCGCCTGCACCGGCTCCGGCATGATCATCCCGGCTTGCTTCCTGATCGCCAGCAGGTCCGCGACCAGGGCTGGGTCGCCGGTGACGAAGCCGGCCCGGTAACCGGCCAGGTTGGAACGCTTGGACAGCGAGTGCACGGCGAGCAGGCCCTGCGCCGATCCGCCGCACACGTCCGGGTGCAGGACAGAAACCGGCGCGGCGTCCCAGCCCAGCGTCAGGTAGCACTCGTCGGACGCCAGCACGACCCCGTGCCCCCGGGCCCACTCGACTGCCGCGCGCATCTCGGCGCCGGTCAGCACCCGCCCGGTCGGGTTCGACGGCGAATTCAGCCACACCAGCCGGACCCGCCCCAGGTCCGCGCCGGGCGAAAGGTCCGAGCGCAGCGGCAGGTCCGCGGCCACCGCGGTCGCCCCGGCCAGCCGAGCCCCGATGTCGTACGTCGGGTAGGCCAGCGCGGGCTGCACCATGACGTCCCCCGGGCCGAGCCCGAGCATGGCCGGGAGCCAGGCGATGAACTCCTTGGTCCCCACCACCGGCAGCACGTCGTCCGGTGACACCGAAACCCCGTGGTCCCGTGCCAGCCACCCGGCCGCCGCGGTGCGCAGCCGCGGCGTGCCCCACGTGGCCGGGTAGCCGGGCGCATCCGAGGCCGCGGCCAGTGCGGCCCGGATCACGTCCGGCACCGGATCGACCGGCGTGCCCATGGACAAGTCCACAGGCCCGTTCGGATGAAGCCCGGCTTTTTCCTTCAGCGGCGCGATCCGGTCCCAGGTAAAGACGGGAAGCCGGGCGGCGAGGGTATTGGGGTTCATTCCTCCGTGGCTTGCGGCGGCAGCGCTGCCACCACCGGGTGGTCTTTGCCGATCTTGCCGGCCTTGGAGGCGCCGCCCGGGGAACCGAGGTCTTCGAAGAAGTCGACGTTGACCTTGTAGTATTCCTTCCACTGCTCGGGTACGTCGTCTTCGTAGTAGATCGCCTCGACCGGGCAGACAGGCTCGCAAGCGCCGCAGTCCACGCACTCGTCGGGGTGGATATACAGCATCCGGTCGCCCTCGTAGATGCAGTCAACCGGGCATTCTTCGATGCATGCCTTGTCAAGCACATCAACGCAGGGCTGCGCGATGATGTAGGTCACGGGTGGGCTCCTGTCGTCGTTCTGGTCCCTGCTGCTATCACAGTATGGCGGCTTCCCGCCGGTGCCGCTTCAGCCTGCGACAATAACGCCGCCCGGCTGATTCTTCTTGGTGCTGTCACGCTGCCAGCCCATACTGCCATCCGCCGCCTTCCACTCATAACCGGCGTACCGTACTTCGCTGATCCCGTAGGCCTGCGCGTTCGCGACCAGCCAGCCGGCCACCGTCCAGGCCGCGCCCCGCTCACCGGGCACGACCGAGACGCTTCCGTCCTTTCCCGACGCCGAACGATCCGTGGTGATCCTGGCCACAACCGCTCGTCGCCCCAGTGGCCCGAACGTCTGAGTGAGTCCCCGCACCGCGCCGGCCAGCTCCAGATCCGCCTTCCGCGGTGGCTGATACCAGCAGGACACCCCGTGCGGTGAGCTGCCGGTGAAGTAGCCGGCCAGCTCCGCCGCCATAGCCGCCCACTGCCCGTAGGCGGCTCCGTCCGCGCTGTGCTGCACGTCCTGCGCCGCCTTCGCGACCGGCATCCGCGTGTAGTCGTGCACGTCCACCAGGGCAGCGAAAAACCTGGTCGTGGCGTAGACGGGGTTCTCGATTTCGCGGGTCGTGCCCCAGCCTTGCGAGGGCCGCTGCTGGAAGACGCCGACCGAGTCGCGGTCGCCGTAGTCCAGGTTCTGCAGCTGCGTTTCCTGCAGCGCGGCGGCGTAGGCGATGGTGACCGCCTGCCTCGGCAGCTTGCGCCGGGCCGCGACGCCCGCGATGGTGGCCGCAATGCCGGCCTGGTCGACGTCGAGCGAGACGGCCTGCGGGCCGGTGCCCGCCTGGCAGCCGGGCAAGAGGGCAACGGGCGGGCTGACCTGCTGGAAGCTGTGGTAGATGAGGTAGCAGGCCACGGCGAGCAACAGGACGAACGCGGTGCCGATGATGGCTGCGCGCCGCGGCCGGTTCCGATTGGGCGGCACATCAAACCGTACCGCCCCGGCCATAGCGCTAAGCTCCCGGCGCCGAACTACCCCGCGCAGAGGAGCCGGCCGGGCTGGCTACCTTATGTACACGATGAACGGAAATTCAGAGCCGCACCGTAGGGTCCGTCGCCAGGGACCCGCCACGCTGCGCGGCAAGCAGATACCGGCGACAACCACCGATCAGCGCCTGCTGGACCGGCGCGGGCCTGCCGACTGGGTGCACACCGATCCCTGGCGGGTGCTGCGGATCCAGGCCGAGTTCGTGGAGGGGTTCGGGCTGCTGGCCGAGCTCGGGCCCGCGGTCTCGGTGTTCGGCTCGGCGCGGACCGCCCGGGGGAGCGATGAGTACCAGACCGCCGAGCGCATCGCCACCGGCCTCGTCCGGGCCGGCTACGCGGTGATCACCGGCGGCGGGCCGGGAATCATGGAGGCGGCCAACAAGGGAGCGGTCGAATCGGGCGGCGTATCGGTCGGCCTGGGCATCGAGCTGCCGCTGGAGATGGG
>PMST01000656.1 GCA_003168295.1 Actinomycetota bacterium
TCGGTCGAGGTCCAGACGCTGCCATGATCCGGGTCGTGCTCCCCGCGCACCTGCGGGCCCTCGCCCGAATCAATGGCGAGGTGCACCTCGATATCACCGGCCCCGTGACTCAGCGGTCAGTGCTGGACGCCCTGGAGACCCGCTACCCGATGCTCTGCGGGACCATCCGCGGTCATGACGGCGGCCCGCGGCGTGCCTTCATCCGGTTCTTCGCCTGCCAGCTGGACCTGTCCCACGACCCGCCCGACGACCCGCTGCCCGCTGCTGTCGCCGCCGGGACCGAGCCCTATCTCATCGTCGGCGCCATGGCAGGAGGATAGGGACCCCGCCGGGTCAGTCAGGGGGCCTTCGCGCATGGTTTACGGCCCTAAGGTCACCAAGTTCCCGGAGGTCGGCGGCGAGGTTGTGGGCGGAGTGGAGGGTGTCGGGGTGGTCTTGGCCCAGGACGCTTCGGCGGCGTTCCCATGTGTCCTGGTCCAGCTCGCGGGCCGCCTGCACCTCACCAAGTTCGCGGAGATCAACGGCCAGGTTGCTGGCCGCGCGCAGGGTGCTTGGGTGGTCTTGGCCTTGGGTGCGGCGCTGGCGTTCCCATGTGTCCTGGTTCAGGTCGCGGGCGGCCCGCACTTCACCCAGCATGCGCAGGCCCAGGGCTAGATTGTGGGCAGAGTTCAGGGTGTCGGGGTGGTCTTCCCCCAGGACGCGACGCCGGCCCGCCAGGGTGTCTTGGTTCAGGTCGCGGGCTTCGGCGTAGCGGCCCATCTCCAGCAGTGCCCAGGCGAGATAGTGCGCGGCCATCAACGTGTCCTCATGGTCTTGGCCGAGCCGGTCGCGCCACTGCTGGCGAAGATTGCTCATGAGGTCCCGGGGCGTGCGCGCATCGCCGCGCTCAATCAGGTACCAGCACACCCGGCGAACCAGCTGGCGCAGAGCGGGGTTATCGGTGCCAGCTAGGTCACCGGCCAGCACGTGCGGCAAGAGCTGTGCCCAGCGGGCCCAGGTGGCGGGATCGGGCGGGTCGCCGGGGTCGCTGGCCGCCAGGATCGCTTCGGTGCGCTTGCGCGTGGCTGACGCGCACGCGGGGGTGAGCCGGTCACGGAGGATGGCCTGGGTGAGGCGGTGCATCTGCAGCCCGCGATGATCGATGCGGGCCAGCGACTGCCTTGCCATATGGGCCAGGGTCTGCCGCCAGGCCAGCGGGTCGGCGGCCCGGATGGCCAGCTCACCGGGCAACAGGCCGGCGGCGGTGGTGAACAGATCCTCGGGGATCGGCTCGGGCGCGAGAAATGCGCACAGGCTGGCCAGCTCAGCTGCGGCTGGGTCCTGGTCGAATAGCCGGGCCGTTATCACAACGGTCGCGGCCGCCAGCGACTGCGGGTAAGACCCCGGCTCCCCCTGGTCGAGCAGCTGCCCGGACCGGGTCTGGAGCAGGTCCAGGTACTGACTCGCCGGTATGCCGGTGTCGGCCATGAACCCGGCAGCCTGGGCGATGGCCAGCGGCAGGTGGCCGAGTTCCGCGGCGAGCCGGTCTGCGTCGGCTTCGGCGAGTCTGCGAACTCGGCGCCGCAGCATCTCGATCGATTCGGCCCGGGTGAGCACGTCTACCTCGACCGGCGTGGCGATCTCGTCCCAGCCACGCTCGCGGGAGGTAATGAGCACATGCCCGCCGTCTCCGGGCAGCCACGACGCCACATCCACGGGTGCCTCGGCGTTGTCGAAGATCAGCAGCCATCGGCCGCGGTGCCGCAACTCGGCCAGTACCGCCGCCCGCACCGCCTGGCTCCCACCCCCGGCCGGAACGCATCCCAGTGCCTGCCCAAGGTCAGCGATCTGGTCCCCAATCAGCCCGCCTTGCTCGGCGTTGATCCACCAGGCCAGGTCATAGCTCCCGGCAAAACGGTGCGCGTACTCGGCCGCCAGCTGGGTCTTGCCTACCCCACCCATCCCATGCAGCGCCTGCACCACCGCTGCATGCCCGCCCAGCAGCCGCTCCCGCACCGCCGCCAGCAGGTCGTCGCGGCCGGTAAACGTGAGATTGCGGGCCGGGATATTCCACAACCGCGGCCGCACCGCACCGGGCCGCTGCCCCGACCTTCCCAGCGCAGCTAGCACGTCCAGAGCCGAGGTGCGCCCGCGGGCCGCCTCGACGAACACCACGCCCACCGGCCCGGCCAGGCCAAGCGCCCCGGCCAGCAGCATGGCGGTGTCCTTGCGCGCCGTGCGGTTGATACCCCGTTCCAGGTCGCTGACCGCCCGCGGGGAAAGACCCGCCGCCTTGGCCAGCTCCTCTTGGGTCAGCTTCGCCTCGCCCCGTAGCTGGCGCAACAGCCCGGCAAACGACAAAGAAGGCTGCTCCGTCACGGCCTCGTCCCCGTTCCTGTGGGCCTTCATGTGAGTGGTTACGTATGGTGCGCACACTGGCTGCCTGTGAGCCTAGAACCAGAAGCATCCAAGCGACGAGGTCCACGGCCTGCCCGCTGGGGGCAGCAGGAATCCGCTTCCGCCCGGTCACTTTGACACTGGCCCCGATATGGATCTTCGTTCGGGCGTGGAGCCCGCGCAAGGCACCGAAGGAGGTGAATTGAATGGTTATCACGATCACGAAGGTCGAGAAAATCGAGGCGACCCGGATACACACGGATCCCAGCCAGGCCGCCTGAGCATGTCCTTCAATACCGTGAACAGATGTCAGGTTCTCGCAGCTCAGAGCCTGACATCAAGATCGTTGAGGACAGCTTTGAGTCATGCTCATGAGGGGTGGCATCCCGGGGCAGCTCGGGGTGCCGCCTCCTGAGCCACCAGCGAAGGGTGGTGCGTCTATGCAAGGCCGGCCGCGGCTCAAGTCCATGACGGTGCACAGCGCGCCAGGCCAGTTGATTGTCTGGCCGCGGGCGTTGAAGCGGATTTTCATCGAGGACGGCTCTGGCTGTATCGCAGCGATATTGCAGCTTCTCGCGGCGGGTGAGTACCTGATTCCAGAGCTGCGTCAGGCCATGACGGACCGGGGATTCACGGTCTGTGACGACGAGATCGCCGGCGTCCTGGCCACGCTGGATGATCTCGGCGTGCTGGAGGACGCGGATGGCGATGACGTTTTGCCGGACGTGGTGCGGGAGCGGCACCAGAGCAATCTCCGTTTCTACGATCTGTTCTCGCGGCTGGAGTGCACGAGCGCGTCGTTTCACCGGTCGGCGGAGCGGTCGCGGGTATTGCTGCTCGGTGCGGGCGGGCTGGGCTCGGGGATCTTGCAGTCCCTCGCCGGACTCGGCGTCGGGGAGGTGATCATCGTGGACACCGACACCGTGGAGACGAAGAACCTGGCCCGGCAGTTCGTCTACGGACTCAACGCGGTGGGGCAGCCCAAGGTGATGGCGGCCCGCGACTGGGTGATGTCGTACTCGCCGGGAACGCGGGTCAGGGCGGTACATCAGCGCGTCGACGACGCCGCGGCGGTGGCCCGCCTTGGCACCGGCGCGGACGTCGTCGTCTGCGCCATTGACTCGCCGGACGATGTCCACCTCATCGTCAATGAGGCGTGCTTCACGCTGGGCATACCCTTCGTCGCCGGCGGGCTCAGCTACTCGACGCTGTCCTACTGGTCGGTGGACCCGGGCCGTACGCCGTGCCGGCTGTGCCTGCAATGCCACCGTAACGATGAGGCGCTGACCCTGCCCGCGATCTTGCGGCAGCCGCCGTTCATCGAGCCGGAACCGGTCAATCGCGCCACCGGGCCGGTAGCCCAGCTCATCTCCGGGCTCATGTCCATGGAAGTGATGCGCTACCTCACCAGGACCGATCCGCCAGTTGCCGCCGCGGCCTATCAGGTGATCGAGCTGGCCGACCAGATGCAGACGGCCCGCGCGCCCTGGCAGCGGCACCCGGCATGCCCACTGTGCGCTGCCGCGGACCCGCGACCCCTGGCGGAGGCCGGATCCGCGCAGACCGCCGGAGCTGGCAGGTGACCGAGGTGCAGCAGGCGGCCCCGGCGGCAAGCCGGTACGCCGCGCTCACCGTCGTGCGCGACGGTGACGGGTACGTACTGGGCAGCCAGCGTTCGCCGGATTTCGTCGCGGTGCCCGATATCGGCGGCGAGATAGTACGGTGGCTGCAGGACGGCGCCAGCGTCGGCCAATGCGCCCGGCAGGCCGCGGAAATGGCCGGTGAACCTGTCGACGTCGCCGGTTTCCTCGACGGGCTGGAGAAGGCAGGGCTACTGGCCGCCGAAGACGGGACCGAGGATGTCCCGGTGCCGCCTACGGGGGTCGCCGCGTGGAAACGCACCCTGGGCCGGGCTCTGTTCGGGCCACTGGGCCTGACCGTGCAAGGCCTGCTCGCCGCGGCCGCCGCCGTGATCATGGTGAGCCAGCCGCAGGTACGGCCAGCCTATACAGACGCCATCGTGACCAGCGTGCCGCTGCTGAGCATCGTCATAATCTCGGTGATCGGCACCGCGCTGGGACTGGCGCATGAGCTCGCCCACGTCCTGGCCGCCTGGGCGGCAGGGGTGTCGAGCCGGGTCTCGATCAGCCGCCGCATGATCGTCATCGTCTACCAGACCGATCTCACCCGGCTCTGGAGCGTGCCCCGGCGTTCACGGATCGTGCCGCTGCTGGCCGGCATCGTCTTTGACGGGGCAACCATCGGAGTCCTCACCATACTGGAGCTGACCGGCCTTGACGGCGCGTCCCCGCTCGCCGCGCACCTCATGCGAGAGGTCGTCTTCCTGAACATCAGCGCTATCGCCTTCCAGTTCCTGATCTTCGCGCGCACCGACGTGTATGCCTTGTTCGTCCTCGCGACCGGCTGCAAGCATCTGTGGGACACCAAGGGAGCGATCAGCCGACAGGCGGTCAGCCAGGCCACCGCCGAAGACCTGGCCCTGCTGGAAGCCGTTGGGCGCAGGGAGATCTTCTGGGCGAAGATCTTCTTGTGCCTGTACGCACCGGGCGTGCTTTTCACGACGTGGTACTTCGTGGGTTACGCGCTGCCAGCGTTGCGAAAGATCACCATGACCGCACTGCACGCGGCGATCTCCAGTCCAGTCAGCATGAGCGGCGCGGCCGGGGCCATCGCCCTCGGGCTCACGGTCGCATCTACTGGCTACGTCCTGTGGGGCCTGGCGCGGACACTCAGCAGAATCGGCCGCCAGTTGACCACCCGGTATGCCCGTACGGACGCTCTGGTGGATGGCCGTGGGGAGGTGCCTGAAGGGCCGTGCCGGCGTTCAAACGAAGTGCCGGTTCTGAATCCGCGGGCCCGCGGCGGCTCGCTAGCCGAGGGCGAGCTGGCGGTGGATCCGGCCCTCGGTGTCGGTCAGGGCCTGACCGGTGCCGCCCCAGCGGAGCTGGATCAGCTCGGCCGCGATGGACACCGCCGTCTCCTCAGGCGTCCGGGCGCCGAGGTCCAGGCCGATTGGCGACCGGAGACGGCTGAGCTCGTCGGAGGTCAGGCCGACCTCGCGGAGCCGGGATAGCCGGTCGTCGTGGGTGCGCCGGCTGCCCATCGCGCCGATGTACCCGGCGGGGGTGCGCAGCGCCACCTCGAGCAGGGGCACGTCGAACTTGGGGTCGTGGGTGAGCACGCAGANNACGGTCCTGGCGTCCACGTCCGTGCCGGCCAGGAACCGGTGCGGCCAGTCGACCACGACCTCGTCCGCGTCGGGGAACCGCGACGCCGTGGCAAACACCTTCCGGGCGTCGCATACGGTGACGTGGTAGCCGAGGAACTTCCCGGCCCGGGCCACGGCGGCGGCGAAGTCGATCGCGCCGAACACCAGCATCCGGGGAGCGGGCGCGAACGAGTTCACGAACACGCTGAGGTCGTCACCGCGGCGCTCACCGTGCTCTCCGTACCGCCGGATGCCGGTCAGTCCCTGGGCCAGCATGCCGCGCACGTCGTCGTCGACGGCCGCGTCCAGCCGGGCCGCGCCCAGGGTGCCGGACGCGCCGAAGTGCCAGCCGTCCTCGTCGGCGTCCGCGCTGGTGTCACGGCCCCAGATGACGCGGCGCGCGCCAACCTGGCCCGGTCCTGAGATTACGGTCGCGACCGCCACCGGCTCGCCGCGTTCGACGGCCGCGGCGATCTCGCCGAGCTCGGGGAAGCTTGCCTTATCGACCCGCTCGACGAAGATGTCAATGATCCCGCCGCAAGTCAGGCCGACGGCGAACGCGTCGTCGTCGCTGACCCCGTAGGTCTGGAGCACCGGCGTCCCGGTCTGGCAGACGTCGAGCGACAGCTCGTAGACGGCGCCCTCCACGCAGCCGCCGGACACGCTGCCGACGACCTCGTGGTCGGCGACGGCTGAGACGGCCAGCGCAGCGCCCGGGTCCCGCGGTGCGCTGCGGTACGTACGCGTAACCGTGGCCAGGCCGAAGCTCTCGCCGGCCTCCCACCACTTGGTGATCCTGCTCAGGATGTCCCGCACGTGCGTCACCTCGGCTGTCACTGTCCTGTTAACGGCAACCAGCCGTACCGCAGAGCGTATTCCGGGTGGGAAATCGCTACAGCGGCCGAACCAGTCCTGAACATGATCGGTGCGCCGACGCCTGAGGGCCATCCCGCCGCTCGCACCGAACCCTCCTCTGTCACTTCCGCCCGGAGATGAACAGGCGTACCGCCGGGAATGACTCCCAGACGCGCCGTCCTTGAGACACGGGACTTCTTCCGCGACGATCATGTCCATGCCGCGCTGATCGCCAGCCCAGCCGGGTACCTGGAGAATGTCGTGGAACGTGATGACATCGCCGGGTGCCAGCCTCATGATGCTGCCGCCGGGCCGCGCGGTGCCCGCAGGGGGCAGCCAGGCCGACAGGAGGAGTCGCAGTGCAGCCGCGCTGGTCTAAGCTTTCGCTAGCCGAATGGGTGGTGCTTTGCCTGGTGAGCGAGAAGCCGATGCACAGCTTCGCAATCGCGAGCCTGCTGGCGAAAGACGGCAGTCTTGGTCAGGTCTGGCATGTTCCCAAGGCCGTGGCATACCGTTCCGCGGCGCGGCTCGTACAGCTAGGTCTGATAACGGCGGCCGAAAAGCACCCCAGCAATCTGGGACCGGCCCGCTCGCAGCTTGAGGCCACTTCCAAAGGCGCGCAGGCGGCAAGGGACTGGCTGCGCCAGCCCGTCATCCATCCTCGCGATATTCGTTCCGAATTGCTGGTTAAGCTCGCCTTGCTAGGCCGGGTCAATTCCGATCCCGGTGACTCGCTGCATAAGCAACGTGCGCAGCTCGTACCGGTTGCTGATGCGCTTGCGGCGGAGGTGTATGCCGCAACTGGATTCGACCAGACGCTGGCCCTATGGCGGCACGAATCGGTTTCGGCAACCCTTCGGTTTCTCGACGACCTTCTGGTCGCGGTGCCTGCACAGTCCTCGACGTGCGCGAGGGGAAAGACACCTGTCGCATTACCGGCGGCAACGCGGTTATCGCCGCGCAGGGCGCGAACAACAGCCGATCGGCTCCGCCGACCCGGCACCCGCTCATGCGGGATCTGGCGGGTAGGAGGAGGACGGGGACAGGGGTGACCAGGTGCGGACAGCGGTCTTTATCCTGGAGCGGTGGATGGGGTGTTGCGTACCGCGGCCGAGGTGATGCTCACGACTCCCGCAAGACATCCTCTGTCGGCCACCGTCGGTGAGATACGAGACTTCTTCCGCGACGATCACGTCCATGCCGCGCTGATCGTCAGCTCAGCCGGGTACCTGGAGGCTGTCGTGGAACGTGATGACGTCGCCGGGTGCCAGGCTCTTGATGCTGCCGCTGCGCCGCTGGGACGTCTCGCAGGCCGCACGGTGCCGGCCGAGGCCAGCGTTGCCGAAGTGCGCCAGGCGATGACGGCCACCGGGCGGCGGCGGGTCGCTGTCACCAGCCCCGACGGTCGGCTTCTGGGCCTGCTGTGCTTTAAGGCCAGCCGGACGGGCTTCTGCTCTCACCAGGATGTTCGCGCCCGTGCCCTGGGTAAGACCGACCCTGCCGCTGTCGGCAGCACGGGCGCTGACTGATCCGGACGATTAGCCCAGTCATTTGCTCTGGGTGCGCCTGTATCATCGCCGCCGCGGAGACCGGCCGCGGTCAGCGATTCAAATCTCACCTGGACCGGCTGACCTGATGGCCATCATCTGATCGGTTTTGCCGTCACTGGCGGGCGATGGACCGAGACATCGGGCGGCACCGCATCGTAGGGTTCGATCTCGACCATGGCGAGCTGGCCGGTCGTGCCCTGGGAGAGCGCGGAGCTGGGCCGGTCGGCGGTGAGCACGTTCGGGTTGCCGTGGCGGCAGAAGGACGGGTCGGCGGGATCGGGGTCATACCAGGCGCCGGTGGACAGCTGCACGACGCCGGGCCGGACGTCCTCGGTGAGCGCGACGCCGGCCAGGCAGCTGCCGCGGTCGTTGAAGATGCGGACGCACGAGCCGTCGGCGATGCCCCGTGCGGCCGCGTCGCCCGGATTCATCGCGGCCGGCTCGCGCCCTCCGATCTTGCCCTCCTGGCTGTAGGCGCCGACGTCGAGCTGGCTGTGCAGACGACGGCGGGGCTGGTTGGCCACCAGCTGGAGGGGATAGCCGCTGGGGTGGCGGCCGAGCCATTCGGCCGGCTCAAGCCAGACCGGATGCCCGGGGCAGCCGGCGTAACCGAAGCTGTCGATGGTGGCCGAGAAGATCTCGATCTTTCCGCTCGGCGTGCTGAGAGCGAAGCCTGCCGGGTCGCGCCGGAAGGCGGACAGCAGCACCTGGTCGGGGTCGGGCACCGGGATTTCTAGCGATCCGGCCGCCCAGAACTGCTCGAACGGCGGCATCTCGTGGCCTGCTGCCTGCATGTCCGAGCGCCATTGCCCGTACAGGTGACGCAGCCACTGGCCCGCGGTCCGGCTCTCGGTGAAAACCTCTCCCACCTGCAGCCGCTCCGCCAGGGCGGCGAAGGTGGCATAGTCATCGCGCGCCTGCGCATACGGTTCGGCCAGCTGCGGCATGGCGAACAGGGTCGAGTCGCCGCTGCCGGCACCAAGATCGTCGCGTTCGACCGACATCGTCGAGGGCAGGACGATGTCCGCGTGCCGCGCCGTGGCGGTCCAGAACGGGTCATGTACCACCACGGTCTGCGGCCTGGCGAACGCCTCGCGCAGCCGGGCCAGGTCCTGGTGATGATGGAACGGGTTCCCGCCGGACCAGTAGACGAGCTTGACATTCGGGTAGTGGCGGCGTTGCCCGTCGTAGTCGTAAGCATCGCCAGGATGCAGCAGCATGTCCGCGATCCTGGCCACCGGGATGTAGGAGTTGATGCCGTTCGCGCCCTGCGACAGACGCGGCGCCGACATCCGGCGCGCCTTCCCGACGTCGCCGCTTGATCCGTAGCCGTGCCCGAAGCCGCCGCCCGGCAAGCCGATCTGACCGAGCATCGCGGCCAGCACGAGGCCCAGCCAGACCGGCTGTTCCCCGTGCTGGGCGCGCTGCAACGACCAGCTGACCGTGACCATCGTGCGCCCGGCCGCCATCTGCCGGGCCAGTTCACGGATCCGCTCAGCCGCGATGCCGGTCAGGGCGGCGGCCCACTCCGGGGTCTTCGGCACACCGTCGCCGTCACCGCGCAGATAGCCCGCGAACCGCGGGTAGCCGACCGTATACCGGTCCAGGAAGCAGCGATCGGCTAGCTGTTCGGCGTCCAGAACGTGGCACAGCGCGAGCATTAGCGCGGCGTCGGTGCCGGGCACCGGAGCGATCCATTCGGAGCCCAGGCTAGCTTCGGTGTCGGTGCGCAGCGGGCTGACCGAGACCAGCCGGCACCCGCGCGCCACCGCGGACGTCAGCGCCGGGGCCATGGTGTGCCGCCCGATACCGCCCGAGGCCACGGCGGAGTTCTTCGGGGACAGGCCGCCGAACGCCACGAGCAGGTCAGTGTGCTCGGCTATCACGGGCCACGCTGTCGCGCCCGCCATGACCAGGCCCACGTCACCGACCACGTGCGGCAGCAGCACCGAGGAGGTCCCGAAGCTGTAGCTGTTCACCGAGCGGACGTAGCCGCCCAGGCAGTTCAGGAACCGGTGCAGCTGGCTCTGGGCATGGTGGAACCGGCCCGCGCTGGCCCAGCCATAAGAGCCGCCGTACATCCCATCTGGGCCGTAGGTGCCATACACCCGGCGCAGTTCGATGGCCAGCAGGTCAAGCGCCGTCTCCCAGGACACGGGTACGAACACGTCGCTGCCCCTGGCCGCCGCGGCCGGGCCGTGCTCCAGCCAGCCCTGGCGGATATACGGCTGGTCGACCCTCGCCGGGTGACGATGCGCCGCGGCCAGGTTCTCCAGGATGCGGCTGGGAGCCGGGTCCTCCCGCCAGGGTCGCACCGACGTCAGCTGCCGCCCGTCGCTCTCGATCTCCGCCGCACCCCAATGCGTGAGGTGGACATACCTGCGCTGCTGCATGGACACAATCACCATTCAAACCGAAACGCCCGGCGTCCGCACTATGCGAGGCAGATCCCGGCGAGCTGGGAGCCGCCTATCGGAATCGAACCGAGGCCGGGTCAGGGCTGGTAGGGCGAGGCGACGCCCCAGCCCCAGTGGGGCACCGGGGCGTGCGCTACGACGTCGGCTCCCGGCTGGGAGTTGTGCATGGCCAGCCGGGTGCCCCATTCCAGGTAGCCGACCAGCGCGGCGCGGAACTCCGGATCTGACGGCAGGTCAGCATCGTCTGCGGCCAGGCTCATCAGCGAGGCGAACCGGAACCGCTGGTCGGCGGTGATGTCCAGACCGCGGTGGTGGGCGAGCATGGCCGGATAGCCGCCGAGCCGCTCGGTGTACCCGGCCGGACCGCCGAACACCTCGCACCACCAGGTGGTGACGTGCTCGCGATGGGCGGCGCTTACCCCGCCGGGGAAAAAGGGGCTGAGCAGGTCGTCGCGCTCGACGCGGTCGTAGAAGCAGCCGATCATCCGCTCGATCGCCTCCCGGCCGCCCGCCCACTCATACAGTGTTGGCGTCTCGCTCACCCCGGAACTGTAACACTGTAATCATTCGGCCGTACGAACCGGCAACTTGCCTCTCCCACCCTCCCTGCAGCCGCCTAAAACCGCTGCGCAAGTCGCTGCCTCAAGATCGGCATAGCCTCGCCGCGACGGCCCGCATGGTCCACAAATGCAAGACCATGCACAACTACATACGCGAAGTCAGACCCGTCATAGGCAAACCTCGGTACCGTGGTCGCCGATCGCCATGGTTGTTAGGCTAACTAAGGAGCCGTGGCGGGCTAAGGAAGAGTTGCTCCCCGATCGAAGGGCCGCGCCGATGAAGCTGCCTCCTGTTGAGTACGAGGCGCCGAGGACCGTTGCTGAAGCTATCGATTTGCTGGCTGAGCAGCTTGACGAGGCGAGCGTGCTCGCCGGCGGCCAGAGCTTGATACCGCTGCTGGCGCTGCGGCTGGCCCGCCCCGAGGTGCTCATCGACATCAACGGCATAGATGAGCTGTCCGGCATCTCGGCGACAGACGGCTGGGTGGCGATCGGCGCCATGACGCGGGAGTAC
>PMST01000494.1:0-2117 GCA_003168295.1 Actinomycetota bacterium
CGGCCAAGACCCAGGTGGTCGCCGCTGGCTCGGCCGACTTCCCCCGCACCAGGCTCACCCACTCCCTGGAGTGCGCGCAGATCGGGCGGGAGCTGGGCCGCGAGATCGGCTGCGACCCCGATCTAGTCGACGCGGCGTGCCTCGCGCACGACATCGGCCACAGCCCGTTCGGCCACAACGGCGAGACCGCCCTCAACGAACTGGCCGCCGCCGTCGGCGGGTTCGAGGGCAACGCCCAGTCCCTGCGCCTGCTCACCCGGCTCGAGCCAAAGGTCCCCGGCGCCGGCCTGAACCTGACCCGCGCCACCCTGGACGCCACCCTCAAGTACCCCTGGTTCACCCAGGGCCCCGGCACCAAGTTCGGCGTCTACGCGGAGGACGCCGAAGTCTTCAGCTGGATCCGCCAGGGCGCCCCGGCCGGGCACCGCTGCCTGGAGGCCCAGGTCATGGACTGGGCCGACGACGTGGCCTACTCGGTCCACGACCTGGAGGACGGCTTCGTAGCCGGCCTCATCACCTTTAAGAACCTCAATTCTCCGATCGAACGGACCGTGGTATCACAGACCACAGCCACCATGTATCTCGGCGAAGACGTCTCGGTGGCCGAACTTACCGAGATCCTCGACGCGCTGCTCGCGCTGGACGTCTGGCCCGCCTCCTACGACGGCGGCCCGGAATCCGCCGCCGCGCTGAAGAACGTGACCAGCGAGCTGATCGGCCGCTTTTGCGTCGCCGCCCAGGACGCCACCCTCGACGCCCACCCCGGCCGGCACACCCGCTACGCCGCGGACCTCATCGTGCCGCGCCAGCAGCGGCTGGAGTGCGCCCTGCTCAAGGGGATCACCGCGCACTACGTGATGACCCGCGCCGGGGTGATCGCGGCCCAGGCCCTGGAACGGGAACTGCTGGCCGAGCTGGCCGTCGCGGTCGAGCGCGGCGCGCCGGGGACGCTCGATCCGCTGCTGCGCCCGTCCTGGCATGCCGCCCAGACCGACACGGAGCGCCGCCGCGTCGTTATCGACCAGATCGCCAGCCTCACCGACACGTCCGCTATCGCCTGGCATCACCGCCTGTGTGCCTTAGTCGGTTCTGAATAGCACTCTCGGCGGCCCGGCGCGTCATAACCTAGGGCGCATGCCTACCTTTGTGATCGCTGGCGCCAGCCTGGCCGGGGCCAAGGCCGCCGAGACGCTGCGCGACGAGGGCTTCGACGGACAGATCGTGCTCCTCGGCTCCGAGCTGGAACGCCCCTACGAGCGACCGCCGCTGTCCAAGGGTTACCTGCTCGGCAACGACGACCTGGACTCGGTCTACGTGCACCCGGTTGAGTGGTACGCCGAGCACGACGTCGAGTTGCGGATGGGGGTGACCGTCACCGGCATCGACCGCGCCGCCTCCGCCGTACTCACCTCAGACGGCAGCACGTTTCACTACGACAAGCTGCTCCTCACTACCGGCGCGTCGCCCCGGCGGCTGACCTTCCCCGGCTCCGACCGGGACGAGGTGCTCTACCTACGCACCACGGCCGATTCAGAGCGGCTGCGCGCCGCCTTCCAGGCCACCCCGCGGGTCGTGGTGGCCGGGGCCGGCTGGATCGGCCTGGAGACCACCGCCGCCGCTCGCTCCTACGGCTGCCCGGTCACCGTGCTGGAGCCGCAGCCGGGCGCGCTGCAAAGCCAGCTCGGTCCCGAGCTCGGCAGCGTCTTCGCCGACCTGCATCGCTCGCACGGCGTGGAGTTCCGCTTCGGCGAGAGCGCGGCCGAGTTCCGTCCCGGCCTGGTTATCACCTCCGCCGGCGCCGAAGTGCCCGCCGACGTGCTCGTCGTCGGCATCGGCGCGGCCCCGAACGACCAGGTGGCCGTCGCCGCGGGCCTGGAAGTCGAGAACGGCGTGCTCACCGACGAAGCCCTGCGCACCTCCGACGAGAACATCTTCGCCGCCGGTGACGTGGCGAACTGGTTCAGCCCGTTGCTGGGCCGCCAGATCCGGGTCGAGCACTGGGCCAACGCCCTGAACGGCGGTCCGGCCGCAGCCCGGTCCATGCTCGGCCAGCCGGTCGTGTACGACCCGGTGCCCTACTTCTACAGCGACCAGTACGACCTCGGCATGGAGTGCGC
>PMST01000494.1:2124-7071 GCA_003168295.1 Actinomycetota bacterium
ATGAACGTCAACGTCTGGGACGTCAACGACGACATCCAGTCCCTAATCCGCTCCAAACACCCGGTCGACCTCACCCGCCTAACCAACCCCGAAATCCCCCTCCCCGAAGTCTGACTTTCCCGACCCCCGCCCCGCCGGTCCCCCAGCCCCGCCGGGTCCGCCCCCCAGCCCCGCCTCCCAGTCACGCCTGTCCTCTACAACCGCCCTGGCCCCTAAACTCACACCCGGCCCACGCCCGCGCCCACAACCGCGTCGGCACCCGTCCCGTCGGCCCCGTTGATCCCATACGTCCCATTTACGCGGTGGATCCGGCCTTCGAGGAGGATCCGGGCAACCCCAGTTGCCTGAAGTCTCCGCGTAAGCCGGATCTTCCACGCTATTCGGTTGCCGGGTGAATGTCGGTGGGGGGAGCGACACTTTGGGGCATGGCAAGCGAGGTTCCTTCTACGCTGCGTGGCCTGGCTCATCACCAGAGCGGAGTCGTTTCCCGCTCGCAGGCCCGCAAGGCAGGGCTTTCCGAGGGCGTGATCAAGTTCAGGGTCAGCAGCGGCCGCTGGCAGCAGGTTCATCCCGGTGTGTACACGACGTTCACGGGAGCGCCCGGCCGTGGCGCGCAGCTGTGGGCCGCAGTCCTTTCGGCCGGGCGAGGCGCAATGCTCAGTCATGAAACAGCAGCCGAGATCCAGCGGCTCACCGACAAGCCGGTCGAAACGATTCACGTGACAGTTCCTGGCCAACGCCGCGTGCTTGCGGCTGAAGGACTCAGCATTCACCGGTCTGGGCGGGCGGTCGAGGCGGTGCAGCGGGACAGCAATCCGCCGCGGACCAGGGTCGAGGAGACGGTGCTTGACCTGACGCAGACGGCGGCCACGTTTGATGACGTGTGCGGCTGGGTGACTCGCGCGTTCGCGCGGGAGCTGACCGACCAGGAGCGGCTGAGCGCGGCCATGCACCAGCGTACAAAGTTGCGCTGGCGGGCTGACCTGCATGAACTCATCGCCGCCGCAGCTAGCGGCGACCACTCAGTGCTGGAGTTTCGCTACGAGCGGGACGTGGAACGGGCGCACGGCCTGCCGGAGCCGGTCCGGCAGGCGTCGTTCGCGGGCCCGGACGGACGCAGCGGCCGCCGGGATCGCCTTTACCGGGGCTATGGCGTGGTGGTCGAGTTGGACGGGCGGCTGGGACACGGGCGTGAGGACCAGTGGCGGGACAAGGACCGGGACAACGCCGCTGCCGTGGACGGGCAGCAGTCCCTCAGATACGGCTGGACGCACGTCCGGTGGCATCCGTGCGCGACTGCCCTGCAAGTCGCCGCGGTGCTCCGCCGCCACGGCTGGGTTGGCTGGCCACGGCCGTGCTCACCGGGCTGCCCAGTCGAGCGCGCTCTCGCCCGCCTACCGGTAAAGGCTGGCCGGTGACGGCGGCGAGTACCAGCGAGGTGTCGGTCAGGTCGGGCAGGACGATGTGCGCGCCCGCCGCGGCGAGGTCGGCCGCGGGGAAGCTGCCCGTGGCCACGCCGACCGCACGGGCCCCGGTGGCCAGCGCGGCGGCCACGTCGAGCGGCGTGTCGCCGACCAGCACCGTCGACCGGCCGCCGAAGTCCGTCCCGTACGCCGCCCGGGCCGCCCGCCTGGCCACTGGCACAAGCTCGGCCCGGACCTCGTGCATGTCCCCGTAAGCGCCGACGTCCAGATCGAGGTGCTCGCCCAGCCCGGCCGCGGCCAGCTTCAAAGCCGCGAGCGGCCTGATGTTGCCGGTGAGCACCGATTGCCGCAAACCGGCTCCGGCCAGCGAAGCGATCGCGGCCGCCGCGCCGGGGAGGGCGTGGACGTGAGCCGCCGCGCTGCCGTCGATCTCGGTTACCTGGCGGGCCAGCGCGGCGAGGAAGTCATCCACGTGCGCCTGCGGCTCGGCCACCCCGGCCAGCGCTAGGGTGTCGAGCAGGATGGCCCGATCGGTCCGCCCGGCCTTGGGCGCCACCGCCGGCAGCTCACGGCCGAACATCGCCCTGAACACCATCTCGTACAAGCGCGTTCCCAGCCCGGCGGCGTTCAGCAGCGTGCCATCGACATCCCACAGGACAAGCAGGTCGGTCACCCGCTCAGGCTAGACGGGCCGAAGGACCTCGCCGCACCTGGCCCGGGCGCGCCCGCGGCCGGGCGCCGCTTGTACCGGCGGATTGTCGCCGGGCAGGACTAGAATCGCGGCGGGACACTGGCGCGACGCGGAGGTGGATGGTGGCTGGGCGGATCCGCGACGAGGACATCGCGGCGGTGCGCGAGCGGTCCCCCATCGACGAGGTGGTGGGCGAGTACCTGCAGCTGAGGAACGCGGGCGGCGGCTCACTCAAGGGACTGTGCCCGTTTCACGAGGAGAAGACACCCTCCTTCAACGTGACCCCTGCGAGAAATTTGTTCTACTGTTTCTCGTGCGCCGAAGGCGGCGACGCGATCAAGTTCGTGCAGAAGATCGACAGTCTCAGCTTCGTCGAGGCGGTCGAGCTGCTGGCCCGCCGGGCCGGCATCGACCTGCGGTACGAGCAGGGCGGCTATGTCCCCGGCCAGGAGCAGAGCCAGCGCCGCAGGCTCATCGATGCGCACCGCGCGGCCGCCGAGTTCTACGCTGAGCGTCTGCGCGGACCTGACGCCGATCACGCCCGCAAATTTCTGAACGAACGCGGCTTCGAGCTCGCGGACATCGAGCAGTTCGGCGTCGGCTACGCGCCGAAAGCGTGGGAGGACCTGACCAGGCACCTGCGCGGCCGCGGCTTCGCCGACACCGACCTGATCGCGGCCGGCCTGGCCAAGGAAGGCCAGCGCGGCCCGCGGGATCGGTTCCGCGGCCGGCTGATGTGGCCCATCAGGGACCTATCCGGCGACGTGATCGCGTTCGGCGCGCGCAAGCTCGACCCCGACGACGACGGGCCCAAGTACCTGAACACGCCGGAGACCTCGCTGTTCCGCAAGAGCACCGTGCTGTACGGGGCGGACCTGGCTAAGCGGGAGATCGCGCAGCGCAGGCAGGCGGTCATCGTCGAGGGCTACACCGATGTGATGGCCTGTCACCTGGCCGGGGTGCCGACCGCGGTGGCCACCTGCGGTACCTCGTTCGGTGAGGACCACATCAAGGTGCTGCGCAGGCTGATCATGGACACCGAGGGGTCGGCCGGCGAGGTGGTCTTCACCTTCGACGGCGACGCGGCCGGGCAGCGGGCGGCGCTGCGGGCGTTCAGCCTGGAGGAGAAGTTCGTCACCCAGACCTTCGTGACCGTGCAGCCGGACGGCCTCGATCCCTGCGACGTGCGGCTGGCCCACGGCGACGGAGCCGTCCGCGACCTGATCGCGCGCCGGGTGCCGTTGTTCGAGTTCGCCGTCAAGGGCGTGCTCGGGCATCACGACCTGAACACCACAGAAGGCCAGCTTGCGGCGCTCGACGAGGCCGCGCCGATCGTGGCGAAGATCAAGGACACCGGGCTGCGCACCAGGTACGCGGTCAACCTGGACCGCTGGCTCGGCATGATGGACGAGCGGTTCGTGCTGAGCCGGATCAAGGCGCACGCCGGCGACAGCCGGGACCCCCGCCGGGGCACCAGGGACCGGCAGGCCGGCCCGAGAACCCCGGGAACCTCGAGAACGCCGGGTCGCGATCAGCAGGACTGGAACGAGCACCAGGAATCGTTCGGGACAAATGGCAACGGGTCACGGGACGGCGGGAAACGGGGCGGCGGCAAGCCCTACGACCTGAGCGACCCCGTGGTCCTGGTGGAGCGCGAGGCGCTGAAGCTCGCGGTCCAGCGGCCCGCGCTGTGCGGGCCCGAGTTCGACGCGCTCGGCGCCGCCGCGTTCACCGCGCCCGTGCACGGCGCCGTATTCACGCTGATCGCCGCCTGCGGCGGCACCGCGGCCGGCGGCGGCAGCTCGCGGGAGTGGGCCGCCCGGCTGCGGGACGAGGCGCCGAACGAGCGGGCGCAGACGTTCGTGACCGCGTTGGCCGTCGAGCCACTCCATCGCGAGGGCGAGCCGGACGTCAAGTACGCCGACCGGGTCCTGGCGCAGGTGGGCGAGCTCGCGGTCAGCCGGGAGATCGCCTCGGTCAAGGCCCGGCTCCAGCGCATGAATCCGATCGAGGACCAGGCCGGTTACAACAGGATGTTCGGGGACCTGGTGGGGCTGGAGAAACGCCGCAAGGCCCTGATCGACCGCGCCGCCGGCGGGTGAAATCGAGCCTCAAAAGAGTATGCTCGCCGGGCTTGATCCGTTAAGTAGCGGCGAGGTAACAAAATTAGGTCCCCCGTAACCAGGGGTTCGTGACGCAGACTGGTCGAGTGACCCTCACCGTGCTAACGAACGGACCATCACCAGCGGAGCAGCTGACGGATCTCGTGGCGCTAGGACGGGAGCGGGGCTCTCTGACCATGGCTGACGTCGCAGTGGCCCTTGACCGTGCCGACCTTCCGCCCGAGGCTCTTGACGCGGCGGTGCGCGCTCTGACCGATGAGGGCGTCGACGTGCTCGACGTGCCGACCGAGGACGAGGTCGAGATCAGGCCCGCCGAGAACGACGGCGGCAAACGGGCCGCGACCAGCGATCTGGTCCGGATCTACCTGCGGGAGATCGGCCGCGTGCCGCTGCTGACCGCCGAGGACGAGGTGGATCTGGCCAAGTACATCGAGGCGGGCCTGTTCGCCGAGGAGAAGCTCGACGGCGGCTCGGGCGTGTCTGGCTTCGGCCTGCCCACCGCCGTCCACGGCGACCTGGAGCTGCTGGTCGGCGAAGGGGTCAGGGCCAAGCAGCGGCTGATCGAGGCGAACCTGCGGCTAGTGGTCTCGATCGCCAAGCGCTATATCGGCCGCGGGCTGGTTTTCCTCGACCTCATCCAGGAGGGGAACCTCGGCCTCATCCGCGCGGTGGAGAAGTTCGACTACACCCGCGGCTACAAGTTCTCGAC
>PMST01000494.1:7109-10876 GCA_003168295.1 Actinomycetota bacterium
GGCCGGGAAGCCAGCACCGACGAGATCGCCGCGGAGATGGGCCTGGAGCCCGAGCGGGTCGCGGAGATCCGGCGGATAGCCCAGGAGCCGGTATCCCTGCAGTCCCCGATCGGCGAGGAAGAGTCCGATCTGGGGGACTTCATCGAAGACGCCGATGCCGTGGTGCCCATCGAGGCGGCGGCGTTCATCATGTTGCAGGACCAGCTCGAGCGGGTCCTCGATGAGCTGGCCGAACGGGAGCAGCGAATCATCCAGCTGCGGTTCGGCCTCACCGACGGGCATCCGCGGACCCTGGAAGAGGTCGGCCGGGAGTTCGGGGTGACCAGGGAGCGAATCAGGCAGATCGAATCCAAGACCCTGGCCAAGCTGCGCCATCCGAGCCGCGCCCAGATGCTCCGGGAGTTCCTGGACTGACTCCGGGACGGCGTGAAACCTGGACCCGGGCGGTCCTAACTGGTGCGGGAGGTCTTAGTCGATTGGGCGGCTGCCGTTCACGGTGACGTGCTCGGGGTCGTCGGAGTGCCGGCCGGGTATCCGGTCGAGCTGCCCGCGCACCTTGGTGGCGCTGGTCTTGGCCGTTTCGGTGATCTTCGGCATCCGTTCGGCGGCCTTGCGGCCGGCGACCTTGCTGAGCTCCGTGGCCTTCTCGCCCGCGGCGTGGGCGGCCTGCTGGACGGCCGGGCTCTCCACTATCTTGCGGCCAGCCTTCTTCATCTGCTCGTAGCGCTCGCGGCCGGCTCTTGTGCCGGCCACGAAGCCGGCGGCGAACCCCGCGAGGAACGTGGCGCGGTATCGCATCTGGCACCCCTTTCGCGCATGTGCGTCATGTGTCAACATGACCTTCCCCCATTACGAGAGCGTACTCATCAGGTTAGGCTCTGATGAACACCGGGTCAGCGCGCGGTCGCCGTCGCATGCCCGTCCCGGGTGCGCTACCCTTATCCCGGTCGATCCCGCGTAGCTCAATTGGCAGAGCAGCCGGCTGTTAACCGGCAGGTTCCAAGTTCGAGTCTTGGCGCGGGAGCCACGTTGTCAGCCCTCTCACCTGCATAAAAGCAGGAAGAGAGGCCCCCTTATGGCGCAGTCAGCGCCCGCGCGGACCAAGATCAACACAAAAGTAACACAACCGGCCTCCGGACGGTCCACGGCGCCCGGCCGGCCGGCCCGGGCCAGGCCGCCCGCCGCGAGGCCCCCGGGTGAGCGGGGAGGCACGCGAGTCCGTCCGCCAGTCTGCCCGTCCGGTGATCGAGCTGGACTTCGGGATTCTGGTGTACCCGCCAGAAGCGGACGGGGAGCCGTGGCGGGCGGTGTTCACCGAGAACGGGCAGCGGCGGTACCGGCAGGGTGCGACCGAGGCGAAGCTCGCCGAAAAGCTGGAGAAGGTCAGGGAACGGCTTCAGGCCGACGCGGCCAGCATGGAGCGGCCCGGCGCGGACCTGATCAGGCATTACCTGGACCCCGACCGGCTGCCGGTCGAGGACCGGTGGTCCCGCAAGCACGCCCACACCCAGCGGCGGCTGTGCGAGCGGTTCGCCGAGCCGCTCATCGGCACGGTCACCTGCCAGGACATCAAGACCGGCCACATGCAGCAGATCGTCAACGCCGCTCCCACAGCCGGGGAAGGCGACCGGGTGCACGGGATGCTCTCCGCCCTCGTCGCGGCGGGGATCGAGGGCGGGTACCTGACCAACCCGCGGCTGGCCATGGTGCACTGGCAGGCCGGGGACCGCCCGCTGCCCGCCCAGCGGGTGACCGTCTCGGGGGAATCGGCGCTATGGGTCGATCCCGCCGAGATCCCGTCCGATAGCGACATCGGCAAGCTCGGGCGGGCGCTGGCCGCGGGACTGCACGGCGAGCGGGATGAGCTGATGGCCAGCACCGCTGCCTACAGCGGGCTGAGGTGGGGCGAGCTGACCGCGCTCACCATCGGGCAGGTCGACCAGACCGGGCGCGTCATCGCCGTGGACCGCAAGGTAATCGAGGTGGCCGGGCACCTGTACGTCGAGGCGCCCAAGTGCCGGAAGTACCGGAAGACGATCTACCCGCGCCGCACGCCCGACGGCTACCCGCTCGCCGAGAAACTCGCCGCCCGCATCGAGCAGGCCACTGCCGAGTACGAAGCCGGCACCAACCCGCTGGGGCTGATTTTCCCCTCGCCGACGGGCAAGCACTGGCGGTCCTCCAACTTCCAGCGCAACGTCCTCAAGCGCGCCTACCTCGCGATCGGCTGGCGCGACGCGGACGGTAACGGAAGGTGGACCTGGCACAGCCTGCGGCACGTGTTCTGCACGACCGCCCTGCTCACCTGGAAGCTCGACCCCACCGATGTGAGCTGCATGGCCGGGCACGCCAACGTCCGCACCACTCTCCTGATGTACGTCGGCACCACCGCCGGCGTCCTGGACCGCGCCCGCCAGGCCACCGACTAGACCATGCCCGTCCGCGATGAGGGACCGGGCATGGCTCACGCAGGCCGTGACCTGCCCGGTTCCTCCGCGCCGTCACGGAGGAACAGCATGACTGACACTGATCTTCACCAGCCCGGTCCCGGCCCGCTGCGTGCAGCTGTCGACGCCGCGGAACTCGCGCAGGCAGTATCCGGGCTGGTCCGCATCGACGGGTGTCTGGCGGACAGCGACCCGCTGGCGCCGCTCGCCCGTGATATTGCGCGCTCCCTAACCAAGGCGGGCCTGACCGTGCACTACTGCGCCCAGCATGACCCGCTGTACCGGCTCGGCGGAGTGCGCGTGCTCGCGGTCCCGGTGGAATCTGGGACCAGCAGCAGCGGGATCGCCGTGTCCAGGACCGTGCACAACCTGCTCCTGCTGGACTGGGACAGGTACGGCACCTACACCGATACGCAGCAAGCCATAAATACCACGCTCGGCGGGATGCTGCGCGCCTTCGGATACACGGTGACGCCCTTCGGGTCCGGCGGCGCGTGGCTCCTCACCGGCCGCCGGGGAACGGAGGTGGGACGATGACCGCTCTCGCGCTCGCCCCGGACACGAAGATCAGCTACGAGCCTGCCGCAGCCGCAGGGGTTGACCGCGCGATCCGCGTGTCCACAGCGATCGCCGTCCTTGCCGTGGCCGGCGTCGCGGCGTACGTCTCCTACTGGCACGCCTACGCTGTCGTCTGCGCGCACGGCGAGACCGGCGTCACCGCCAGGCTGGAGCCGGCCACGATCGACGGGCTCGTGTACGCCAGCTCGATGGTCAACCTCTATGCAGCGCGGCACCGGCTCCCGGTCCCCGCCCTGGCCCGCTGGCTGCTCGCGCTCGGCATCGTCGCGACGCTCGCCGCGAACATGGCCCAGGGCTGGTCCCACGGGCCAGTCGGCGCGGTCATCGCGGCCTGGCCAGCGGTCAGCCTGGTGGGCAGCTATGAGCTTTCTCACCCTGTCGGCGAGGTGTCGTGTGACGTTGCGCTGGCACGACACGTGGCGCGTCGTGCGACACATGTCCGTGCGTGTGGTGGTCGTTGCTGGTAGTTGTTTGAGGGTTGCCTGGCACGAGTTCGGGGGGATGAGGTGCGGGCGTTCCCGGTGAGGCTGCCGTCTGGTGCGCGGTACTGGACGGTGCTCGATGATGACCTGGCCGTGGTCGGCGAGGCAGATGCGTTCTTGCGTCATGTACGGTTCGGCCGCGATCAGTCGGAGTCGACGACCAGGGCGTATGCGGGAGGGATCGCGCTGTTACTGCGGTGGTGCGCACGCACGGGTCGGCACTGGCATGACGGCGAGGGGCAGTTCGGGTTGTTCATTA
>PMST01000018.1 GCA_003168295.1 Actinomycetota bacterium
GATCCGCGAAGCGGCCATCAAGGCCATCCTGACCGGCAGCGAACGCATCGACGCGCGGCTCTTGGAGACCGTGGAGCTGGACCATGCCGCCGTGGATGAAGCCGCCGTCGCCCAGCGTGGGGCCAAGAAGAACCGGAGGCGGAAATAATCTTGAGCAGCCCGATGCCTCCGGCCCGGAGACTCCCGGTCGTACCTAGGCCCCAGGCCGGGGAGCTCTCCGGTTCCTACCTGGCCAGGCTAGCCATGGCTAATCGGACAGACCCGCATACGCTTATCGGGCTGCTCGGCCGAGTGACTGCCCATGTGCCAGCCGACGAGCAGCATCTTGCGATCATGGTCCTGACGTTGAACGAAGCGGCGTTTAGCCGACTGTTGACGTACACCGGGCACGTGGCCGACCGGCTCGTCCGGGCGATCCCATCACTCATGCCCAAGACGTTCAAGGCGCCCGGTGAACTGCCCGCTGTCCGCATTTCTTTCCTGAAGGAACCTACGGTCGAGTGTCCTGGATGTCGACTGCGCCGTAACGGTGCCTACCTCGACACCCGCCTGTTCTCGCACAGGACAGCGTGCCTACGCCATGGGTACTGGCTCTACGGGCAAGGCAGCGGGGATCGTCTCGACTTCGCGCTTCTCCCAGAGGTCGCCGTCGCCCAGCAGCGCCTCAACCGGGCGACCTTGCGCTATGGCTCGGTCAACACCATGCACGCTTACCGGATTGCCGTCGGTTACCTCGGGCATGCGTGGAGGATCAACTACCATCCGCCGTGGTATCCCGCCATGATCGCCCGATGGCAGCAGCGGACCCGTACGGGCGGTGTCCTGCCCGCACGCGAGACCTGGCAGCTGCCCGACTGGGCTATGCACTCGGAATGCATGGCCCTGACCTGTCTATTCCTTAGCCCATACTGGGCACGGCTGGCGCTCCCCGCCCCTGACCGGCGGCACAAGCTTTTCTACGAGCGCCTGCTCGCCGAACTCGCCATCGAGGACCGCGGGATTCTGCAGACCATCCGGAATTTCGACCCACTGCCTGGCGACATCCAGGAGCAAGCCCGTTGGGGGCGCCTGCTCAGCGATCTGGAATGGGGCTTGCCGTCGCCTGTCACCGTCACTCCTCTCAAAGTTCCATTCATCGACATCACCGACAATTACGAAATGTCGATGCGCAGGCTCCTGGGAGCTGCAAGCTAGGCGCGGTGCCGAGCTGGTTCCGTTGTTATTGCGAAGCTCCATCCCGGGTCAGGCCAACAGGTCGTAGGCTCATCGTCGTGATCAAATCGGCTAACCAGTATCCCGTGCACACGCTTCTGAGTCACGAGGGAAACGTGACGTACAGGATCCCGCCGTACCAGCGGGAGTACTCGTGGCATAAGGCGCAGTGGGAAGAGCTCTTTCACGACCTCATCGAGGCCGACGGAGCGCACTTCCTGGGCACGATCATCACTCTCAACACGACGACGGATGCGGTGCACAGCGGAGTGTTGGAACTCATTGATGGCCAGCAGCGGATGACGACGCTGACACTGCTTCTAACAGCCGTTTACTCAGTTCTGAAGCAGCATCACGACGAACTCGACGACGATACGCGGACTGACGTGACCAATCTCGGCAGGCAACTGGTCCGCAAGGCTGACGGTGAGCCTCGTGTGACGCCTCAGATCCAGGGCCACAATCGCGACGACTACCGCTGGGTTCTCGCGGAAGCAGGCCTCAAGGTGGCCTCCTCCATCAGGAAACCCTACTTCTCGATGCGACGAGTCTACAAATGCTTCAACTACTTCCAGAGCTCAATCAGCAAGCTGGCCGAGTCCGAGAGTATCGATCCCGTCGAGGCCGCACTGCGCGTGCGAGAAGCAGTTGAACAGGCGATACTCGTAAAGATCGAGGTAGCGAACCATGCTGATGCCTTCGTTCTCTTCGAGTCCCTTAACAACCGGGGGATGCCGCTGACGCCGGTTGACCTGATTAAGAACTACCTGCTCGCCGAATCCGAGCGCAAGTACGTCATGAACGTGGACGACGCTTTCCGGCTGTGGAACGAGATGCTGACAAACCTCGGCGACAACTACGCGACGCAGGAGCGGTTTCTGCGGCACTGCTACAACGCCTTCAAGGCGGAGCTCCCCGAGATCCCTAACGCTCCCGTGGCGACCCGAACCAATCTGATCCGCATCTACGAGACTCTCCTCAGCGCGAACATTAAGTCGGGTACCGAGGCACTCGTCGCTGGCAGCAGGATCTACGGCCGGGTGACCTGTGTCGCGGAGACCGACTCGCCGACCAAGCTCGACGACTCCTTGCGCGAGTTGATGCGTGCCCAAGGCGCCCCCTCTTACGTACTCCTGATGTGGCTGCTGAGCAAGCGGCCCGATGTCAAGCTCTCCGAAGATCATCTTGTTCAATTGACTGACCGGCTCACAAGCTTCTTCGTTCGGCGCAACCTGACTGGCTCCCCGCAGACCTACGCGCTACCGAAGCTGTTCATGACGATCATCGAGAAGGTCTCTGGGCACACCGGTGCTGAGGTCCTCCAAATCGTGGCGCAAGAACTCCGTGATGCCTCGTCCGGCGACGACGAATTCCGAAAGCGTCTCGAGGGCCCGATCTATGAGGAGAACGCCGACGTCGCCAGGTTCATCCTCACCACCCTGTCGGCGGACGCCATGACCAAGGAGACATGGAAGGACCTCTGGGAGCAGGGGAAGGGGCACTTCGTCTGGACCATCGAGCATATCCTCCCTCAAGGGGCGAACCTGCCGGACGCCTGGAAGCAGATGCTCGGTGGATCAGAGGCTGCAGCAGCAGCCCAAGAGGAAAACGTCCACCGGCTGGGCAACCTGACGATCACCGCCTACAACAGCACGCTCAGCAACAAGTCCTTCGCGGACAAACGAGATCGAACTGACGCCAAAGGCCGCTTCATCGGTTACAGGAACGGGCTAGCGCTGAATGAAAGCCTCGCTACCAAGGAATCATGGACCGTGGCCGACATTGAGACGCGCACGAAGGAGCTAACTGAGCAGGCGGCCGCCCGCTTCCCGCTCGTCTGAGGAACACTGCGGCCCCTCTCCGGAAAGGACATGATGGTTGGCACGAGATGGCGCCTATCAGTCCCGGCTCTAGCCAACGCTCGATGAAGCCAAGGCGCTAGTAGAAATTTCCTATCGGGCTGAGGCTCCGCTCGGGCGCCAGTACGGCTTAGGCTGAATACGCTCTGTGGCGTATACCCCAACCGTGCTGGCGCTGGCGGCAGAGGATATTCCGGGCACCGCACTGCCTCGAAGCGAGGCTCGGGAGTGACTCAGAGTTGTCTCCGGAACGACATGCTCACTGGCACAAGCTCGCGTTTCGCGGTAGCACGAACATGTCGTTTCCCAGGTCCCAGACGACATGATGCCTGTCGTGGATCCCGCGTGTGGCTGCGGTTCCGGTCAGATGAGGCAGAGGTTGCCGTAACTTCGTCTGCGAGGCGCCCCGCAGGACTACGGTGAACCGCCCGGAGCGCCCGTTCACCCCGGTCATCGCGGTCAGACCCGGGGAAGACGTCCCCATCGACACCAACAAGCTCTACATCATGTGCCGGTAGACCGACGGGCAAATCCGCAGGGTGCGGTATACAATTCAGGATGAGCAACATCAGCCACGTTGAACACGCCCCGCATCAGACCCGATCAGCCAGAATCAGGAAATACAATAGAGATACATAAATAGCTGCGTTGTCCCGTCAGACTAGAATAGTTTAAGTCAGACCAGAATATTTAAGCTCGGAGTCTCGATTGCTGCTCAGTGGGGGGCGCGGTGAAACTGGGCGGGAGATGGCGGAGCCGGAATCCGCTACGGTTCTTCCTCATCAGCGAGGTGATCTCTCTCGCCGTGCTCGTCCTTGGCGCCGTGATCCTCGAGGTAGCCAAGCCTTCCGTCGGGCCGACGCATGAACCGGAGGGCGCCCTTGGCCTCTCGGGGTGGGTCATCGGCTTGATCCTTATGGTGGAATTCCTCGTTCTCGGTGCCATCGACCTGACGCGTTATCTTCGCGGCTCGCTGGGTCGAAGCTGGGCGTCCCGCCGCGCCCCGTCACGGCCAGGCGCCGACCGGCCTGAGGCGCCCCCCTGGCGGGGCGCTGGCAGCGCCGCGAACGTTAGGCAGGACGAGCATGTCGAGCTTCCGAAGGACCGCCGGGTCAGTATCGTGATGCTCGGTTATCCCGGGTCTGGGAAGACGATCATGCTGGCTAGCTTGTATCGCCACTTCGCCCTCGGCGGCCTGGCCGGTATCCGGTTCGCCACCGATGATGCGTCCAACACCGAACTGCTGCGGCTTGCCGACACGATCAGGGACGCGCCTACCTTCCCGACCGGCACGCGTCCGGGAGAGACGAAGACCTGGACGTTCAGCGTGCGAGTCGAGTCCGGCGTGCAGGATGCTGGCGCGTTCACGCTTGAGTATCTGGACTACGCGGGCGGGTACCTGCGCCAGCTGGCAGGTACCGGCGGCGATCCGCCCGATCAGCAATTCATGCGGGCCATTGCCGCTGCGGATGTCCTCATGGGCGTGATCGATGGCGACCAGTTGCGGCGGCTAATGTCTGGCGGGTACGACCCCGCTATCGTCGTTCCGATCGAGCGCCTGCTGAACGTGCTGATCAGGGCGAGCCAGCGAAATATCCATTTGATGGTAACGAAGTGGGACGTGATGCGCGGGCCGGGCGGCTCGTATTACACGGTCGCCGACGTGATCAACACGCTGGAGCGAGTGTCTGACGACTTCCGCCGCTTCCGGCAGCATCCCCGGCTCGCCTCCATGCGTGTCATACCGGTGGCCGCGCTCGGCCTGAACGGGTTCGTGCGCTTCGCTGAGCTCGGCGAGTGCGGCATGGTCAAGGTGCCAGGCGTGCCCTGGGAACCGTGGAACGTGGAGATGCCCTTCCTCTGCGCAGTGCCCGACATCATTCAGCAAGACGTGCCCAAGATGGACGGACGCGCCGATGGCAGCCTCTCGCGGATAACGATCACCGCCCTCAGCCTGCTCGACGTAGTGACCACGGGGGTAACCGTGACAGCTGGCTTCGGCCTGGCCAACCTGACCTTTCAGCCGAGCCAGTTCATTGACCGGCTGCGGGCGTACCTAAGCAAACATCACGAGAGCGGCCAAATGCCGCGGAATCTCGGTGAACGCGAGGCGGTCGGCTACGTGGTGAACGAATGCTACGTTGCCGTCAAAGAGTTCGAGCAGCGGATGCCGGGCACAAAAATCGGCGGCCAGGCGGCAAGAACGGGCGCCCCGGGTGGCTGACAAAATATCACTCGGCGGGGAGTTGCCGGAGGAGGACCGGTCCGAGGGTGCCTGGCCTGCCGAGGCCTGGCCTTTCCTAATCGGCCGCTCGCGGACTGAGGACCACCGGCTGGTCGTAGTCCCCCGGTTCATGACGGACAAGCACCTCCTCCGCGGGCTGCTGGACACCTCGGCCGGAGAGCCGGTCGAGGTCGAGGTCCGGGAGATCCAGGCTGCCGGGCAGGATCCCGTTACTGTGGTCTACAGAGTGCGCGAGGCGCTTGCCCCCGACTACCGGTTGCCTGGCGCAGGACCGCTCACCGATGAGTTCGGCAGGCCGATCTTGCTGACAGAGGGATTCTTGGTACGCGCCCCGGCAGGAACCCTGGACGGCTGGGGCGTGCTGACGGCGCTCGACCGGGCGCACGAGCTGGTGGTGCCTGCCTACCAGGCCTTCTGGAGGGACAACGGCGAGTTCTCCCGATGGGCGGAGGGGGCCTTCCGGCTGTTTCCTAGGGTTACTGGCTTGGAGCCGGATAGGTGGGCGGATAAGCTCGCAGCGGCAGTCAGAACCTTGGAGTTGACGGACGTAGCCGGACCGGTCAAGCCGATGTCGGCCATCGCCGTAGAGCCGGTGACGCACGCGGAATCCGCTGGCAGGCGGCCACGGCCCTGGGTGGTGATCGCGGTCGGGCTGTTCGTCTGCGCACTTGTCGCGGCCGTCGTCCTGCTCCTCTCCTGGAGCCACGGCCTTGGGCTGGGCTGATCCTAGTGCCCCTTGCGGAGAGACACCAGACCGTTCGGGATAAGTTTCCTGATCTGATCTACTGAATCTTGAGCTCGCCGCCCCGAAAACGACATGATGGCTGGCACAAGATCGGCCTTCAGCGTGCCATAAAACATGTCGTTTCCCAGCTACCGGACGATATGTTCACTGTCACGGGACAATGACTGTCCCGTCTCACGGAA
>PMST01000158.1 GCA_003168295.1 Actinomycetota bacterium
AATGGCCAGCGGACACGCCAACACCCCGCGACGAGGGAGCCGGCCTATCGGCCCCCGCCGCGGCCGCTAAGGAGGAGCAGCTCGCACAACATCGGGTACTACCTTACCAGGCGCACGAGCCTGGCACAGGTTGGCCGGTCGCTAGTCGTGCCCGGCAGACTGCTCGGTCATCGCGACCACACCGACGACCTGCGCCTGGGTCATGCCGAGGTCGACGCCGATCGCCAGCGCGGCGTGCCGCTCGCCTTCTGTGAGCGTCCCGTCGGCCATGGCGATGCGGATCACTTCGGTGAGATACCACTCCCTGGCCTGGATGGTCAGCTGGGCACCCACCTGATTCAGGGCCTCGCGGATCGAGTCGAACGGCATCATGAGGTCGGCGTTCAGCATGGCCTCGTCGTAGCCTGGCGTTCCGGCTCCGATGACCGCCTCGATCGCCCGCTGCCGCGGTGCCGGGCTGGCCGGGTCGCCCGACCTCAGCATGGCCGAGACGGCGGCACGCATGCCGGCGGGCAGCGCCGCCTGCATCTGCGCCGTCGTCGGCTGGCTGAGCACATCCGTCACGTAACGGGCCCGGCAGGTGGTGCACTGGACATGCTCACCGACTGAGTTCAGCGGTATGACCGGGAGGAAGAACAGCGTGAACCACCGGCGTCCGGAACGGTGCCGGTACTCCCGGTCCCCGCCGCAACGCCGGCAGTGGAAGGTGCCCTGGGCGATCGTGCGGTAGAACACGCGCAAGCCAAAGATGATCAGCAACGTGGATCCCCTTCTCACTACCAGCCGGCGCACGCCCTGTCATCGCCCACCGTAGGCGGTGCACGCTGGCCATTTCGGTACAGGTAAACCCATCATGTCGCCGTCGGGCGCCGCGTCGCCCTTCCGATGCTGATCCGAGACCTCATTTTTATGACATAGGCGGATATGGCCACGACCTGCATACACCGGGTGAGACTGGTGGTTGGCCCGGTACTCACGTGGCACCCGGGGAAGACGAGGGCTCAGTCGTAGAAACCCAGGCGACGCAGCTGCTTGGGGTTACGCTGCCAGTCCTTGGCGATCTTGACGCGCAGGTCAAGGTAGACCTTGGTGCCGAGCAGGGCCTCGATCTGGCGGCGGGCCTGGGTGCCGACCTCCTTCAGCCGCGCGCCCTTGGTCCCGATGACGATGGCCTTCTGGCTCGGTCGCTCCACGTAGAGCTCGGCGTGCACGTCGATGAGGTCCTCGCGCCCGGGCCGCGGCCCCATCTCCTCGACCACGACCGCGATCGAGTGCGGCAGCTCATCCCGCACCCCGTGCAGCGCCGCCTCCCTGATCAGCTCCGCGACCATGATCTGCTCAGGCTCGTCGGTCAGCTCGCCGTCCGGGTACAGCGGCACGCCTTCTGGCAGGTGAGAAACGAGCACGTCGGCGAGCACGTCGAGCTGGAAGCCGGCCACGGCGGACACCGGGACCACGTCGGCCCAGTCCCCCAGCTCGCTCACCGCCAGCAACTGCTCCGCGACCCGCTCCGGCGCTACCTCGTCGCACTTGGTCACGATCACCACGACCGGGGTCTTCTTGACGTTCTCGAGCTCCCGCGCGAAAAAGCGGTCGCCCGGGCCGACGGGATCCCCCGCCGGGACGCAGAACCCGATCACGTCGACCTCGGCGAGCGTCGAGCGGACCAGGCTATCCAGGTGCTCGCCGAGCAGCGTCCGGGGCTTGTGCAGACCGGGCGTGTCGACCAGGATCAGCTGCGCGTCCGGGCGGTGCACGATGCCGCGAATCACCCGCCTGGTGGTCTGCGGCCGGTCGCTGGTGATCGCGACCTTGGCGCCGACCAGCGCGTTGGTCAGGGTCGACTTACCGACGTTCGGGCGCCCCGCGAGGCAGGCAAACCCGGATCGGAAGGCGCTGGCCGAACTGGGCGCCGGTGGATGGTTCACCCCTTGATTCTCCCGCATGTCGCCGGGGAGTGGCGCCATCGCCGCCTACGGGGTGAGCGTGGCGCGGATGCTGCCGTCCGGGCGGGCGTGAAAGACGGTCGCGTCCGGGCCGAGGTCGCGGACCACGGCGAGGTCGCCTGGGTCCATGTCGGCGTCGCTGACCAGGGCGGCAGCCTCAAGTTTCTGAGCGCCGCTGGACACCGCCATGGCGACCGCCAGGCGCAGCGCGGACAGCCGCAGCGACGGCAGCGCGATCGCGGCAGCCGCGTAGGTCCGGCCGGTCTCATCACGGACCGCGGCGCCCTCGGCCGCCGCGACCCTGGCGCGAGCCGACCTGGCGAGGGTGATGATCTTGATGTCCTCCGGGCCGGGCGCCGCAGCATCGCTCACAGCGCAGATTGTATGCGGCTGCGGCTGGTCAGGACGGGACTCTAGCTCGCAGGTCTGCTGCCGTTTGCGACCGCGCTCTCGCTCCGGCTCGCTCCGTCTGCCGCGGCGGGGGCCCCGGCATCGTGCTGGCCCTCGGTGGAAGCACTGAACTGATGGCCCGCCGTGCTGATGCGCTCGACCATGACGGTTCCGATCCGGTTCCGGCGGCCGGTCAGGTTTTCCGCGGTCAGACGCAGCCCGGCGACCGAGGCGACTGAGCCGGCGATCGGCACCTTCCCGAGCTGGTGGGCGAGCAGGCCGCCGACCGTCTCCACGTCCTCGGCGTCGATCGTGACCGCGAACAGCTCCTCCAGCTCCTCCACGGAGAGCCGGGCATTCACCCGCGCGGTGCCGTCGCCGAGCCACTCCACTGGCGGCCGTTCCCGGTCGTACTCGTCGGCGATCTCACCGACGATCTCCTCGAGGATGTCCTCGATCGTGACCAGGCCCGCGGTACCGCCGTACTCGTCGATCACGATCGCCATGTGCACGTGGCGTGCCTGCATCTCGCGCAGCAGGTCGTCGACCGGCTTGCTCTCCGGAGCGAAGGTGGCCGGCCGCATGATCGACTCGACGGTCTCGGCTGACTCGCCCTCCGGATGCTCGTGGATGCGGGTCATGATGTCTTTGAGATAGGCGATGCCGACGACGTCGTCCAGGTTGTCCCCGATCACCGGGATCCGGGAGAAGCCACTGCGCAGCGCTAGCGACAGACCCTGGCGCAGCGTCTTGTCGCGCTCGACGAACACCATCTCGGTGCGCGGGACCATCACCTCACGGACGATCGTGTCGCCCAGCTCGAACACCGAGTGGATCATGGCGCGCTCGCCCGGCTCGATTATCTGCCGCTGCTCGAGCAGGTCGACGAGACCGCGCAGGTCTTCCTCCGCGCCCGACTGGACATCTCGCTCACGCCGGGCCTGCCCTGGCACCAGCGCGGACCCGGCCGCCGTCAGCAGCCGCGGCAGCGGGCCGAGGAACCGGATCACCGGGCGGAGCACTGCTGCCGCCGCGCTCGCCACCTTGACCGGCGACCGCCGCCCGATGCTCCGCGGGATCACGCCGGCCAGGACGTAGCTGGCCACTGTCATCGCCACCGCGGTGATGAGGAAGGCCTTCCAGTCCACCCCGAGCCAGCTGACCAGCACTGCGGTCACCAGCACAGCGGCGCCGATCTCCGCGGCGACCCGCACGAGCAGGACCACGGACAGGTAGCGCGGCACATCCGCAAGCACGGCCTGAAGGGGCTCGGAGGACTCGCCGGCGGACCGGCCTAGCTCTTTCGCGCCTGCCCTGGAGACGCGCAGCAGCGCCGTTTCAGCACTCGTGCACCAGCCGGCGGCCAGCATCAGCGCCAGCGCCGCGACCAACAGCCAGCCCACCGGAGGTCACCCGGCCCCTTCTGAGCCGTTCGCGCCAGGATTGGGCTGGGTGGCAGCCGAGCCGCGCTCAGCCCGCCAGGACGCCAGCAGGCGGTCCTGCAGGCCGAACATCGTCGCGTGGTCTTCCGGGTCAGCGTGGTCGTAGCCAAGCAGGTGCAGGATTCCGTGCGTGCAGAGCAGGTCGATCTCGTCCCGCGTGTCGTGCTCCGCCTCGGCGGCCTGGGCCGCGGCCACCTGGGGGCAGATCACCACATCACCAAGGAGGACGTCGGACGCGTCCGGGTCGGGCGCGCCGTGGTCGCCGTGGCTGCTGGCACCCGGCTGCGGGAGCCTGAGCTCGTCCATCGGGAAGGCGAGCACGTCGGTCGGGCCTTCCTCGCCCATCCACCGCACGTGCAGCTCGGTCATGGCGGGCTCATCGACGAGCAGCACCGAGAGCTCGGCCAGCGGGTGCACCCGCATGTCATCCAGGACGTGGCGGGCTAGCCCGGCCAGTTCCGACTCGTCGATATCGACGCCGGACTCGTTGGCGATTTCGATGCTCATCTGCCCCCCGATTGGCCGGTCACCGGCCACGCTGTCCATCACGGCGCTGCCGTCCGGGCTGCAGCCGGCTTGGCTCCGCTGCGGCCTGCCGGGCGTCATACCGCTCGTAAGCGTCGACGATGTCCGCCACCAGCTTGTGCCGGAC
>PMST01000399.1 GCA_003168295.1 Actinomycetota bacterium
CGTGGTCTCCAGTTCCTCGTTGAGCGACTGCAGCTCTTCGTAGGCGCGCTCAAGCTCCGTGTTGGCGTACGCCAGCTCGTCCCTGACCCGGCGGTAGCGGGTCACGTCAACGAAGCTGACGCCCACGCCGATCAGGTCTCCTGGCGCGCCGAACAGCGGCACGATGGCGACGTCGTAGTAACTCGGATCCCCGCTTCCCGACCGGAGCCATTCGACGTCGTGCAGCTCCCGCGGCCGCAGCTCGGTCTTGACCTGCTCGATGCGGGACCTGAGCTCGGCGGGCCGGTAGGACACTTCAAGCTCGGAAAAGGAGCGGCCCAGGTCACGGGGACGCAGGTTGAACAGTGACTCCGCCGCGGCGTTGGCCACCTTGAGCTTGTCCGCAAGGTCGACCGCGAGCTGCACCACCGGCCCCGACGATAGGGCCGCGCCATCTAGCTGCTTCCAGGCCGGCTCGCGGCTGGCCGCCTCACTCCGGCTTTCCGCAGGCCCGACGTCCGTCAGCGCCGTCGGCGAGACCTTGCGGAACAGGCGCTTACGCAGGTCCACGGGCTGAAAATCGTCCGTGTGGTTGAGCAGCATCTCGGCCTTGCCGAGGAACAGATAGCCCGGATAAGACAACGCGAAATGGAACCTCCTGACCACGTTGGCTTGCGCCTCGGCGTTGAAATACATGAGCGTGTTGCGCGCCACCAGGAGGTCCACCCGGGAGATCGGCGCGTCGTGCGTCAGGTCATTGCGGCCGAAGATGACCTGGCGGCGCAGGTCACGGCGGAAGACGTGCTTCTCGCCGGCCGGTTCGAAATAGATATCCCTGAGCTTCTCCGGCACATCGCCGAGCGCGCTGGCGTCGTAGACTCCGGCGCGCGCCTGCTGAAGCGCGTCCTCGTCGAGGTCGGTCGCGTAGATCTTCACCCGCTCCCGGAACTGGTCGTGCCCGATGGCCTCGGCCAAGACGATGGCGAGCGTGTACGCTTCCTCGCCGGTGGCGCAGCCCGCGCTCCACACCCGTATCGGCGTCTTCGCGCCCTTGGCGGAGAGCAGCTCAGGCAGCACCCGCTCCCGTAGCGCCTGCCAGGCCAGCGGATCGCGGAAGAAGCCGGTTACGTTGATGAGCAGGCTGTCGAAGAGCTGGCCGAACTCTTCTGGCTGCAGCTCCAGGTAGTCCTTGTACTCGCCGAAGGTGGCCAGGTTGAGCAGGATCATCCGACGCTTGACTCGCCGCTGCAGCGTCGAACGCTTGTAGCCGGCGAAGTCAGAACCCCTGGTCTCCCTCATCATCGCGAGCAGTTCGTCAAACTCGTGCTCTAGGTCCAGTTCAGCCACAGCCGGAGCGTACGCCCTTTCTATCCGTCCGTAACGGGCACATCGGGGAAGGTCTCGTCGATATCCGGCACCTCGGTCACCGGGTTCATCCCGCTCGCCGCGTTGCGGATCACGTCCGCGGCCAGCCGCGCTTCCTTCGAGGCGTCCTGGAACCGTGCCGCGGTGAGGGCATGGCCCCGCTGGCGCGCCGACTCCGCCAGGCCCTCGGTGAGCCTGCTGCGTTCGTCCAGGCTCCTGATCACCAGCCACAGCGCGCGCTCGACCGCATCAGTCTGCTGCTCAAGCAGGGCCTGAGGCGACCACCGGTGACCGGCCGCGCAGCCGTAGCTGACAACGTTTCCCTCCTTGACGTGGTACATCGGGCCGCCGCAGTCAGGGCAGCTGAAGCCGCCGTAGTCGCGGGCCATGGCGCGGGGCAGCGGATCTGAAGCGAGCAGGCCCCGGACCTCTGCCTCGAGTTCGGCGGCCGGCTCGGCGGGAGGCGTCTCGACCTGCTCGCCGACCAGCCGGGCCACGGCGGCAGCGAGCCTTACGGTCGGCTGGATCTCGGCATGCTTCGTGACGGCCAGGGCGCACCGGGGCATGCTGTCGTAACTCGCCTCCACCGGGTCCTGCACGATGACGCGGCCGCCGCGCTGCTCCACCGTGGCGCTGCCCAGGGCGGCGTCATCCAGCGTGCCGCTGAGTACCACTCCTATCGTCCGCGGGCCGCCCACCAGCGCCGCGCTGCGGAAAAGCGGGTTGGCCGCGGGCCGGACGCCGTTCTGCCGCGGCCCGCGCGACGTCCGCACCACGTCGCTCAGGACGAGCAGGTGCCGATCCGGCGGAGCCACGTAGACCCGGCCGTCTCTGAGCGGCTCGCCGTCCACGGCCGCCGCGGCGGGCAGCGGGCCCGCCCGGTCCAGGATGTGCGGCAGCGTCCGGCCGCCGGTGGCCGGCACATGCAGCACGACCAGCACCGCCGCAGGCAGATCAGCCCGCAATCCGGCCAGCAGGGTACGTAGCGGCTCAAGGCCGCCGGCCGAGGCGGCCACTACCACGATGTTCCGGCCATGCGAGGTCGCCATAACCTCGTGGCCTGCCCCCGGCGGGCCGCGCTATACCTCGTGGTCACGAAACGTATCCGCCACATTCCTGTTTGTCGTGTTCCGGGTCGAGGCGGTTTCTCGATGCGAGCACGCGTCTCGGCCAGTTTCCCCTCGATTGGGCCTACGTATCCCTTTATCCTCCCGGCAGGGGGGCAGGGGCAAGATATCGTGGAAGCCAGGGCCCTCATTCGCACAGCGGTGGTGACGTGCCGGACTGGGATAACACGGACAGCAGAGAGCGCGACGAGGACGCCGCGTGGCGTGACTTGGTCGCCAGATTCGACGCGCCCCCGATTACCCAGCAGCCGGTCCCCTGGCCCGAGCGCGAAGACTTGCTGCCGCCGCGGCCCCCGCGGCCCCTGGAAGCCAAGGAGCCCCCGGCAGCAGATGACACCCGTGAGGCCGACCAGGCGCGGCCGGCGGAGGAAACCGGTGAGCCCCGCAGGGCCGAGGAAACACGGGAAACAGGCAGCGCGCCAGGGATCGCGGACGCTGAGGGGCCGCCAGGCATTCGCGATCCCACCGCGATACCAGGGGTCTCCGGTACTGAGGGGGTCCCAGGAGCCGCAGCGGTTGAGGGGACGCAGGGAAGGCGAGGGGTTGAGGGGACGCAGGGAACCCGGGGGGTTGAGGGCACGCAGGGAACTCGGGGGGTAAAGGGGATACGAGGGTTCGACGACGAGGGGATACGGGGCGCGCTTGACCCTGACGGGGTACGAGGGTCTCGTGAACCCGATGTGATCCAGGACGCGGGGCACAGGCGGCGGACTTCGGCGCGCAGCATACGGCCTCGTCAGGCTCCGGCCGACGCAAAGCCCGCGGACGACGAGGACCATTTCATCCCGCCGCCCCCGCCGCCGCTGCCCGCCCTGGACTCCATCGCCAAGGGCGCCTGGGCGGCGCTGTTCGGCGGGCCCGCCTACCTGGTCGTGGCGACCGCGGCGCACTGGACGCTGTCCGGGTTCGCGGTATTCTGCGCGGTAGCGGCGTTCGTGACCGGGTTCGCCATACTCGTACTGCGCATGAACACGCCAGGACCCGGCGGGCCCGACGACGGAGACGACGGCGCCGTAGTCTGAGGGGCCGTGGTGTGCGGGGCCATGGTGTGCGGGGACGTGGTGTGCGGGGCCGTGGTGTGACGGGCGAGGTCGGCGGCGCCGACAATACCCGCGTCCTGGCCGAGTTGGGCGACCTTTATCTCCGCGTACGGCCGGTGGCCGCGGCCGGTCAGCGCGCGCTCGAAGGCGGCCCGCGCGGGATCGAGCAGCAGGTCCCCTGCTTCTGATACGCCGCCGCCGATCACGAAACAGGCCGGATCGAGGATGGCCGCCAGGTCGGCCAGCCCCTGGCCGAGCCAGCCGCCCACGGTCTGGAAGCAGCGGAGCGCGGCGGGGTCACCCTCGGTCGCGGCCTGGGTAATCTCCGGACCAGAAATGCCCTCGGGCCGTCCCCCGCCCAGCTGCAGCAGCCTCATGGCGCCTTCCGGGGTCCGCCGGGCGAATTCGCGGGCCTCGGCGACCAGGGCGTTCCCGCTGGAGTACTGCTCCCAGCAGCCCCGGTTCCCGCAGCCGCACAGCCGGCCGTCAGGGACGACGCGGACGTGCCCGGGCTCCCCCGCCATGCCCCACCGGCCCCGGTAGAGTTCGCCGCCGATGATGATGCTGGCGCCGATGCCCGTTCCCACCGCCACCAGCATGACGTCGCGGTAACCGCGGGCGGCGCCGAACCGCGCCTCGGCCCAGGCCGAGGCGTTCGCATCATTCTCCACCACCACCTCGCGGCCCAGGCGCTCCTCGACCCGCTGTTTCAGCGGCTCGTCGCGCCAGGCGAGGTTCGGCGCGAACAGCATCGTAGCCCGGGCACTGTCGACGAACCCGGCCGCGCCGAGCCCGATGGCCGTGATCTGGTGCGGGGGGACCTGCGGGCCGGCCAGCAGTTCGGTCACCACGTCGGCGATGGCCTGTTCGGTCCGCGCCGGGCTCGCCGCCGGAGTTGACCTCTTCAGCTTGGCCAGGATCCGGCCTTCTTCATCGACCACTCCCGCCGCGACCTTCGTGCCACCGACGTCAACGCCGATGGCGAGCGTCATGGAGCGGCTTCCCCGCGATCTGGCGTGGTCGGCGTAGTCGGCGGTGTCACCACGGTCCGTTCGGCCGAATGATTTTGATCTTGGGTTTTCATGGCCTGCTCGAAGGCGGAGAAGGCATCCTGGACGACCGAGGCCAGGACACCGCCAGCGCCCGTCAGCCGGGCGCCGAGGCCAGGACCGGACAAACGGGCCGCGCGGGCCGCCTGGCAGACCGGGCACCACTGGCATTCCAGCGGCTCGTCGGGCGGCAGCTCGGTAGTCGCCGTGTCCCACACGTCACCGCTGTCCCGCCGCTTTTCCTGGCCAATTGTCCTCTTGACCTGGTCGGCGACCTGGTTGGCCATGCTGCGCGCGCCCGCTTTCATCAGCCAGCGCTGGAAATCGGCGACGGGATCGCTGCTGCGGCCCGGCTGGCTGCGACCGCCTGACTGGCCGTTGCCTCTAGACGAGCCAGTGCTTCTGGACGGGCCAGTGGTACTAGACGAGCCGGCGCTTCTGGGCGAGTCAGTGCTTCTAGACCAGCTATCGCTGCGCGGCGCGCCATCGCTTCGCGGGCTGCCCCCAGGACCCCCTGGCTGGCTGCTGGCTCTGGGCTGGCCACTGTTTGCGCCGCTGTTTTCTGGCGGGCCGCTGTTTTCTGGCGGGCTACTGCTTTCGGGCTGGCCACCTGGGGAGCTATCGCTTCCTGGCTGGCCTTCGCCTCGGGATTCCGACACCTAACGCCTCCTACCCATGATCGTACCCGCTACCACTGCAGGACAAAGGGGGTGCCGGTGGCGCGGAAATGCCCGACGTTCAGGCATTCGGTGACTCCGATCCTCGTCCTGCGGGCAAGCGGCTGGTGCACGTGCCCGAATACCGAGTACCTCGGCCGGGTGGCCTTAATCGTGTCGAGCAGGGCCACGCTGCCTACCTCGAGCCGCCTGGCCACCGTGTCGTAGAGGAGTTCGGGGACGGCGGGCGGAATGTGAGTGCACAATACGTCCACCTCGCCGACCGCCTCGAGCTTGGCGCGGAACTCATCCTCGGTTATCTCGTACGGCGTGTGATAGGCCGATTTCAGGCCACCGCCAACGAAACCGAACGTCAAGCCGCCGATTTCCACCGTGTCGCCGTCCAGCACGCGATGCCCGGGTTTGGCGTATCGCGGCCACATTCCGGGGACGTCGACGTTGCCGTAGGTCAGGTAGGCGGGTTCGGGCAAGGCGGCGAACAACCCGGCGTACTGCCTGGCCATGGCCGCCTCGAACAGGCTGCTCCGGCTCTCGGGCCGCCCGGCAAGCAGCCCGGCGGAGAACTCCCTGGCCTCGTCGAACTTCTTCGCGGTACGCAACTGAACGTAGTGACTCGCCGCCTGCTCGCCGAACAGGTCGGCGAAGATGCCCTGGCCGTGGTCGGCGTAGTCGAGGAACAGGAGCAGGTCGCCCAGGCAGATCAGCGCGTCGGCGCCGTCCGCCGCCTCGGCCAGCGCGTCCGCGCGGCCGTGCACATCGCTCACCACGTGGACCCGCATGTCACCTCCGTAGGCTGGCCCGGCTCACCACCGTAGGCTGGCTGGCGGCAAGATCATAACCGGGGACCACGAGCGGCCGCCCTAAGCTGGTACGTGCCTAAGCTTGTACTGCCGTTTAGCTACATCACTGGAGATGTCGTGCGCGAATTCAGCATTCCGGCCCTAGCGGAGATCCCCGCCACCGCGAATCTTGCCGATGCCGTCTTCCGCCGGGCCGCGGAACAGCCGCAGGCCGTGGTGATACGCCGTCCCGATCCCGAAGGTGGCTGGCGGGACGTGACCGCGAACCAGTTCAAGGACGAGGTCACGGCGGTGGCCAAGGGGCTGGTCGCGGCCGGGATCGAAGCCGGAGACCGGGTCGCGCTGATGTCGCACACCCGGTACGAGTGGACGCTGATCGACTACGCCATCTGGGTCGCGGGCGCGGTGACCGTGCCGGTTTACGAGACCTCCTCGGCCGAGCAGGCCGAATGGATACTCACCAACTCAGGCGCGCGGGCCTGCTTCGTCGAGACGGCCGACTACGAGCAGATCATCGCGGGCTTCCGTGATCAGGTACCAGCCCTGAAGTACGTGTGGCGGATAGAGGCGGGCGGCTCCGAGGAGTCCCCGCTGACCGGCGGCGGCACGTCAGTCGGCGACGAGGTCATCACCGAGCGGGCCAGAGCGGCCAAGGCGTCCGACGTGGCCACCGTCATCTACACCTCGGGCACCACCGGGCGGCCCAAGGGCTGTGAGCTGACGCATGAGAACCTGCTCTCCGACGTGCGCAACGCCTTCCTCGGCCCGCTGACGGTCATCGCCGGGGAACGGGACCCGGGCACGCTGCTGTTCCTGCCGCTGGCGCACGTCTTCGCCAGGATCATCGAGGTGGGCTGCATCGAGGGCGGGATCGTCCTCGGGCACTGGCCGGACGCCAGCACGCTGCTGCCCGCGCTCGCCTCGTTCCGGCCCACGTTCATCCTCGCGGTACCGCGGGTGTTCGAGAGGGTCTATAACGGCGCCGAGCGCAGGGCCGTCAGCGAGCGGAAGGGCGCGATTTTCGGCCGCGCGGCCGAGGTCGCGATCGCCTACAGCCGGGCCATGGACACGCCCGGCGGCCTGCCGTTCGGCCTGCGGGCCCAGCGCGTGCTGTTCGACCGGCTGGTCTACGGCAAGCTGCGCGCCGCCCTCGGCGGGCGGGCCCACTACGCCGTATCGGGCGGGGCCGCGCTGAGCGAACGGCTCTGCCACTTCTTCCGTGGCGTCGGGGTCACCGTGCTTGAGGGATACGGCCTGACCGAGACGACCGGGGCAGCCACCGTCAACCGGCCCGATCGGAACAAGATAGGCACTGTCGGCCAGCCACTGCCCGGTGTCGCGGTCAAGATCGCGGAGGACGGCGAGATCCTGATGTCAGGAGCGAACGTCTTCCGCGGCTACTGGCAGAACGACACGGCCACTAAGGAGACCTTCGCGGCCGACGGGTGGTTCAGCACCGGCGATCTCGGCGAGCTTGACGACGAGGGCTTCCTGCGGATCACCGGGCGGAAGAAGGAAATGCTCGTCACCGCGGGCGGCAAGAACGTGGCGCCGACGGTGCTGGAGGACCGGCTCCGCAGCCACGCCCTGATCAGCCAGACCATGGTGGTGGGGGACGGTAAGCCGTTCATCGCCGCGCTGATCACGCTGGATCCCGAGGCGCTTGGGGCCTGGAAGGAAAGGCACGGCAAGCCCGCAGGCGCGACGGTCGCCGAACTGCGCGAGGACCCGGACCTCATCGCGGCCGTGCAGGAAGCGGTCGACGACGCGAACAAGGCGGTGTCACGGGCGGAGTCGATCAGGAAGTTCCGGATCCTGGACGGCGATTTCACCCAGGAGGCAGGTCAGCTCACGGTCAAGCTCGGCATCCGCAGAAGCGTCCTGATGAAGGACTACGCCGCCGACGTCGAGGCCCTCTACTCCTGAGGACCTCGACGCCAGCGGCCACCGAGCCCGGGTTGGTCACTCACCCTTCGGGTCGGCCATGATCTCGTACCACCGGCGCTGGGCGTAGTTGATCTCGGCGAGCACGCCGACGGTACGCCGTGCTACCCGGGTGAATAGGTTGGTTCGCGTTGTCATGATGCGCTCTTTTCTAGCTGGTGCGCGCGGCGCCTGGCCGCGTGCGTGCTTGTCATGTGAACTGAATGGCGCGCGGCGTCCGCTCGCCGGGCCGCCGTGGCCTGATGGCGTGCTTCCCTGATGTGATCCCAGCTCAGGCTCTGCGCCATGTTCGGGTTCATCGGTCCTCCTCGATGTGCGGCCCTCTCGGCCGCCTACTATCGAGTTTCGCCGTAAGACCCCGGCGCCCGCATCGGAGGAAATCCCTATTTTGCCTGCTGAGAGGGGCCTTAGGGGGGCCTTAGGCGGCGCTGAGGCCGGCTTAGTCCGGGCCGGACGGCCTAAGCCACGGCGTCTCCGGCCAGGATCGCGGCCAGGCGCGCGGCCGGAAGCTCCTCGCGCCACTCGCGGTCGACCCAGGCCAGGCCCTTCTCCCCCATCGCCTTGGCCCTGGCCGGATCCGTGAGCAGCTCGGTAATCCGGGCCGCGACACCGGGAACGCCGCTGACGACATAGCCGGATTCACCCTCGAGGATGGCGTCAGGGGCTCCGCCCGAGTCGCCGCCGATCACCGGCAGGCCGGTGGCCGAGGCCTCCAGGTAGACGATGCCAAGACCCTCGACGTCCAGCCCCGCGCGCCGCGTCCGGCACGGCATCGCGAACACGTTCGCCGCGTCATAGTAGCGGGGAAGTTCGGCCCAGGACACAGGACCGGTGAAGACGACGGCGTCGCCGACGCCGAGGCGTTGGGCCAGGCGCTTCAGGGCAGACGCGTAGGGGCCGTCGCCGACCAGCAGCAGCACCGCGTCACTAACCTCGGCCAGCACCTGCGGCCAGGCCTTGATCAGCGTGTCCTGGCCTTTGCGCGGAACCATCCGGGACACGCAGACCACCACGGGCCTGCCCGCCAGCCCCAGTCGTTCCCTGACCGCCTGACCACCCGCTCCCGGGTGAAAGAACGAAACGTCTACGCCTGGCGCCAGCCGCACCATCCGGCTCGCCGCTTCGGCCGACAGGGCGCGTGCCAGCCGGACCCTGAAGTACTCGCCCAGGTACGTCACCACGTCGACCTCGTCACCGATGCGACGCAGCAGGGTACGGGCGCCGGGCAGCGCCGCCCAGCCTGCCTCGTGACCGTGTGTCAGGGCGACCGCCCGGGTCAGGCCGACCTTGCGCAGGGCCGGCGTGATGAGGCCGAGGGGGGCAGCCGCGCCGAACAGGACCGCGTCGCAGCCGTGCTCGCGGGCGATGGCCGCGGCCCGGCGGGCCACGCCGGGCACCGGCAACATGAGCGAGGTCGGATGGCGGATGACCGGGAAGGGCTGCCGGGCGTCGAATTCCGCCGCGCCCTTCCAGGCCGGGGCGTAGACCGTCACCGTGTCTTCGGGCAGCCGGGCGGCCAGCGCGTGCACGAACGACTGGATGCCGCCCGGGCGAGGCGGGAAGTCGTTGGTGACGATCAGCGTGCGGCGCACCCGACGAGTTTATCGGGCCGCCTGCCGGCCGGCAGAAAGTTAAGTCCCGGTTCGCGTCTTGCCGGGCATTGAATACGCGCCGCCCGCCGCATGAGTGCTGCGGCGGCCGACGAGACAACTCCGCCGGCCAGCGGCGACCAGCGAGCCAGCGGGGCGTCGGCGCCCTGCCGGGTGAAGCGGCGGAACGTGGAGGCAGTCGCCAGTTCCGGGCCGGCCAGCGGCACAGAGACTGACAGCGCGTTGGCAGCGTAGGCCCTCCGCCATGCCGCGGGCTGCACGGCTTCGGGTGATGCCGAGGGGCAGGCTTTGCGCGGCGAGCCGGCGGGCTATGGCGCTGCGTGGCCAGTTGCGCGGCAACGCCGAGGCGGGCCGGCAGCAGAAGTGCTGGCGCGGCGGGCACGGGGCGGTGAACAGATCTGGCGCTACGAACGTGTTTAGTATTTGAAAGGTCAACTACAGAACCG
>PMST01000249.1 GCA_003168295.1 Actinomycetota bacterium
ACGATGGCCAGCACCAGGATGCCGTACATCCCGGCTCCGATGCCGCCCGGCGCGATCTCGCCGAGCGCGATGTCGAACAGCGCGATCCCGCCGCCGAACGGCGTCAGCGAATCATGGAAGCAGTTCACCGCCCCGGTCGAGGTCACCGTGGTGGACGACGCGAACAACGAGCAGCCGGGCGTGCCGAACCTCACCTCGGTTCCCTCCGCGGCGCCGTGCGCCAGCGTGGGGCCCGCGCCGCCGTGCAGCACCTCGAACAAGCTGATCCCGCCGACGGCCGCCGCCCAGATGATCACCATCACGGCGACCAGCGCGTAACCCTGCCGGTTGTCGCCGACCATCTTGCCGAACGCCCGCNNTCGAACGGGTGGGCCGAGTTGGTGTTGAACCAGCCGCCACCGTTGTTGCCCAGGTCCTTGATGACCTCCTGCGAGGCGACCGTGCCGCCGGGGATGGTCTGGTGGGCCCCGGACAGCGTGGTGATCGTGTGGTAGCTGGCCAGGTTCTCGATCGTCCCGCCGGCCACCAGGATCAGGCAGCCGATGACCGCGATCGGGATCAGCAGGCGGATCGTGCCGCGGGTCAGGTCAACCCAGAAGTTGCCCAGCCGGTCGGTCCGGGACCGGGTGAAGCCGCGGATCATCGCGATCGCGACGGCCAGGCCGACCGCGGCCGACATGAACTGCTGCACCATCAGCGCACTCTGCTGGGTCAGGTAGCTCATGGTGGCTTCGCCGGCGTAGTTCTGCCAGTTGGTGTTGGTGGTGAACGAGACCGCCGTGTTCCACGCCGTGTCCGGCGTGACATTCGACATCCCGACCACCCAGAACAGCCAGTGCTGGGTCCGCTCGATGAGGTACACGAACAGCACGGCGACTAGCGAGAAGGCCAGGATGGAGCGGACGTAGACGGTCCACCGCATGTCCGCATCCGGGTCGATGCCGGTCACCTTGTAGATGCCACGCTCGACCCGCCAGTGCTTGGTGTCGGTGAAGATGCGCGCGATGTAGTTACCGAGCGGGATGTAGCACGCCGCCAGGGCCGCGAACAGCAGCAGGAACTGCAGCCAGCCCGCAAGCGCCGAATTCATCAGAACCTCTCAGGAAGGACGAGGGCCACGAACAGGTAGATCGTCAGCAGGATGCCGCCGATTAGGCCGATCCAGTTCTCAGCGCTCAAAGGTCTCAATCCCCTTCAAGATGAGGAGGAGGAAGGCGAAGACGACGATCGTCAGGCCGACGTAAAACAGGTCCCACACGGTGACTCCTAGTGGTGTGCCGCTAGTGGTAAAACTCGCCCGGGGCATACGCCGCTCCTAGGCAAATCTCAGTTAAGCCCCAGGAACCACCCGCCGAAACGACCCTTACGTGACGCATGCGCCAGTCATCCGGTTCCTAACAGAACCCATGCGCCCCACCCCAATGAGGCCTGAACGGGCCTGCCTCCCGCCCCCGGGCATGCCAACCGCCGCCCGCGGCTAAGCCCGGCGCAGCGGTCTACGCGTCCGGGGTGTCGGGAATGAGCGCGTGCCTGCGCAGCTGCCAGGAACGCAGCGGGTTTCTCATCTCGTCCATCAGCGCCGAAGGCGGGATGGCGAGCACCGGGCACCTGGCGTGCGCCAGGCAGTACCGGCTCACCGACCGGTGCAGCACCCGGCCCAGGCCGGCCCGCCGGCCGGTGCCGATGATCAGCAGGTCATCCGGCTGGTCGGCGGTGTCCACCAGCACGGGACCGAATTCACCGCGCGATACTTGCGGTTCGACGCGCAGGTCGGCGGGAACCCCACCGAGACCGACGTCGAACGCGGTCGACAGCCGCCGCCAGGCGTCGTCCCGCCAGATCTTGCGCAGGGAAGGCGATGAATGCCGCCGTTCGGCCAAGTCGCCGCCGGGCGGCACCCAGACGATGACGGGCAGCAGCGGCACGTCCCGCTGCCTGGCCTCGTCGGCCGCGTATCGGAGCGCCTGCAGGCTCCCTAGAGACCCGTGCACACCAACAATGATCCGACGTACCGTAGGCACGCCACTCGCCTCCTACTGCCGCCACTGCCGCCGTGAAAACGGCGCCCCCGCCACCGGTTACCCCTCACGTTAACCTCTAATCCGCGCCGTGGAGTTCCGGTTCCAAACGGCTTGCTAACGGCGTCCTGCCCCGACCAGACGAGGCAAGTGACTACCGGATATAGGCGTTGACCTTGAGAATTGTGGTGCCGGTGATGCGATAGGCGCGCCACTTCCTGGCGTACGCCGGCGGGTGCCCGCGGACCTGCACGAGGACCGCGAAGGGCTCACCGGGCGCTGCGCTCCCGGTCGACGCGCAGCCGGCCTCGAACGCGATCGGGATGTATTGCACCCCGGCGATCAGGCAGGGTGGCCGGACGCCCCGGGCGGCGAGTTCGGCCACGATCCGGGTGTAGTCGTCGTGGAACGTCACCGTCCCGCCGACCTCGTGGTCGAGCACGACGTGCTGGGTGACGAGCTGGAGGATGAGAAAGCACGTCACCGTCGTCGTCACGGCCGGCCGCAGGTCCCGGCTGACGGCGGTGAGGATGAAGGCGAGCCCGTCAGCGACCGGGATGGCCAGCAGCGCGTAGGCGGGCAGCAGGAACCTCGGTGCCGCGTAGTCGATCATGAACAGGTACTGCGCGGCGAGGCAGAGGCCGCACCCGGCGGGCAGCAGCGCGCTGGCTAGCCGGCCGGCCCGCCGGGCGGCCAGGATGCCGAGCACGGCCAGCACCGGCAGCGCCAGCCACCACAGGTCGAGCCCGGGGTCCCGGAAGCCGACCGTGCAGGGCCGGCACAAGGTCGGGCCGTTCAGCGCCCGCAGTTCATCGGGCAGCGCGAAGTGCAGCCCGAACCCGCCCTGTTCGCCCCCGGCCGCGCGCAGCCGCTGGGCGATACCGCCGAAGCGCGCGTACGCCTCGATGACCCACTCGGCCCCGCCGGCCGCCATCCCGCCGGCAATCACCCCGGCCGCCGCGCCGTACCGCGCGAACCGGCCCGCCGCCAGCGCGCCCAACCCGGACACGACGAGCAGCGGCACGCACAGGTAGACCGCGTCCCCCGGCCGGACCAGCGTCACAAACGCGACGCTGACCCCCAGCCCAGCCAGCGCCCAGTAGCCGGTCAGCCCGCCACCGCCAGGCCCGCCACCCCCAGGCCCGCCACCGCCAGGCCCGCGCAGGCCGAAGGCCCAGCGGCAGAAACACCCGGCCGCGGCCAGCCCGCCGAGCGCCGACCAGATGTCCGGCATGGCCTGCGGTCCGTAATACTGCGCGACCCACAACCCGCCGAACGTCACTCCAGCCAGCCCCAGCACCCAGTCCTGCCGCAACCCCCGCCAGGTCCACAGCGCGAGCGTCAGCCCGAGACCAGATAGCACCGCCAGGTACACCCGCAGCGCCGTCACCGAACCGGTCAGCAGCGCCACCGGGGCGACGATCAGCGGCACCCCCCGGGCCCGGGCCGGATCGAAATACGCGGCCGGCGCGTGCCCGCTGACCTGGCTCACGTACACGGATTCGTCCCAGCTCAGACCCATCCGCAGCGACACAAAGAGCAGCTGCGCCACGGTGAACAACAAGCCCACCCCGACCAGCCACAGCCCACTGTCAGGCCCTGGCGCGTGGATTCGCCGCACCCGGGGCATGGAGGTCACCGCCGTTGCCGCGTCCACCGTGTCGTCAGCTCCGGCGGGTGCGGACGCCGACCTCGTCGATGCGGGCGAGCATCTCGGCCGGGTCGGCGTAAACGCGGTACGCGCCGGCCCGCTCGAGTTCCTCCCGCCCGTACCCGCCGGACATCAGCCCGATGCCGAGCGCCCCGGCCCGCCGCGCCGCGAGCAGGTCCCAGACGCTGTCGCCGACGACCATCGCGTACCGGGGTTCCACGCCGAGCACGGCGGCGGCGGCCAGGAACAGGTCGGGGTCGGGCTTGGCGTGCCGTACCAGGTCGCGGGTCACCATCGGGGTGTCCTCGGGCAGCCCGAGCAGCGCCAGCGCGGGCCGCGCGGTGATCGCGTACCCGCTGGTCGCGATGGCCCACTGCACGCCCGCCTCGGTCAGCGTGCCGAGCAGCTCGCGCGCCCCGGGCAGGGCCGTGACCGAGTCCATCTGGGCCCGGTACTGCGCCGCGTGCGCCTGCTGCAGCCGGTCGATGTCGGCCGCGGACAGCGACAGCCCGGTCTCCCGCAGCAGCGCGGACACGAACAGCCCGCCGCTCATCCCGATCCGCCGGTGAATCCGCCACACCGAAAGGTCGATGCCGAGGTCGGAAAGCGCGTAGCGCCAGGCGATAACGTGCTGGTACACGCTGTCGATGAGCGTCCCGTCCAGGTCGAAAAGGAACGAGGGGGTCGGTGGTTCGCTGTACGTCACTGCGGAGGCCATGGCCCATAGTCTGCCCGCCCCGCCGCCGCGCCGTGACCCGGTATCCCTCCCAGCCCGGCGAAAGACCCATTTTTCCGAACGGCCCCGGTATCACCGCCCGCCACCCTCACCCCTGGCGTCCGGATGGCATCATGGGCGGAATGGCGGCAGGTAACCTCGGGCCCGCAATCGGCTCGTACGTGGCGATCGGTGACAGCTTCACCGAGGGGCTGAATGACCCGTATCCGGACGGTGGGTACCGGGGCTGGGCGGACCGCGTGGCCGACGCGATGGCGCAGCGCCAGCCCGGGTTCCGCTACGCCAACCTGGCCATCCGGGGGAAGCTGCTGGACGAGGTCCTCACCGAGCAGCTGCCGCGGGCGGTGGAGATGGCCCCGGACCTGGTCAGCCTGGCCGCCGGCGGCAACGACATCCTGCGCGGCTCCGACGTCGACCTGCTCGCCGCCCACTTCGAACCCGGCGTCGCCAAGCTGCAGGCCGCGGGCTGCCGGGTGGTCATCTTCACCGGCTTCGATCCGCGTGTCTTCCCGGTCATCCGGTGGCTGCGGGGCCGGATCGCCGCCTACGACATGCACCTGCGAGGCATCGCCGACGAGTATGGCTGCGACCTGGTCGACCTGTGGTCGATGCGGGTCCTGAACGACACCCGGGCCTGGAGTCCGGACCGGCTGCACCTCACCGCGGAAGGCCACCGCCGGGTAGCCCTGCGCACCTGCGAGGTGCTCGGCGTCCCGGTCACCGGAGACTGGCGGGTCCCCCTTCCCCCCATCGCCGCCGCCCCGGGGAATCGGGCCCGGCTGGCGGGCCGCCGCGAGGATGCCCGCTGGACGCGTGAGTACGCGATGCCGTGGGTGCGCCGGAGGCTGGGCGGCGGCTCAAGCGGCGACGGCCTTTCCGCCAAGCGCCCCGAGTTGCTGGCCCTGTCAGCGGCCGAGTCGGCGGCCGGTGCCGCTGCGCCCTCAGTCGCGGACGGGGCCGGTGAGGTCGGCCAGGACCTCTTCTAGCCGGGCCAGGGACACGGCGATCCAGGGCAGGGAGCACGGGTCGGGGGAGTTCAGCGCGGCGAGCCGCTGGGCGTCGGTGTCGCCGTAGAGCATCGCGGTGGCGACCCTCATCCGCAGCCGCCAGCTCTGGTCGCCGAACGCGCAGCCGGGCAGCACCCCGACGCCGTACCGGTGCAGCAGCACCGCGGCCAGGCTCTCGTCGTCGGTGATGTCATGCCGCTGGAGCAGCACGTCCGCCATCGGCGTGAAGTCCGGGTATAGGTAGAACGCCGCCTGCGGGGCGGGCACCGACGCGCCGGCCGCGGTGAATCTGTCCGCGACCGCGCGGGCCACGGATGCGTGCAGCCGCCGGCTGAGTGAGATCCGTTCCACCAGCGCGGACGGTTCGGTGAACGCGAGCGCGGCCGCCTGCTGGACCGGCCCGGCCGGCGCGGACCAGATCTCGCTGCCGATCCCGAGCAGCCGGGTGCGCAGCTCGCGTCCGAGCCAGCCGTCCGGCAGCCGGGTCACGCCGAGGCGCCAGCCCCCCAGGGCAAGGTTCTTGCTCAGGCCGGTGGTCACCACCGTCCGTTCCGGAGATAGGGAGGCGGGGGTGGCGAACGGCGTGCCGGGGTCATGAATCAGATCCCGGTAGATCTCGTCCGAGATAATGATCAGGTCGTGGGTCTCCGCGACCTCGCACAGGGCGCGCACGGCCGCGGGCGAGGCTAGTGTCCCGGTCGGGTTGTCGGGCAGCGTGATGATGACCGAGCGGACCTGGCGGCCGGCCGCCCGGGCCGATATGACCGTCCGGGCCAGCTGGTCGGCGTCGGGTACGCCGGCTGAGCCGCGGGCGAAGTGGGCGACCCGTCCGGCCAGGGTCGCCTGGGCGGCGTAGCTGACCCAGCTGGGCCGGGTCACCACGACGTCGCCGCCGATCGCCGCCATCAGGCCGAATAGCAAGGCCTTGCTGCCCGGCCCGCAGACCACGTTGGCCGCCTCCGTGGGCAGACCGCGCCGCGACCAGTAGAAGGCGGCCGCCTCGCGCAGCGCCAGATGACCGGCGACGGGCCCGTAGGAGGTGTATCCCGCGGCCTGGGCCAGCGCTCCGCGCAGCATCGGGTGAGCGGGCAGTCCGGCTTCGCCGAACGCCATCGGCAGCACCGGCTCGCCGTCGCGGCGCCGCGCGTCCATGGTCTCGTTGGCGGCAAGCGTGGCGGAAACGCCGATCGTCGAGGGGCCCAGCCGGGCGTGATCCGGGTGAGCGTGATCGGCGCGAGCGCGCTGCCCGCCGGAGAAATCGGTGTCGGAAGAAGGCAGGGGATGGGTAGGCGCGACGGTGAGAGCCACGGGGGCTGGCACTTCCTAGCTGCGGGATCGAAGGGTAATACGGTCATCACGGGTATCAAGGAGTGAACGGTTTTATCTCACTTGCTGTGACAACGCTGTACACCTGTTCAAGTGTCACCTGGATATACCGTTAGCGCAAGCGCTGATCTCTATGGCTGAGAGTAAGATTTACTTATGCTCGACCTGCACAGACTACGCCTGCTCCAGGAATTCGCGGCCCGCGGCAGCATCGCCGGGACCGCCGCCTTCCTCGGCTACACGCCGTCCGCTGTGTCCCAGCAGCTCGCCGTGCTCGAGCGGGAGGCGGGCACCGCCCTGCTCGACCGGTCCGCTCGCCGGGCCGAACTGACCGACGCGGGCCGCCGCCTGGCCGGGCACGCGGAGCGCATCCTGGCCATGGTCGAGGAGGCGGAGACCGACTTGTCCGCCCGGGGCGCCGAGCCCGCCGGCCGGGTGGTGGCGACCGCGTTCCCCTCCGCGGCCGTCGCGTTCGCACCCGCCCTGGCGCGCAGCCTGCGCACGCACCCGAGGCTGGCGCTGGTGCTGCGGCAGACGCAGGCCGCCGACGGGCTGCGCCAGGTCCGGTCCGGCGAGGTGGACGTGGCCATCGTCGATGACTGGAACAGCCGCCTGGCCACCGAGATCGAGGCCGGCGGCATTCTGACCTGCTACCACCTGATCCGGGACGAGCTGGTCCTGGTGCTGCCGCGGACGCACCCGGCGGCCGATCCCGGCCAGGCCGTCGACCTGCGCGCGCTGCGGAACGAGCCCTGGCTGGCCGCGCCGGCCGGGGAATCGTCCCGGCTGGCGGTCGACCGGCTGCTGGCCGCGGTGGGGGTGACGCCGCCGGTGCTTTCTGAGTTCGAGGGCATGTCGACGATCGTGAGCCTGGTGGCCCGGGGCATCGGCATCGCCATCTTGCCGCGGATAGCGGTCACCGCGGCCGGCCGCCGGGTGGCGGTGCGGGACCTGCCGCACGGCCTGGACCTGGCCAGGGACATTCACGCCGTGGCCCGCACCGCGAGCGTGCGCCGCCCCTCGGTGGCGGTGATCGTGACCGCGCTGCGCGCCGCCGCGAAGGCGATGCCGACCCAAGGCGCCCAGGCCGCCGCGCCTAAGCTGGCCGGGTGAATCTGGACCTCGAACTCCCCGGGGCGGCGCTGACCGCGCAACTCGTCGACATCCCGTCGGTCAGCGGCGAGGAAGGACCGCTCGCGGACGCGGTCGAGGACGCGCTGCGGTCCCGGCCGCACCTGACCGTGCACCGGGACGGAAACGCGATCGTGGCCCGCACCATGCTCGGGCGGCCGGAACGGGTGGTGCTGGCCGGGCACCTCGACACCGTGCCGCTCGCGGGCAACGTCCCGTCCCGGCTCGAAGGGTCCCGGCTGTACGGCTGCGGCAGCACCGACATGAAATCCGGGGTGGCGGTGCAACTGCGGCTCGCGGCCGGCCTGACCGCGGCCGCCCGGGACGTGACGTACGTGTTCTACGACTGCGAGGAGGTCGCCGCCGACCGTAACGGGCTGCTGCGCCTCAGCCGCCACAGCCCGGAACTGCTGGCCGGCGACTTCGCCGTCCTGATGGAGCCGAGTTCGGCGGAAATCGAAGGCGGCTGCCAGGGCACGCTCCGGGCGCAGGTCACCGCGACCGGGAAGCGGGCGCACACCGCGCGTTCCTGGATGGGACGCAACGCCATCCACGAAGCCGGCCCCATCCTGGACGTGCTGCGCGGGTACACGCCCCGGGAGCCGGAAGTCGACGGGCTGCGCTACCACGAGGGGCTGAACGCCGTCGCCATCCGCGGCGGGGTCGCCGGGAACGTCGTGCCGGACGAATGCGCGGTCACGGTCAATTACCGGTTCGCGCCGGACCGCGATGGACAGCAGGCGGCGGATTTCGTCCGGTCCCTGTTCTCCGCCTGGCCGGTGACCGTGCTCGACGTCGCCGAGGGGGCCCGGCCTGGCCTTTCTCACCCGGCCGCGGCCGCGTTCGTCGCGGCGGTCGGCGGGACCGCGCGGGCCAAGCTCGGCTGGACCGACGTGGCCCGGTTCGCCGCGCTCGGCATCCCGGCCGTGAACTACGGTCCGGGCATCTCAGAGATCGCGCACACCGCGGATGAGTACGTACTTCTCGAGAAGATCGCCCAGTGCGAAGACCGCCTGCGCGCCTGGCTTCGCCCAGGGGGGTCTGGGGGGATGGCATCCCCCCAGTAGGAAGGGTTATCGCGCCGGACCGGCGCTCAGCCTCATCGAGGTCGTGTGCCTGGCTCCGCGGATGCCCTGCCAGCGGACCGAGACGACCGCGCCCGGATGGTACTTGGCGGTAATGCCGGTCAGCGAGCCCGGGGTGGTGACGCTCTGGCCGTCGACGGCGAGAATCACGTCACCGGCCGTCAGGCCACCGGTCTGGGCCGGCGTGCCGCACAGCACACCGAGGATCAGCGCGCCCGAACCGGCCGGCGCGATGCTGGCCGGGATGCTGAGCTGCCCGTTGGTGTTCTGGCAGGCGGTCCGGTTGCCGCCTGGGGTGACCGCGCCACCGCCGGACTGCTCCTCGTCGGAGGCCTGCTGCCGCGGATTCGCGCTGCTGCTGTCCGCGACCTCCACGCCGAGGAAACCGGGCAGGCCGATGTACACCGTGGAGCTCGCGTTCAGGCTGTCGATCTGCCTAGCGATCGACAGGGCGGTGTTGATGGGGATGGCGTACCCCAGCGTGCCTCCGGACGGCCCGGACTGGCTGGGCGTCGAGGTATTCGCCGCGGTGACCATCCCGATGACCTGGCCCGCCTTGTTCGCCAGCGCGCCGCCCGAGTCGCCCTGCCGGATCGGCGCGTCGGTCTGCAGCATGTGGTTCAGGTTCTCGGTGGTGCCTGATCCCTGATCGCTGGCCTGGATCGAGCGGTTCAGCGCGTTGATGATGCCCTGGGCCGGCGTCACCCCGCCCCGTCCCTCGGCGTTTCCGAGCGCCAGCACCTGCGTGCCCAGGCTGACCTGAGCGGAGTTGCCGAAGTTCACCGTGGTCAACCCGGAGGCACCGACCAGCTGGAGCAGCGCCACGTCATCGGTGTCGTCGTAGCCGACCACCCGCGCCTGGTACTTCTTGCCTCGGTCAAGCACCAGCGTGGCGGTCACGTTGGTGGCCCCGTCGATGACGTGATTGTTGGTCAGCACCAGGCCGGAGGAGGACAGGATCATCCCGGTCCCGTCGGCGGTCTCGCTCTCGTATCTCAGCGTCGAGGTGATGTCGACCAGGCCCGGATCGACCTTCTTCTGCACGCCCGCCACGTTCAACGGCGACGTTGAGGATCCGCTGCCGGCCGCGTTGTTGCGTGGCGCGGGCACGTCGCTTGAGGAGATGCCGGAAGCCGCCGAACTGTTCTGGTTGTCGAGCGCGACGGTCAGCCCGGCGCCGATACTCGCCGCCAGCGCGGCGACGACCAGGTAAACCAGGAAGTGCCCGCGCCGCCTCGGCCGTTCCGGCGGCGTGGACCCGGGCAGCGCCCACTCGTAACTACCATAACCACCGTCACCCCCATACCCCCCGAAACCCGCTGCACCCCCGGACCCCGCGGCTTCCCCTGAACCCCCGAAACCCGCTGCACCCCCGGACCCCGCGGCTTCCCCTGAACCCCCGAAACTCCAGGAACCCCCAGAGTCCCCGTGGCCGGCCTGCCCGTATCCTGGCTGGTTCCCTGGCCCCGGCTGGTTCCCGGGGCCGGCTTGGTTCCCTGGCTCTGGCTGGTTCCACCAGCCAGGCCGGCCGCCGTAGCCGGGGGTGATGGCCTGGCCGTACCCGCCAGCCGGGCCGGGGGGCATCCCGAAAGCGATGGTGTCCTGCGGGTCGCTGCCTGGCGGCGGAGTCGCGTTCGGTTCAGAGCCTGGGGCCTGGGGAACCTCGGCTTCGCCGCGCGGTGCCCAGGGGCTTACGTATTCGGGCGGCTGCCGGCCGTCTCCGCTATCGCTCTCGTTCGCTCGCATCTTCCTCGCCCTCGACCAGACCAGGGTATGCCCCGATCAGTTATGCCGGTTCTAGACCTTAAGACACAGCCACCGTTCAGTTAGCTCCATCGTCCTGCCCGTAAGCTGAAGGTCTCCTCTGGGTTATCGCATCCCGCGGACCGGTCACCAGCGTTATCGTGGCCTGGCGTGCCTTGTGGTGGCTGCTACCGACGCGGTGACCAGGATTCGCGCCGGTCTTCCGCATCTTCACCGCCTCGCTGCCCTAAGGCCTGCCCCGAGACGAGCGCCGTAATCAGCGGGCCCTACTGCGCCGGGCCCGCGTTGAGCGTCACCAGAGCGGTATGCAGGCCGCCATCCGGGCTGACCCAGGCCACCGGAGCCTCGCTGCCCGGCCGGTAGCGGTCGATGATGGCGGTCAGCGAACCGGGAGTGGTGACGGCCCGGCCGCCTATCGAGGTGATGACGTCCCCGGCGGAAATACCGGCCGAGGCTGCCGCCGTCCCGCAGATGACCCCGTCGACGAGTGCGCCGGACCTGGCCGGCGCGATCTTTGCCGGGGTCGCGGTCACGTTGCCGGCCAGGCAACCGTGGCCGCTGCTGATCACGTTGCCGGTTTGCCGTTGCTCCTGTTTGGCCTGCTTCCTGGGATCCGTGCTGCTGCTGTCAGGAACAAGGGCGCCCAGAAACGCGGGCAGGCCGATCTGGATGGCTGAACTTGCGTGTCCGCCGACGATCTGGGCGGCAACCGAAAGGGCCTGGTTGATAGGGATGGCATAGCCGGAATAGACAGTGTTCCCTCCGGCGGCGGTATCGATACCGATGACTTGACCCGTGGCATTGGCCAACGGTCCGCCAGAGTCACCTGGCCGGATGTTGGCGTTGGTCTGCAGCATGCCGTACAGGGTCTCGGTCAGACCCGAGCTCTGATCGCTGGCCTCGATGGTCCGGTCAAGGCTGCTGATGATGCCGGGTGCGACGGTCGGCGGTCCGCCCTGCCCCGCCTCGTTGCCGATGGCCAGGACGGGTGTTCCCACGCTGACGTGCGAGGAGTCGCCGATCGTGACCCCCTTGAGCCCGGCCGCGCCCTGGAGCCGGAGAACGGCGACGTCGTCGGACTGGTCGTAGCCGAGGATCTTCGCCTGGTACCTCTTACCGGACGCCACCGACGTGACCGCCACGCTGGTGGCGCCGTCGATAACGTGGTTGTTGGTCAGCACCAGGCCGGTCGCGGCGTCGATCACGAAACCCGTGCCCTCGGCCGTCTCCTCCAGGTATTGCAGGTTGGAGGCGACATCGACGATGCCCGGCTCCACCTTGTTGTAGACGGTCTCGTCGTTCATCGCTCCCGCTGCGGCGTCGGCCGGCATCTGGGTGATACCCGGATAGGACGGGCCAGGATGCCGGACCGCGACGGTGGTGCCAACGCCCCCCGTCGCGGCCACAACCGCCACTATCAGATAGGTCACCAGCCCTCGGCCCCGCCGGCGCGCCGGCCGGGTATACCACTTCCGAGGTGCCGACCCACCCGGACACCTCGCGGGAACCAGGTCGCCACCGGGCGCTCCGGCGGCCAGTGGATCGTCCGGAGGGCTTGCTGGGGACGGCGCGGACTCCGCGCTAAGCCCGTCGCCCTCGTGCATCTCACGACCTTTGCCCGGAATCGACCCTCGTTCGTAGATTTCCCGCCTTGCGGCCGGATCAAGCCTGCCGGCCGGGCAAAACCCTGACTTCACCTGGAAAGCAGCACTCTCGTGCCACCCCTGCGCCGGACGGAGTGTGCGGGCGCGCCCTCGGCGACGAATGCGTAATGCCGTGATATTGTGCGTCCAAGACACGATATGACGTGAGTATCGCGGCTAGCTGTTCGAAGGGCAGGGATTGGGATGTCCACGCCAACTCAAAGTGATCAGGATCTCTCCCGGCGCGAGGAGATGACCGTCGCCGGCACCGCCATGTCGGGCGCCCCGTGGGCGGCCGCGACCATGACCGGCGGGGTCGTCGCGGTCGGCGACCTGGCCCTGCATCTCATCGGCTCCGGCCTTGGCCTGGGCGCCGTCGGCGGCTCGTTGTCCATGGGGGCGGTGGCGTTCTTCGTCGTGGCCGCGGCCGGCGCGCTGTGGCGGGCCCGGCCGAGCCGTGCCATCCGCTGGGCCAGGAGTAATCCGTGGCGCTTCGCCGTCCTGCCCGCACTCGCGTGCGCCGCTATCGCTCTCGTGCTTTCCGTGGTCACCGGCGGCGGCATCATCGATCCGGTGCTGAGCGGCCTCTGGCACGGCGCCGTGGTGTACGGCCTGACCGGCGTGGCCGGCGCGACCCGCAAGTCCAGGAAGCCGACCCCCTAACCCGGCACGCCCACATCCGGCAAACCGGTGAGTCCTGCCCGTGCGGCGATATCTCTGCGTGCTGTGATGCCTAAGCGAGCTGTGGTGCGGATCGTCGCGCGGCTTACGATCGAGGCGACGATCAGGCTCTGAGGTTCGGTCAGCCACCTCGTTGGTCCGGGCTGGAGACCATCCGGGAAACCGCCAAACAGTACTTAATGTCCCCAAAATGGGAGTATCCGGGAGCCGCGGCTACCAGATATTGCCGGCATGATGGCACATCGTGCCGGCAATAGCCGGGCAATAGCCGGCACGACCGTCCATCGTGTCGGCTGGGAATCCCCCGCTAGAAGCCGGTATTTTGAATTCGTGTGCTAGCGGGTGCGGATGAGGCTCGGGAGCCTCGCCATCCTGCACGCGCAGCGCGCGACCACGGGCACTGTACGGATGTGGTGGTCCACATACCAACTGTGAAATCATCCGGTCCTCGCAGCGGCTGACCATCGAGGCCACGGTGAGCTTGTGATCGCTTTCGGGTCGGCCCGTGGAGGTGCCTGGCCACCGTGCCGGGGCCGGAGCTGCGGGTAGGCATGGCTGCCTCGTGCCGTGCTCGCGGCCGGGGTATCCATGCGCTCTAACCTCTTTTCCTGCGGACGAGCGAGTGGAGACTGTTCCGGCTGGGATGGTCGTGGCGGGTAGCCGGGGCAGCGAAGGTTACTTCGATGCTGAGTCCTCCGTGATTCCCCGGGTGGACGCTGAGGGCTGCGTCATGCGCTTTGGCGATGGCGACCACGATGGACAAGCCGAGGCCGGATCGGCCCGGCTCATCCGCCCGGTCCGGGTTAAGACGCTGGAAGGGCTGGAGCAACCGCTGGATCTGCCCGGCGGGTACCGGGGGGCCGGTGTTGGCCACGAGCAGGAACGCGTGCCCGTTCCTTGTTCCCGTGCTGACCTCGACCTGTCCGCCGGGGACGTTGTAGCTCAGCGCGTTGTCGGTGAGGTTGGCTATCAGCCGCTCGGCGAGGCTGGGATCGCCTGTGGCCGGGGCGGGGCCGCATTCGGCCGTGACGCCTAGTGCCAGGGCTTGTGCCGGCGGGCAACGCGCGTTGAGCACCCGTGTCGTGATTTCGGCGAGGTCGAAGGGTTCCCGGTGGTCCAGGCCGCGCTGGCTGCGGGCCAGGGTGAGCAGCGCTTCGATCAGCCGTTCTTGCTCCTGGCCTGTGACGAGCACTTCTTCGCAGGTAGAGCGCAAGGTGGCGGCGGTGGCGGCGGGGTCAGCGAGGGCTACCTCGAGCAGTGCGCGTTCGAGGGTGAGCGGGG
>PMST01000477.1 GCA_003168295.1 Actinomycetota bacterium
GTCGACGGCGGTCTTGTCGCCGTATCGCTTGGTCAGGCCGTCAATCTCGATCATTATTGATCCTTCCCTCGATGGGCTTGGGTCCTGGTCGTAAGCCTGCGTTCGGGGCCTGAGGCGGGACTGTCGTGGCGCTGAGGTGAGGGGTGATTTCCGGCATATCGGTCGGCGCGGTGAGGCGGTCCGGGCGACGGCCGTACGGTGGAGGCATGGAGGTCCGGCTGTTCGGCGAGCTCGAAGCGCTAGCTGACGGCGTGCCGGTGCCGGTCCGCGGCGCCAAGCAGCGGACCCTGCTGGCCCTGCTGGCGCTGCAGCGGGGGCAGCCGGTCAGCGCCGACCGGCTGATCGACCTGCTGTGGGGCGACCAGCAGGCAGCGAACCCGGCCAATGCCCTGCAGGCCCAGATCGGCCAGCTGCGCCGCACCCTCGGGCCAGCGGCGATCCTCACCACCGAGGCCGGCTATGCCCTGACCGCCGGACCCGACGAGGTCGACGTCGTCCGGTTCGAGCGGCTGGTCGCGAAGGGACAGCGGCTGGCCGCCGACGGCGAGCTGGCGCCGGCGTCGGCGGCTCTGGGCGAGGCCCTCCGGCTGCGCCGCGGCGAACCGCTGGCCGAGTTCAGCTATGCCAGCTTTTTTGATGCCGAACGGGCCCACCTCGACGAGCTAACCCTGGTCGCGATCGAATCGCGGGCTGGCGCCGACCTGGGCCTGGAGCGCCACGGTGAGCTGGCAGGCGAGCTGGAGGCGCGGTGCCGGGAACACCCGCTCCGCGAGCGCCTGTGGGAGCTGCTCATCCTGGCCCTGTACCGGAGCGGACGGCAGGCCGAGGCCTTGCGCGCCTACACGGAAATCCGTGATCGCCTGGTCGACGAGCTGGGCATCGACCCCGGGCCAGGCTTGCGGGAACTTCAGGCCCGCATCCTGGCCCAGGACCCGTCGCTCGGCCCAGCCGGCGCCCCAACCAGCGCTCTGGCCAGCCCGGGACCGGCTCAGGCGGCCGCGACGGCGGAGGCAGGTGGCGAGCTGGGAGATTCTCTGGGGCCGGCCCTCCTGCTCGAGACGAAGTTGTATGTCCCGAGGTCGCGGCGTGGTCTGGTGCCGCGTCCGCGGCTGAGCGAGCGGCTGGACCGCGGGACCGCGTCGAAGTTGACGCTGGTCTCCGCGCCTGCTGGCTTCGGCAAGACGACGCTGCTCACCGAGTGGCTGGCGGCGGGACCGGCCACGCCGGCCGGTCCGCGGCTGGTCGCGTGGCTCTCGCTGGATCGGGCCGACAACGATCCCGCGTCCTTCTGGACCTATGTGATCGCCGCGCTGCGGACGGTGGCCGCCGGGGTCGGCGAGAGCGCGCTGGCCTCCCTGCAGGCGCCCCAGCCGCCGCCGATNNGAAGGGATGGCGTTCCTGCTGGACCATCTGCCACCGTGGCTGCACGTGGTGATCGCCAGCCGGGCCGATCCCGCGCTGCCGCTGGCCCGATGGCGAGCGCGCGGCGAGCTGGTCGAGACGCGCGCGGCCGAGTTGCGGTTCACGCCCGATGAGGCGGCGGTGTACCTCAACGAGACGATGGGCCTGCAGCTAACGGCGCGGGACGTGGCCGCGCTTGAGGGACGCACCGAGGGCTGGATCGCCGCGCTGCAGCTGGCGGCGCTGTCGATGCAGGGGCGAGACGANNGCCGAGGAGGTGCTGCAGCGTCAGCCCGATCGGGTTCAGGCCTTCCTGCTGCAGACCTCTATCTTGGACCGGCTGAGCGGTCCGCTGTGCGATGCCGTCACCGGGCAGGGTGGCGGCAAGGCCATGCTGGAGGCGCTGGACCGGGGGAACCTGTTCCTGGTCCCGCTGGATGACCGCCGCCGGTGGTATCGCTATCACCATCTGTTTGCCGACGTGCTGCGGGCGCGGCTGCTCGACGAGCGGCCTGACCAGGTGCCGGACCTGCACCGGCGGGCGAGCGTGTGGTTCGAGCGCAGCGGCGAGCAGTCCGTGGCCATCGGCCACGCGCTGGCCGGCGAAGACTTTCAGCGGGCGGCGGAGCTGGTCGAGCGGGCCGTTACGGCGATGAGCCAGACCAGGCAGGAGGCCACGGTGCGCAGCTGGCTCGAGATGATCCCCGAGGAGGTGATCCAGGTCAGGCCCGTGCTCAGCGTGGCCATGGCCTGGGTATTGCTGTCTGACGGCGAGTTCGAGGGAGTCGAGGCCCGACTGCAGGACGCTGAGCGGTGGCTGGACGCAGCCGCGGGTACCGGCGCGGGATCCGCGGCCGCACCAGCCGGGATGGTGGTGGCCAACGAGCAAGAATACCGGCGCCTGCCAGGGACGATCGAAACCTACCGTGCCGCCCTGGCGCTGGCCCGGGGCGAGCCGCTCGGCGCCATCAGGCACGCCCGGCGGGCGCTTGAGCTTGCGCCGGCCGGCGAGCATCGCTGGCGCGCTTCGGCGTCGGGCCTCATGGCGATCGCGTTCTGGGGCAGCGGGGACCTCGAGGGCGCGTATTCGGCGTGGGCAGAATGCGCGGCGGGACTATGGGCGGCCGGGCACATTGCCGATATTTTCGGCTGCGCGATCGGGATGGCGGACATCCGGCTGGTGCAAGGTCGTCTCGGTGCCGCAATGCGCACCTACGAGCAGGCCTTGCAGCGTGCGTCTGAGCAGAGCGGGCCGGTCCTGCGGGGAACGGCAGACATGTACGTGGGGATGAGCGAGGTCCACCGCGAGCGCAACGATCTGGCCGCTGCTGCCCAGCAGTTGCTGCGCAGCCAGGAGCTGGGTGAGGCCATCGGGCTGCCGCAGAACCGGTATCGCTGGCGGGTTGCGATGTCCCGGATACGCCAGGCGCAAGGGGATCTGGGCGGCGCACTCGAGCTGCTCAACGAGGCGGAGCGCCTGTACATGGGCGACATGTTCCCGAATGTGCGGCCGGTCCCGGCCTTGAAGGCACGGGTCTGGATCGCGCAGGACCGGTTCGGTGAAGCGCTCGGCTGGGCACGTGAGCAGGGCCTGTCTGTGGACGACGACCTCAGTTACCTACGCGAGTTCGAGCACATCACCCTGGCCAGGATGCTCTTGGCGCGATTCCGGGGTGAGCGGGCCGAGCACTACGCTCACGAGGCGACCCGGCTCCTGGAGCGCCTCCTGCTGGCGGCGGACGACGGCGGCAGGACGGGACACGTCATCGAGATCCTGGTGCTTCAGGCGCTCGCGCACCAGGGGATCGGGGACATCCCGGCCGCGCTGGCCTGCCTGGAACGGGCGCTGACGCTGGCTGAGCCGGAGGGTTACGTCCGGGTCTTCGTCGATGAGGGCCCGCCCATGACTTCCCTGCTGAAAGCGGCCGCGAAACAGGGGACTACCCGGAACTACGCCCGGCGGCTCCTGGCCGCCTTGAGCGAGACCGGGCCGGACAGGCCGATCGGACAGGACCTGATCGACCCGCTGAGCGAACGCGAGCTCGATGTGCTCCGGCTGCTCGGAACCGAGCTGGATGGCCCGGCCATCGCCCGCGAGCTCATGGTGTCGCTGAACACCGTGCGGACTCACACCAAGAACATCTACGCCAAGCTCGCCGTGACCAGCCGCCGGGCCGCGGTCCGCCGAGCCGCGGAACTCGGCTTGCTGCGAACGGGCAGCCGGCAACCCTGACCTCGGGTAAATCACCACATCAATCCCCACGTGTGGTGATGCCAGCTCACCACATCGGCTCCTAGCTTTCGATCAGACCTGCGAAGGTTCGCAACGCCGGCAGAGATCCGGCCGGGCAAGCGAGAGCAGAAGGAGCACGTGAGCGACATGCCGACTGGTCACCATGACAACCCGGGACGGTACGAGATCCGCCTCAAGGGACACCTCGATTCTCGGTGGACCGCCTGGTTCGACGGGCTGACCCTCGCCCACGACAGCGACGGCACCACCATCATCCATGGCCTCGTAGCCGACCAGGCCGCGCTGCATGGCTTGCTCCAGAAAGTGCGCGACCTAGGCCTGCCGCTGGTGTCGGTCACTCAGGTCCCAACCCGACGACCCGACCAGCCCGAGTGCCCGCCAACGAGCCCCGACAACTCAGCAATCCGATGAAGGAGACCGACATGGCCACCACCGCCCAAGCCCCGGCAACGAACACGCCGGCGAAAAGAATCCCGATGAGCTCGACGAGGAAGACCGCGCTGGTCGCGGGCGTCTTCTACTTGATCACCTTCATCTCGATCCCCACACTCGCCCTCTACGGCCCGGTGAAGAACCACCGGGACTGGATCCTGTCCTCCGGCTCCCACACGGGCGTCCTGGTGGGCGGCTTCCTCGAGGTGATCGTCGCCCTGGCCGGCATCGGCACCGCCGTCACGCTGTACCCGGTGGTCAAGCGGCAGAACGAAGGCCTCGCGCTCGGCTTCGTGACCGCTCGCGTCCTGGAAGGCGTCATGATCTTCACCGGCGTCGTCAGCCTGCTTTCGCTGCTGACCCTGCGGCACGACCTGGGCGGAGCGACCGGAGCAAATGCGGCCGCGCTTGTCACCGTCGCCGCGTCGCACGTCGCCATCTACAAGTGGACGTTCCTGCTCTCACAGACCCTCATGCCGGGCATCAACGCACTGCTGCTTGGCTCCTTGATGTACCGGTCCCGGCTCGTGCCGCGTGTCATTCCCGTGCTGGGACTCATCGGAGGCCCGCTGCTTATCATCGCCGTTTTCGCGACGCTGTTCGGCCAGCACTCCTCCTTGACCGGGCTCGCCGGGCTCCCGGTAATCCCAGTGGCTGCGTGGGAGTTCTCGCTGGGCGTGTGGCTGGTTGTCAAAGGCTTCAAGCCCTCCCCCATCACCGCTGAAATGACCGCGGCCAGCACGCCGCCCGCCTACCAAGACGTCGCCGCCTAACCGCCGGCAGCACGGCCGGGCCCCGGAACCGGGGGCCCGGCCGCTGTATGTGCAGGCCGGCGGGCCCGGCCGGAGCAGGCGACCAGACTCATCGGACTCGCCGCACGGGCAGGATGGCGAACGCTCCGATGATGGCGCAGAGTCCGGCGACCATGTACAGCACGCTGTAGCTGCCGCGGCCGATCACCAGGATGGCCGGGGCGATCGCCGGGGCGAGGGAAAAGGGAAGCGCGCCGGCGATGTTGAACACGCCGAGATCCTTGGCCGCGCTGCGTTTGTCGTGCAGCACGTCCACCACGAGCGCGAGGTCGACGGCCGCGTACACCCCGAAGCCGAGTCCGCTGATGGCCATGCCGACCAGGAAACCGCTGAAGTTGCTGGCGATGGCGATCGCGAACAACGCCACGCCGTACACGATCGACGCGGTCAGGACGAAGATCTTGCGCCGGCCTGTCCGGTCAGAGACCTTCCCGCCGATGACGGAAGCGGCGACGACGACGGCGGCCTGGACGAGTGTGCCCAGGAATATCTGCTGCGGCACATCGGCCTTGGCGGTGCCGATCTTGTCCAGCAGGTAGTAGGCCTGGTAGGTAACCAGGAAGGCATAGGCCATGACGAACATGAAGCGGCTGGCGAAAGCCCAGGA
>PMST01000652.1 GCA_003168295.1 Actinomycetota bacterium
GCGACGTAACTGCTCCGGAATTTACGACTTTGCCGTGTCCCTGGGTGGTCGCCAGGCTGCCCCTCAGCCATAGCCCGGCCGGACGACACCTCAGGAGAACGCCCCATCGCTACCTCCGAGAACACCATTCGAAAGCAGCCTGGCAATCACCCAATTAAAGATCAATTACACGAACAACGTTCTTGGACGGGGCACTAGCACACACCCGGGCGCGCTACGGAACACAGCACATCGATATCGTCAGCCTCTGTCGACTCAAGTTGCTTCTCGCCTCGGCGTTGACGCATCCGTCTTTGCCATTACGGCAACCCCGCAGTCCCGTGAGCACCCAGCTCGATCGCCAGCTCACCGACCAGGCGGTTCCTGCCCACCGTCACCCCGAAACGAGGTCGACCTCCTGTCCAGCCGCGCCGGCAACTACGAGTACAACCCGGTATGGGGAGTGCTNNGCGCAGTTCAGGGCAGCCTGCCTCGGTAGGCTGCTCCATTAGCGCAGGGTAAGAGACTGCAGCCGAGCCGGACGGGACGTCCATGCCTTCGAGCATGACGCTCAGCAGAGTCCACGCGAAATCACGAACGTAAATGCTGTCCCGTGTCGCGCGGCCGAGCTTCTCCTAATGGACAAGCCGCCCCTCCCCCCAGCATTGGTAGGGCACGGCCTGCCTCGCTCCAGCGATGAGCACTGCCGTTACTCGTCTCAAGTCAACATGTCGCATTACCAGTTAAGTACGCGAGGCACATCTGTCGTCTTATCTATCTATGTCCCGTCTCATGGAACATGTCGAATCTCAGGCATAATGTCGCAGCCATGTCGGAGGAACGCCTGACACGACACGAACCTGAGACGCTCACACTTCATGTACAGCAGGGTGCCTCATGACGCCCTGGACCATCGTTAAGTGCGCGGGCGCTAGGCAGATCTGTCCCATCAGCAGCCTTCGTTTTCTCGTTTCCTGCTGGTTGGCCGTGCGGAGCGATTCCTGCGCATCGACACCGACCGCGGCAAGATCAGGCGCACGCTCGTGCAGATGCAGATGCGGGACCCAGACACGCTGGCAGCTAGCGTGCTGGGGGCCTGGTCGCAGCTAGCTCCCGGATTTAGCGTGGCTGCCCGGTTGGAACGAAAATAGGTGCTTTCGCAGCCGACGGACGGCACATACGGACCCCACTCCCCCGGCGCCACTCGTCTCAACCCAACAGGCCACATTACCAGTTAAGTATGCACGAGTACCGCCGACTATTGTTGTCCGTTGTCCCGAGGCTAGTCTGGTTACGTGACCAAAGCCGCCTCGCCGAGCGGCGGCTCAGAGCGATTCACCCTCGTCGTCCTCCTCGTAGGTCTCGGCGCTGGTCCGCCGGAGGATATCGTCAGCCCACGCTTGCGCCAATCAGCGCTGGTCGGTGATTTGCTCTACTGAGAGGCCATATTCGGTGAACGCCTGGTCGTCGTACCATTCGGCGCCATCAAGACGTGCTTTGAGCTCACTGAGGCTGAATTGCTCGTCCCAGGCGTGACGTCGGCCGAGGGACTCTAGCTCGATGTTCGAGCACAGCTGCGACGCGGCATGAATGTCGATGAGATCGCGCGGCAGCCCTCTCCCCGCAAGAGCCCGGACCTTGGTGCCAATGACGTCATCGAGGGCGAGGACTGGACCGTACGGCGTAACTGCCGGGGGCTGGTTGAACACTTCCCTGAGGATGTCCAGTTCGCACTGCTCGCCGGTGGCCGGATCGGTGGCTGTCATACGAGCTGAACGAGGGTCCACACCGACGATGTGCATTTCCCAGCCGCGCGCGGTTAGCCCGGCCACGACGGCAGCCGCGATATCTTCCATCGGGATATCACTGTCGGTAGCCACGTCAAGGTCACGGCTAGGCCGATCGACAAGCTGGTGCGCCTGGATCGCGTATCCGCCAGTGATGACAAGTGGCAAGCTGTGGCCAATTTCCAGAACGTCCTGCATCAATCGGCGGTGCAGGGCGTTGAGGTTCATGGCGCGGCTGCCTGCCCTTCGCGTAGCTCGGGGAACGCGGACTCCCAGACGTCTCGTACCGTCTTGCCGATCAAGGTCCGCAACACCGGCCACTGGCTGATGAGCAGGTCACGGTTAAGGTACGCAGCGACGTCGGCCAGCTGGCCCTCTGCCAGCACGATGCGGTACATGTGCATGCGCGGCTTGGGACAGTCAAGGTCAAATGCCGTCTGGCCGGACCAGGCAACGTGAAGCGGCAATTGCACCGTACCGTGAGCCGGACCGGAGAGGTCGCCGAGGGCAGCAGGCACCCTCCCGCGATAGCGCTGTTCCATCACCGCAGGGTAGGAGACTGGGGCCGAGGCGGACGGGGCGTCCATGCCTTCGAGTATGGCGCACTCAGCCGGGCCCGCGCGAAAACACGAATGTGAAGGCTGTCCTGTGTCGCGTGGCCCAGCTAGACCTGGGGCAGACGAGCCGCCGCCCCGACCTCGATGGCGCCCGGCCGCCTCAACCAAGAGGCGAGCTCCGCCGCTACTCGTCTCAAATCGTAACTGGTCAGGTCCCTTTAACCGTGGCGTTATTTTGCCAGTGCTGGGCTGAAGGATGCGCCGGCATCCGTCTGGCGTGCGCTGCCGGGTTTTGACGGGTCCGGATTCGTGCTCGGCGCTGTTGCTGGGGTGTCCGGGCGGGGACGGAGCTCGATTGGCCGCATCCGCTCCTACTGTGGCGGTATGGACAATGAGCAGGTGTTCCCGGTCATCCGGCAGACGGTCCTGGACACGACCGGCCCGCGGCGCTTGGCCGAGTTCTACCGGGAGCTGTTCGGCCTGCGGTACCACCCGGGCGACGAGCCGCCCGGACCCGGCCAGCCAGACCCGAAAGGGCACGACTGGCTGATATTGACAAGCCCGGCTGGCGGTGCGGTGCTGGCGTTCCAGAAGGTCGGGGAGCTGCCCGAGGCAACCTGGCCGGACGGCCCGGTCCCGCAGCAGTTGCACCTGGATGCCACGGTCCCCACCGTGGCTGACCTCGACGTCGCGCATGAGCGGGCGCTCGCGCTCGGCGCCCGGCTGATCCAGGACCGCTCGGATGACCCGGAGGAGCCGCTGCGGGTCTACGCCGACCCCGCGGGGCACCCGTTCTGCATCATCGCCGCTATTGAGCGGTTCACGTCCATCGGCTGGGTAGCGGGATCGCCGGTGTGTGATCTTGGGTGGTAGTAGCGTCCCGGTGTGCCTGGCGATGATGCTGGTTCCGGGGATGAGGTGCTGGCTGGGCTGGTGGCCTGCCTGCGCGCGGAACTGGCCGGGTCGCAGGTTGCGCTGGCGCGGGCGGTTGAGGAGCTGGCGCAGGCGCGGGAGCGGATCGCTGAGCTTGAGGCGCGGCTGGGGCAGACGCCGCGGAACTCGTCCAGGCCGCCGTCCAGCGAGGGATTGGACAAGCCGCCGCCGCGGCGGTCGCTGCAGAAGAAAAGCGGACGCAAGCCGGGCGGGCAAGCCGGGCATGAGGGTTCCACGCTGGCGCAGGTGGCCAGGCCGGACCGGGAGCTGCGCCATGAGCCGGCCTGCTGCGGCAGGTGCGGGGCGGGCCTGGCGGGACGGCCGGTGACCGGGGTGGAGCGCCGCCAGGTCTTCGACCTGCCCGAGGTCACGGTCACGGTGACCGAGCATCAGCTGATCGAGCGGGAATGCGGCTGCCGGCACCGGACCAAAGCCTCGGCCCCGCAGGGCGCGGAGGCCCCGGTGCAGTACGGGCCGCGGATCGCCGCGATCATCATGTACCTGTACATCGGGCAGTTCCTGTCCAAGCAGCGCACCGCGCAGGCACTGGCCGAGCTGTTCGGTATCCCGCTGTCCTCGGGAACGGTGGCGGGCATCACCGCCCGCGCCGCCGGAAGGCTCGGCGGCTTCCTGGAGCGGGTGCGGGGCACCATCGCCGCGGCCGAGGTGGCCGGGTTCGACGAGACCGGGTTCCGGGTAGATGGCCGGCTGCACTGGGTGCATTGCGCCCGCACCGGCAAGTACACCCTGCTCATGGTGCACCCCAAGCGCGGCAGGCAGGCGATGGAGGAGATGGGCATCCTTTCCTCGTTCGCCGGGGTCGCCGTCCACGACGCCTGGGCGCCGTACGACACTTATACGGTTCCTGAGCACCAGCTTTGCTGCGCGCACGCCCTGCGCGAGCTGCAGGCCGTCACCGATACCGCGCCCGCGGGCCAGTGGTGCCGGGCCGCCCAGGCCGCCGAGGCGATCACCGCGATGCAGACCCTGGTGCGCGAGGCGATCAGCCAGGGCCGCGATACCATAGACCCGGCCGCGCTGGCCGCCCAGGTCCGCCTGTTCCGCTCCGCGGCCCTGGCCGTGGCCGGGGCCAGCCAGACCGCCGCCCGCTCCGGGCCGCTGATGAAAAAGCACAACATTACTTGACAGTCGTAACGAGATGAAGATCCTGGACTAGCTCTGAAGGCAACCTGCCTTTGTGGCAACTAGTTTGTCGAAAATAGGTTCTAAAGATATTCGGTGTGTCGCGCTAGATTTCTAATCCGTTCGGCCACAATTGATGGTGTGATATCAAATCGGCCTTTTGCCGAGAACGTCGGGCATCCACCGGTAGTGCTATGCGAGGTGCCCGACGGCATCCAGCTCGTATACATGGACGATCGCGGCCGTCTTCGCGCCATAGGCCTCGATGAGGCACGCACGGTCGATTTTGGTCAGACGCAGTCGTTCCGAGACCCAGCGGCGTACCGGGGGCAGCGGAACTTTCCGGGCTGGTGGTGGTCCGCTATCACCGGGTCTCATGTTGTTTACGAGTCTTGGCTAGGACGTCATCACATCATTGAGGCCGACCGTGATGCCCGGGTAAGTTAGAGGCGTGGTGCTGCGCGATCTTGCCTATGGCCTGTACTCCCGCAAGCTGCGCAGAGAGCTGTCCGGTGTCACGTTGCCCAGGCACGTCGGGCTGATCATGGACGGCAACCGCCGCTGGGCACAGCAGCTGGGACTGGCCAGTCCCAGCCTGGGGCACAAGTACGGGGCCGAGCACGTCGAGGACGTCCTGAACTGGTGCGAGCGGGCCGGGATCAGGCACGTGACCGTGTTCGTGTGCTCCGCGGAAAACCTGCAACGGCGCGGTGACGCCGAGATCGCGTTCCTTATGCGGGTCATAGAAGACGTCCTCGCCGCCCGGCTGGCCCGGCCGGAAGCCACCTGGCAGGTCCATATCGCGGGCACGCTCGACGTGCTGCCCGAGACCACCGCCCGCGCACTGAAAGAGGCAGTCGAGGCGACCAGGGAATGCGCCACCGGAGCGCACGTGACACTCGCCATCGGCTACGGCGGGCGCCAGGAGGTACTCGACGCAATCCGCGCGCTGCTATACGAGCAGGCAGACGGCGGCGGCACGCTCACCGGGCTCGCCGAGGCCCTCACCACCGACGACATCGCCCGGCACCTGTACACAGCCGGGCAGCCCGACCCCGACCTNNCTGTACTTCTGCGACGCCTACTGGCCCGCGTTCCGCGAGATCGACTTCCTGCGGGCACTTCGCAGCTACGCAGCTCGGCGAAGCCGACGCGGAGCATGACGCCACCGCTGCAGTACCCAACACCAGAGAGTTTGATCTTGGTGAGGTGAACGGAATGTCCGCGAGCAGCCCCGCGCGGCATCGCTGGGCAGCACAAACGCCGTCAGGACGCCTCTGCGGGTGCGCCCGTTAATTCGTCGGGGGTGGCGGGGTGAGCCAGGCGGTGTGGTCGCCGAGGTAGAGGCCGCAGGCGCAGTCGAGGGCTTCCTGGGGGGTGCCTGCCGGCCAGCCGCTGGGGAGGACTGATTTTTCGTAGTCGTCATGGCTGGCGCGGTAGAAGGCGAAGCCCCAGGTGGTGGCGGATCCGGCGTAGCGGAGCCGGAGCAGGGGCAGCACGGTGCCGTCGGGGAGCTGCCTGGCGACGTAGGCGAACTGGCCATGATAGCGAACGGTGATGCCGGCGAGCTGGGACCATCGTTCGCGGGCGCCGGCGGCGAGGCGCTGGTGCAGTGAGGTCTTGGTCGACTCGGGTGGCTTGGCCATATGTGCATCGTGCCCTAGCGGCTGCATATTGGAGGTCAGCGCCGGCCGCCCCGGGCCTGCCGGCCATGACGGCACCCCTTCCGGCGTCTCAGCGTACCGAATCCCGTCCCCGCCCAGGGCGCCACGATCGCCCGCAGTCGCACCGCCGGTAGATACCAGGCCGTCAACAAACCTCGGCCTTCCGCGCCCAGCCTGCTGTGGCCGAATTAATGATTCGCGACACTGGGCAGGCGGCCGGGTTAGCTGTCGGTGCACGAGGGCCAGTGCTCTGCTGCCCACTCCGCCCAGCCCGGCCACCCTGCTGGCGGGCTGGGAATTTTACCGCCGCCGAGCTCAGCGGCGTCAGGTGCCTGGAACTGCTCTCGCCATTGGTCTACGTCGGCCTCGCTCATCGGGAACGTCTGGTCCGGTGCGGTTGCCTGGCGGTGTGCGATCCGGGCGAGCTGGACGTCCTTGTCCACGGGCAGGTAGACCACCTGGGAGGATGCCCCGGCTGATCGTGCCAGCCAGCGCAAGGCCCACCGTTCATCGCGACCCCAGAGCCCGTAGTCGAGCACCACGCTGGTCCCCAGCCGCAGCGCCTGCAGGGCGATCGAGATGAGCCGTCCTTCCAGCACGAAGCGCTTGCCGTCGGCCATCGGCTCGCCGAACAGCGGGATCATCCAGTGATCCGGGGTCAGCCGCAGTGCCCGGTTCGCTGCGGCGAGTTCTTTGGCCCGGGTGGTTTTCCCGGCTCCGGGGAGCCCGACGACCAGGAGCATCGTGGCGGCGCACGGATCCTGCGTCGCGATGGAGCCAGATCGGATATCGGCGAGTACCGGCTGTGACTGGCAGGCGGGCGGGCGCTCCTGCCTAGCTTGGCCGGGCTGGCCGTTCGTGACCGCAGGTACGCCTGCGGACGGGTACGGGAAGGGTTCTTCGTACTGGGAATGTGAATCGGATCGCTGCGACGGTGGCATGACTCCCCTGATCAGGCAGGACGATCGGGCAGCGCAGGGATGGATACGCGAGTGGCTGCCGACGGGACACTGATCCGGCGGTACGCCCTGGCGCTGCCCCGACAGGGGCAGGCATTGAAGCTGCGGTTATGGCAGCCTCGGTACCGCCGCTAAGCGGCGGTCCGGGTAATCATGGTAGCGAAGCAACACACGTCTTCACCATAACCGATAGCGTCGGCCGAACCGGCAGCCAGCCCGTCGAAGGCCGGCTGTCGGCCAATTGAAACGCGCAACCGCCGCGGGCGAGGATATGTCCGACCACCTGAAGTACTTCACCGAGCACCCCACAAACCCCGGCCACGCCTGGGCCCAGGACGGCCGTTGGTGAAGACCGTTACCACCCGGTCAGCGGTGCCCACTTCCCCGACAGCCAAGTCATCAAGCCACGTGACGCTCAGGATCCTGTACCGATCCTCGACACAGGCCATCTGGTACTCGCCCGGGCACGCCGAGGCGGGTAATCGGCGGGTAACAGCACAGCCCTAGGCAGCGATCTACACGTTTCGTGCTGTTCTGTGTAGTAGCGTTGTTGACATGGAACGATCTGGCTATCGGCTTAACGTCACGCTCGATCCAGAGCACGCTGCACGCTTGACGCGGCTAGCCGAACGTACCCACGTGCAGGAAGGCACTCTCGCACGCTCGCTGCTCTCTGCCGCCATCGAAGAAGCCGATCCCGATGCACGCAACGTCGTCGCGATACTCGACGGCATCCCGGATGCCTACGACCATGCCAGGCAGAGCTTGGATCGCGCCCGTGCGGGCGAGACGATCCCCCTTGATGAGCTCTAGACGTTGGCCCAGGTAAGGCTCAGCGTCGATGCAGTCAAAGACCTCGACCGTATGATCCTCACGCACAGCCTTCCGGCCGACACCAGGGATGGCGTCAGGCGCTCACTTCGCGTTCTGGAGCAGTTCCCGCGGATCGGCCGACAGCTTGAGGGTCGCTGGACGCCGCTGCGGTTCATCCTCGGGCCGTGGCGGTGGATGCTCATCCTCTACAGCTACGAGGAACCCGACGACCTTGTTCTTGTCGTCGCCTTCCAAGACGCACGCTCGTCGGCCGCTGCCACTGCGGGATGAACTCTGCCGAGCAGGTGCTCAGCGGCGGCGCGCTACCGAAAGACCGCATGGTCGGCTACATAGCGTGCTTACCGATGAACAATCTGTTCTTGGGCTTTCGTGGGACTGAAGGAAGGCTGTCCCGGCAGCTTGCGCACCTCAACGTCTCAGGAATATGTCGCGCCGCAGGACTCAGGCGACGTGATGGCTGAGACGGGACAACTCGGCCCGGCACGGACTTTGGCGGTCGGGCGACGATTCGGGTTTCATAGCAGGTATGAGCGTGGTCACGGACCCACGGGCCGAACGGCGCCAGCAGGCGATCGCCTTGGCGCTGATCGCGCTGCTCTTCGCGGTCGGCGGTTTCCTTTTTATGGTACCGCGGCACCTACAACGTGTTTCCTGGCCAGAGTGCCGATTCACGGGTGCACTGATGCAACCGGGACTATGACAACGACGGTATCCCGGCGCATAGCCTGCACCCGGTCGAGGCCGGAGCCACCTCGCCGGTCCGGGTGGTCGGGACCTACCCACCGCTGGCCTTCCACCGCGACCAGCTGCTGGCGGAGGTATACCCAGGCCCGCACACCTACTCATGCGCGATCGTGGTCTACCTGCGTACCGGGGCCGGACCGGTACACAGGCTACGAGCTCTCCGGTGGACCCTGACCCTGGCGGCATACCCGACGCTAGAGTTCGGGCACACTGATCCTCGTCCGCTCCGGGTGAGCTCCCGGCATCGACTGACGACCTAGTCAGGGTTCGCGCTACGCGTCTCAACTCATATGTCGCATCTCCAGCTGAAAGAACGAGTTGCATCCGATGCAAGAACTCCGTGACGTCATCGTGTCGTCCAGGCGCACCACGCGCTCGCCGGATGCGTGTGGCACCGCTGGCCAGGAGCGCCACGACGGCCACAGGCCATGCGCGACCCGGAAGGTAAACGAGTTCTGCGTGGAACCGGGGCCGGTGGGCAGGTAGGACCTATGCCAATGCTGATCGGGACGTCTGGCTGGCAGTACCGTGACTGGCGGGGCGGTCTTTACCCCGAGGGCGTGCCCCAGCGTCTGTGGCTCGAGCACTACGCCACCCATTACCTGACCGTAGAGAACAACAACAGTTTTTACCGGCTGCCGTCGCGGGAGACGTTCGTCGCCTGGCGGGAGCGAACCCCGGACGACTTTGTCATGGCGGTCAAGGCCAGCCGGTATCTGACCCACGTACGTCGACTGCGCGACCCGGCCGAGCCGGTGGCCCGGCTGCTCGGCGCGGCGGCGGGGCTGGGGCCCAAACTCGGGCCTGTCCTGCTCCAGCTGCCGCCGACGCTGAAGGCCGACCCGGTCACGCTGGACGCATGCCTGAAGGAGTTCCGGACGGCGGCCGCCGCGCTGGGCCAGCACGGGCTCCGGCTCGCGGTGGAGCCGCGGCATGAGACCTGGTGGACCGACGAGATACGGCAGATCCTGGCCGCGCACGACGCAACGCTGTGCTGGGCCGACCGGCGCGGCCGCCCGATCACGCCGCTCTGGCGCACCGCGACGTGGGGTTATCTGCGGTTCCATGAGGGCACGGCCCAGCCGTGGCCCAGCTACGGGCCGCAGGCGCTGAGGTCCTGGGTGGCACGGTTGACCGAGACCTGGCCGGATGAGGCCGACGTATACGTCTACTTCAACAACGACCCGGGCGGGGCGGCGGTGATCAACTCCGCCCAGTTCGCCGGCCTGGCCCGCCAGGCCGGGAGCAGCGCGACGACGCGCACGCCCGAGGTCGGCCAAGTGGGCGCGACCGCGGCCATCCCGACCTGGTGAAACGCCGAACTGACGAAGGCGCGGAGCTAACAGCGGGCGGGCCGACCCGCAGGGCCAGGTAGTCGGCCACGTGGGCTACTGGGCGGCCGGTTTCGCCGACCGCCGACGCGTGGACCAGGTACGGGTCTAGGCCGCCGAACCGCGCGTCCGCCTCTCCCCCAGCCGCCGCGGCGGCTACTCGTCTCAACTCAACATGTCGCCTTACCCTTGAATTCTGTCGGGCCAGCGTGTTGAGACGTTGAGCTCGCGCGGACGCTGCCGTGGCTGAGTAACCCCAATGCCCTACGGTCGTCAGCGGGCGCCCCAGGCCGGGTCAGACAGCGGTGTCGTCGAGCGCGGACCGGTGCAGGGTCTCCCCCGTCTTGACGGGCAGCAGCACCGCGAGGCCGAGAAGTATGACGGCGAGGATGCCGAGGATGCCCCACGACGTCTTCGCCGCCGTCGCCGTGTCGGGAGAGATCGCGATCGCGAGCGAGTAAAGCGAGGGTGAGATCCAGATCGCCGCGCGGCCCGTTGTCGCGCAGAGGCCGAATACCTCACTTTCGCGGCCCGCAGGGATGATGCGCGAGAGGAAGGTGCGGCTCGCCGACTGCGCCGGGCCGACAAAGGCGCAGAGGATGAGGCCGAAGACCCAGAACACGATCGGACCCTCGGCACGCGTGACGAACAGCAAGATCGTGCACCCGCTCATGCCGAGCCGAACTCGACAGGTACGTGTTGAAGACGAAGGTCGTCGCCACGGCGTTGAACGCCGAGAATGCCCAGTCCCAGAAGCCCCATGCGGCGATGGCGCCGCGGGTGGGCGAGGTCAGGCCGGTCACGCGACGCAGGTTAGCGCGTGGGCATCAGGTATACGCAGGTTGCGCGTGCGTATCAGCCATATCCTCACATCAGCGCGGGACGATCGCCCAGGACCGCGACTATGCCCCGCTTCCCCGCCGCCGGACGGTGTTGCTCACCCTCATCGCCACGGTGACAGTTACGGGACCCGAACGGGCCAGCGCCCGGCATGGCCGCGACCGGTATGGCTGGACCGCCGTTTTCAGGAGGGACAGCCAAAATAGTTGGTGTACGGTTCGTAACGTGGATAGCGGCGAGCTGGCGGACCTACGCCGTGCGAGGGACCTCTTGGAGCGCGAGTACGCGAAGCCGCTGAACGTTCCGCTGATGGCCCGCGCCGCTCTCATGTCACCTTCGCACTTCTCGCGGCGGTTCCGTGAGGCCTATGGCGAGACTCCGCATGGATACCTGCAAACCCGCCGTGTCGAGCGCGCGATGGCGCTGCTGCGCCGCGGCGACCTGTCGGTGACGGACGTCTGCATGGCTGTGGGCTTCACCTCGCTCGGCTCGTTCAGCTCAACGTTCACAAGGCTGGTCGGCGAGCCGCCCAGCGCCTACCGGGTTCGCGATCATTCCCGGCTCACCTCGGTCCCCCCGTGCATAGCTAGAGCCTGGACCCGGCCGAGCAGGAATGGAGAAGCACGCCGAGCCGTCCCTGCATAGGGTCACTACATGACTCTTTCGATCACCCACACACCCCTGTACTGCCTGGACCTTGACCAGTCCCTGGCGTTTTATACCGAACAGCTGGGCTTCGAGGTCCGCGAAGATGTTCCCATGGGCCCGGAAATGCGCTGGCTGACCGTTGCCGCCCCCGGCGATACCCACGAACTGCTGCTGGCCGCGGTCGACCACCACATTCCCCCGGTCGACCGGGGCGCTATGCGTGAGCTCGTGGCCAAGGGCGACTTGGCAGTCTTCATCCAGGTCGACAACTTGGACAAGGTCTTCGAATCGCTGCGCGCCGCTGGCGTCGAGATCCTCCAAGAGCCCATCGACCAGCCTTACGGCGTCCGCGACGCCGGTGTCCGCGACCCTAGCGGCAATCATCTCCGCCTCAGCCAGCCGCTCGCCGCCCAGGCCTGAGGGCACAGCGGCTCATGGCGGGTTGGAGCCGCGGCGCTTCTCTTCCTCGGGAACTTGCGCAAGGTCATCTAGCCTGGCCGCTCCCTTAACCTGCCTGCGCTCGGAATATCGGAGGATGCCGTGACCGGTATAGGGCCGGCCGCCCCGGCGCTAGGCCTGCAAGCAGCTGTTTTCAGCCTGCCGCGGCAACGGTGCTATGTCCGCGCCGACGCCGTGGTGCGACCGAGGTGCTGGGGCGTGTTCAGCCCCTCACCTGGCCGTACCAACCGCTTCTCCTCTTCCGGCCGCGAGACAACCTGCAACCACAAGTTGCAGGAATTCCCTGAACATGCTACCTTTTGTTGCAGATACAGAGTAGGGGCAAACAAGAAGAGGAATCGTCATGCAGGATGAATCAGCGCACCTCGACGGGCCGGCCACCGGTGCGACCAGCGCACCGAGCCTGCCCGCGACCGTCGACCGGGCCGCGTTCCAGGCCGAACTGGACAGGCTGCGGATCCGGGAGAAGGCACACACCCGGGAAAGCGACGCGATCGCCGCGGCCCGGCGGCGCCTGCCCATGACCGAGGTAGACGCGAGCCTCCCACTGACCGGACGCGACGGGCCGCTCACCCTGCTCGATGCGTTCGAAGGACGCCGGCAGCTCATCGCCTACTACTTCATGTGGAACCCCGGACACCCCGCGGCCGAGCAGTGCGAAGGCTGCACGTTTTACACCACGCAGATCAGCGAGCTGTCCTACCTGCATTCCCGCGACATCACCTACGCGGCTTTCTGCCAGGGGCCCTACGACGAGAGCGTCCGCTACCGCGACTTCATGGGCTGGGACATCCCGTGGTACTCAGCAGAGGCATCCCGCGACGCGCTCCTCGCCGGACGCCAGATCGGCTTGTTCCACCTCGTGTGCTACCTGCGGGACGGCGACCGCGTCCTCGAGACCTACTGGACGACGCGGCGCGGCGTCGAGGCCATGGACTACAGCTACGCGCTCATGGACCTCACCGTCTACGGACGTCAGGAGTCGTGGGAAGACTCGCCCCCCGGCTGGCCGCAACAGTGCTCCAACACGCGGACTGACGGCGGCTCCCCCGCTTGGCCACCAGTGTCAGAATGGCCGGACGGACGCCCCACCGCCCAGTGGTCGCGACTCGAAGCTGGACGCTCTGACGACCTCGCCGTCGGGCCCTGATCGTCAGCGCAGTGGGGTGCGCCTCCACCGGTCGCAGCTTCCGCCGGCTCGAGCGGGGTGCCAGCTGTTACGCCAAGGCCGGGTAGGCGACGGGGGTGTAGTTGCTCGGGTCTGCCCTCCCGTCATCCTCTCCATGATGCGACGATTGGGGTCATGGGCCCGCAGCGTTTCCGCGCCGTCATCACCGCCGATCCTGGGGGCCGCACGATCATCACGGTGCCGTTCGACCCGGATGAGACGTGGGGGGCCAAGGCCAACCATCCCGTCGGCGGCACGATCGACGGCTGGCGGTTCCGCGGCAGGCTTTCGCCGGCCGGCAGCGGGTGGGTGCTGAATGTGAGGCTGCGCGACGGCGCCGCGGTCGGCGATGAGGTGACCGTTGAACTGGCCCCGGAAGGCCCGCAACGCGGCGATCTGGCCGACGATATCGCCGCGGCGCTCGCGGCCAATCCGGCCGCGGCCGCATTCTTCGATACGCTGGCGCAGTTTTACCGCAAGGCGTACCTCCGCTGGATCGATGCGACCACCCGCCGGCCCGACGTCCGTGCGGCGCGCATCGCTGAAGTCGTTGACCTGCTTGCGGCGGGAATCAAGGAGCGGCCGCGATCATGAGGGCAGGACGGCGCCTGGGCTGTCGGCGCTGGCGGTGAGCCGACGGGCCAGGGCCCGCACGTGGTCGCGCAGGGCGTCCGGGTATTCGATCACGAAAGGGCGGTCCAGCCAGGCGAGCAGGGAGGGGATCCACTCCAGCCGCTCGGCCCGCAGCCGGACCCGTACCCAACCGCTGCTCTCCCGCGGCCCGGAGACGGCCTGTGGCCGGGAGGGTTCCGGCCGCCCCCGGGCTTCCTGCACGGCAGGTTCCCGCGTCGGGCCGGCCGGGATCTCCTGGACGGTGGCGATCCCGGCCGGGAGCCGGGCGCCGACCTGCTCGGCGGTGCCCAGGACCCGCAGCGACACCTCGTGCTGGTAGGGCACCTCGGCGAGCCCGGACAGTACCCGGGTGGCCGGGTCGAACCCCGCGGGTATCTCGAACGACCCCGGCAGGACCGTCGCGGTCTCGATCCGGTCCAGCCGGAACGTGCGCACCTCGCCGCTGGCCGAGTCCGCCCCGGTCACGTACCAGCGCCCGGAGTGGACGACGATCCCGTACGGGTGCACGGTGCGTCCGCTGCGCCTCCCGTCCCGGGTGGTGTAGCTGACGGCGACCGGCCGCCGGCGGCGCGCCGCCTCCACGAGCATCAGCAGCACGCCCGTCTCCTGGGTGGCGGCAGGGCGGGCCGCGGTGGTGAAGTCGGCGGTCTCCAGCAGCACGTCCAGTCGGCGGCCGAGCGCCTCGGGTAGCACGCGGCGGATCTTGGCGGCGGCGCTCTCCATCGCGATGGCGGACGTGGTCACCAGCCCGGCCCGCAGGCCGGCGACCAGGCCGAGCAGCACGGCCAGGGCCTCGTCGTCGGTGAGCATCAGCGGAGGCATCCGGTAACCGGGGGCCAGCCGGTAGCCGCCGTACCGGCCGCGCGCCGACCGGACCGGGATGTCCAGGTCGATCAGGTGATCGACGTAGCGCCGGACGGTACGCTCGTCCACCTCGAGACGCACGGCCAGGTCGGCAGTGGTGCGGGTCCCGCCGGCCTGAAGGATTTCCAGCAGGGCGAGCACCCGGGCGGTCGGCCGGGTCATGCACGAAAGTGTCCCACGAATACCGGGCGGTTACTGTCCTGTATTCGTCATAGCGTGCCTGTCGTCGACGGCATCACCGACCCCACCCTCCGAAGCGGCGTGTTCTACGCCAGCGCCGCCAACACCGTCACCGGGCCCGTCGTCGACCAAGCCGACATCTTCCCCGACCTCCGAAACCCCTCGTTCCAGGACAACGCCAGCCAGGCCATCCACCGCTTCATCGCGGCCTGACCCGTTGATGAGCAGAGGGTTTGCCCGTCGGCCGCAGACGGCAAGGGGCCCCCGGCAGGCTCACCGCCCCGAGGATGCTGAAACGGAGGGCAGAGCTGCGAACGCGCGTATGCCCGATACGAAGATCAGGCCGCCGGCGACGATGAATATCAGGCTCACCGAGTTGAGGGGGATGCCGACGAACGAGACGCGGAAACTCCGCAGGACAGTGCTCATCAGCCAGCCGGAGACGACCACCGAGAGCATGGACGCGAACTGGTTGACCGGATTGAACACCGCCATCACCCGTCCCATGTATTCGCGCGGTGCCGCATCCAGGAGCAGCGGCGCTACCGCTGTATTCAGCATGGCGATCGGAATGGCATAGATCGCCAGCATGACGAGGCCAGCGGCGAAGCTGCGCTGCAGCGCGTAGCCGGCCGCGAGGACACCGGTTGCCAGCAGGCCGGACCAGGTGAGCGCGCGTGCGCCAATCCACCGCACCATATAACCGGCCGCGAGCGCGCCGACGATGAAGCCAACCCCCATCGCCGTCTCCGCCACGCCGAACAGCCAGGACGACGCGTGCAGATCGTGGGTCACGAAGAACACGTTCAGCGCGTTGATCGCCCCGGTGCCGAACTGACAGATCACTGTGACCGTCAGGAGCGTCACGAGGAACCGGTTGCGCGCGAAGAGCCGCAACCCGACGGAGAACTCGGCATGCAGGCTGGTCTCCCCCGCTCCGCCAGAGCCCGGCGAGTGAGGCTTGGGCGTTAGCCGCAGGAAGCGGATGGCCAGATAGGACACGACGTAGGAGGCGGCGTTGGCGGCCAGCGCCCACCGGAAGCCGACCGTGAACAGCAACGGAGCCGCGATTGGCGGGCCGATGATCCCGGCCGCCGACGTGGTGACCTCGGCGAGGCCGACCGCTCGCGCCCGGTCCTCCTCGCCGTGCACCACGTCGCCAGTCGTCGCGAACCTGGCGAGGCTGAAGAACTGGCCGGCTGCGTTCAGGACGAACACGACCAGGTACACGGCGGCGAGCCACAGCCAGACGGGGAGGTCGCGGATCGGGACGAACGACAGCCCGATGAGACCCGCCACCATCGCCGCACGGATCACCTCGGTCCGCATCATCGTCGACTTCCGGTTCCACCGGTCCACGAATACCCCGGCTACGGGCCCGACCAGGGCAAACGCGGCGGTCGCGGCGACTAGAATCCCGCTGACCGCGGCAGGGGCCCAAGACCGGCCGCCCGCGAGAACCTGTGACACCCACAGCACGAGCGTCGTGCCGAAGACGGTGTCCCCGACCGCGGACACGGCCTGTCCGTACCACAGCCTTGCGTAATTCCGGTTAACCAGCGTTCGCTGCAGTGACGGCAAGTTTATGGTGCGTCTATTGTTAATGCAGCGCGCAGTGTGATTCTCGCATATTGGTACCATCGTTATTACACGTGCTGCTTTGGCTGCTGATCTCTTGGTAGCTGCACGCCACACACCGGCTCGTCAGGAAGCCAGACCTCGCCGGCCTGACGTATTGCTATCATTTTTGGGCTCTTTCGGGAACAAGAAATTTCAGTTATGGCGAACAGGCCCGTAACGATAACGAGTTGCTCATTCTGCAACTCGAGGCAAGAGTCACCCATCGAGTCACATCGGCATCATCCGTCAGTTCGCGGACGGCCGCGAGGTATGACGTTATTGTTACGTTATTTGCGAAGTGGCCCGTAAATCTCGCGTTTCCCGAAAATCGCCGGCCAGGGCGAACAGCCCACGGCGGCTACGCGGCCACCATCACCCCGGGCAGCGGCCCCAATCCGACCGCTGCCCGTCCGTGGATGCCCGACGTCATCGCCCGGCAAGGTGATGCCGATGACCACCCTGATGCCCTGGCCCGGCTGGCGCTAACTGCCGAAACTGTCGAATTCCCCGTTCCGGACGCCTCCGAGAAAAGCGTGCCACTCGTCGGACGTGAACCGGAGGACTGGCCCTACGGAGTCTCTGCTGTTACGGACGCCGATCTCGCCGCTGGGCAGGCTGGCCACCTCGACGCAGTTGCCGTTGGCGTAACTCAGGGAGCTCTTGGTCCAGTAAAAGCCTGAACTCGGCCGCTCATGCGGACTCCTGAGGGTGGTGCTTCCCACGTTACCTCTTCACTGGTTGGTGTCTTTTCCTGGATGTGCAGCTAGTAGGTCGAGCCACACGGGTTCACGGCTCGCAGTTTCCACGTGTGTCGCGTGTGGCCGCGATCGTCAACCCCGGGCAGATCGGGCTGGAACCCGAGCGTGAAGTACACGGCGTCCCCCGCGGGGGTGCGGAAAGAGCCCCAGTCCGTCGACAGAGCGGCGACCAGCGCGAGCCCACGTTCGGCCTGCGTACCGGTTGGCTCGTCCACTCCAATCGGCAGGGAACGCGACGTGTAGTAGACGTCAACGCGCAGATGGCCGCGGGAGCACCTGACGACAAGCATGACGGTCTCACCGTTGCCGTGCCTGATGGCGCTGGTCACCAAGTCGCTAGTGAGCAGGACCGCGATGTCGGGATCGACAGGGACCTGCCAGGCGCGGACGACCGCGCCGACGTGGCCACGGGCCTCGGCCGCCGCGGTTGGTTCCCTGGTCAGCCGGAAGCGACGCTGGTGCAGTTCGGTCGGGCGTGTCGATGCCATCGCGTCTATCCGGTTCCTCAGCTGACGTGCTCGGTGCCTGTTGCATCGCAAATACTCCTGCAACTTGCACTGCAATACATCGGTCAGCTGACGGATATTGAAGGGCGGCGCGGACGGCAGTAGTTTTCAGCTCCGCCTGGGCCCGTTTAGAAATGGCTTCGGTGTCGGCTGGGCCGAAGGTCCCGAACACCATGCCGGGAGGTCCGCGAGCGTCACGAAGTCTACATCGCGGATCGGGGCGGCACCGCGCTCGCTCGGAGTTCCGTCGGCGTTGCTCGTCAGGCGCATCGCGCCGAAGCCGATCCTGTTCACCGTCAGGTCGCCGAGCGTCCAGGTACCCGCGGCGGAGGTCGTGATCGTCTGTGAGGCCACCAGTGAAGCGTGTTACCCGGAGACAGATACCGGACGGATAATGTCACACGTGTCAGAAGCTCCGGCGGAGGCGGTCACGCTGGCCGCCCTGGAAACCGATCCTCATCCGGTGCTCGCGCGGCTGCGGGCCGCCGCGCCGGTCACCTGGGTGCCGGTCCTCGGCGCCTGGCTGGTCACCGGGTACGACGAGGCGGTCACCGTGCTGCGCGACGCACGGACGTTCACGGTCGATGACCCCCGGTTCTCCACAGCCACGGTAGTGGGCCCCAGCATGCTCTCGCTGGACGGTCCGCGGCACGCACGCCACCGGGCACCGTTCTCCCGTACCTTCCGGTCCGATGAGATTCACGCCCGGCTGGCCGCCTTCATCCGGGCCGAGGCCGGCCGCCTGGTCACGGCCATCGAGCCACACGGTGAAGCCGAGCTCCGGCGTACTGTCGCCGGGCCCCTGGCCGCCGCCGTCATGGCCGAGGTCCTCGGCCTCGGCCAGGCTGACCCGGCGAAGATCCTCACCTGGTACGACGGGATCGTGGCTGCGGTGCAGGCCGAGGCGGCCAAGGCCGAGGGCGGGCGGGCCGGCGCCGCGGCGGATCCGGCCGGCCAGGCCGCGTTCGCCGAGCTGGCCAGCCGCCTGCGTGAGGTCATCGCGGCCGATGATGGCACGTCGCTGCTGGCCGGGGTGACCGGAGGGTCTGGCCCGCTGACCGAAGCCGAGGCCATCTCCAACGCTGCCGTGCTGATGTTCGGAGGCATCGAGACAACCGAGGGAATGATCGCCAACGCACTGCTGAACCTGCTCTCTCACCCCCGCGGGCTCGAGCTGATCCGCGCCGACCGCGGCCTGATACCAGCCGCGGTCGAGGAGTCGCTGCGGCTCGAACCCGCCGCGGCCGTCGTCGACCGGTACGCGACCGCGGATACGGTCCTGGCTGGCCTCCGCATCCGGGCCGGCGATCAGGTCACGGTGTCCATCGCGGCCGCCAATCGCGATCCCTCGGTCTTCCCCGATCCGGACGCATTCGACGTCCGCCGTCCCAATGCCGCCCGGCACCTGGCGTTCGCCCACGGCCCGCATTTCTGCATCGGCGCTCACCTAGCCCGCCTGGAGGCGCAGATAGCGGTCGACACCGTGCTGCAGCGGCTCCCCCGGCTGCGGCTGGACCCGCGGTACGCNNAAGCCGCCCCGGTGGTCAGCCTGCCGACGGCGTCAGAACTGCGAGCGGGTGGCCTGCGGGATCCCCGCCTGGCGGCCGCTGCACTGCCTGGCGTCTTTCATCAGGGCGAACAGCAGAAGCGTCATTCCCACGAGTGAGGAGGCGTCCCGCATCCCGCCGCTGAACACGTTGAAACCGACGACCTCGATCAGGAAACCCGTGAGCCCGGTGATGAGCCGCCAGCGTGGCCGCACGGCCCGGGCCAGCCGGATCACCGCGAGGACGGTGAGCAGCGCACCGATGCGCACGCCCCTGAACCTCCGGCGGCGGGCGAGCCGCCTGGACTCCTAGCCGCCGGAACGGTGAATCGGGGTCCGTGCGCTCATGACGATCACGTTCCCGCGCCGCGATCGCCGCCTTATATCAGGCTGAGGTCCACGGGAACTTTCACCCTCCGGGTCGGTCTGCCTTAGCTCCACCGTAGGCTCGCAGGAGACGATATTCAAACCGCCGGCACCGGCCAGACGACCGGGCCGCTAACCCCAGGAGGCGCCATGCCGCGGGAAGATTCGGATGAGTTCGCCGAGCAGTTCCACCGGGACCGCCGGGAGCACGGGGGCGCGTCCCAGCACCCAGACGATGACCGGCTCGCCCGGCTGACCGAGGAAGAGCGCGTCGCCGCCGGCCTGGACGCCTATGACCCGGACGAGGTGCCGCCGGCCACGGACACGCCGCCGCAGCCGGAAGACATCACCCAGACCGACGTGTGGCAAGAAGAGCGCGCGGAGATCCGCCGCGAGGAGGACAAGGACGAGCTGCTGGTCAAGGGCGAGCGCGATCCGTTCCCGCCCACCCGGTACGAGTGAGGGGCTAGCGCGTGATGGCGGCCGGGGCCACGGCGAGCGACACGCTGGCCTCGGCCGTGTAGACCAGGAACGTCAGCGACTCCTGGAAGTACAGCTGCACGCTGTCGGCGTCGTGCGACAGGTAGCCGATCGACAGGTCCTGCCCCAGCCGCAGCTCGAAGTCGCCGCCGCGTCCGGAAATCAGCAACGCCCCGTCTATCGCCGGCGCCCAGATGATCTCTCCGTCGATCACCCGGGCGAGGTGCTCGCGGATCGGGTAGCCATGGTCGGAGGTCTCGCTGACCATCGTGTAGGCGCCGGCCGCCAGCAGCAGCGAGAAGGGCCCTCCGACGCCGGCCAGCCGGAGCGCGCTCACTGCCTGGCTGACCGCGTTCGGGTAGTCGCGGGCTTCGGCGGGCAGCGTGAGCGCCGGGTTGGACGAACTCGCCCTGATCCCGGTGATCCCGGCGGCCGCGTACCCCTCGAGAATCGCCCGGTCCTCGGCAAAGGCGATCTTCTTGGCGGCGTCTTTCACCGGCTGCCAGTCGGGGTCCTGCGCACCGCGCTCGACGTCGTCCACATCCTGCCGGCTGACCGTGAAAGGCACCCGGAGCTGGACCAGCGGCTGCGACGTACGCAGCCTGGCGATGACGCCGTCCGCGGGAGCCTCGACGTCACTGAGGTGGCCGGTGTTCACGCCGGCCAGCCCGGGGCCATCGGGCCCGGCCAGGTCCACCACCCGCCGCGCGGCGACGTTCTGCTCGAACGTGCGCCGCGCCTCGGCTTCGATGTCCTCCCAGGCGGCGCTGGAGACCGGAGCGAGTTCGCGGTGCAGGTTGTTCATGGCTGATTGCTCCTCTTCAAGCTGCCAATGCCCAGGGAACCGTTATCCGCCGACCCGGCCGCCGGTCCGGAATCGGCCGCCGCTCCGGAACCGGCCGGGCTGGGCGGGTCCGGAAGGTCGTCGAGGAAGTCTGCCGACGGGGCGAAGAACAAGCTGCCGGTGACTGCCGTGGAAAAATCAAGGATGCGGTCGTAATTACCTGACGGGTTGCCGATAAACATGTTGACCAGCATCTGCTCGGTCACGCTCGGAGTGGCGGCGTAGCCGATGTAGTACGTGCCGAACTCTCCTCGCCCTACCTCGCCGAAGGGCATGTTGGCCCGCAGGATCGACCGCTCCTCACCGTCCGGACCGACGATCGTGTTCAGGGCGACGTGGGAGTTGGCCGGCTTGACATCGTCGGCCATCTCGATGTCGGACAGCTTGGAGCGCCCGATCGCCTTCTCCTGGTCCTCGACGGTCAGGGCGTTCCAGGCCGCCAGGTTGTGCACGTATTTCTGCACGATGACGTAGCTGCCGCCGGCGAAGCCGGGATCCTCCCCGCCGGTCAGGGCCGCCTCCCCCGCCTCCCGGCCGACCGGGTTCTCGGTCCCGTCGACGAAACCGAGCAGGTCGCGCTCGTCGAAATACTTGAACCCGTGCACCTCATCCACCACCGTGGCCGCCCCGGCCAGCCTGCTCATGACCTGGGTCACGAACTCGAAGCACAGGTCCATCCGCTCGTGCCGGACGTGAAAGAGCAGATCCCCGGGCGTGGACACGGCGCGGTGCACGGTCCCGGTGAGTTCGCGGAACGGGTGCAGCTCGGCTGGGCGCGGCCCGGCGAACAGGCGGTCCCACGCCTGCGACCCCACCCCGGCCACGCAGGCCAGCGGAGGACCGGGATTGCGGAAGCCGACCGCCCGCTGCAGGCCGGCCCAGTCGGTGAGCAGGTCCCTGGTCACCGCCTCGCCGCCGGGATTGATCGTCAGCACCAGGAAGATCGCGGCCGCGGTCAGCGGGGCGAGCACCGGCTGAGGCTCGGGCTCGGGCAGCGGGCGCGCGAGGGGGGGAACCTGTGACCACTCCGTCACGACCCCGGCCCTCCCTCCTGTATGTAGCCAACCTCACCGTCAGCGCCACGCTTGTCCGCGAGCCCCAAGCCTGCCATACGGAAGGTTACCGATACGAACTCACCCCGGCCCGGAGGAACCCTGTGCCGGGACCTACATCCACCCGCGTTTCTTGAACAGGACGAGAAGCCCGATGATGGCCGCGACCTCGGTGCCGACGCCGAAGATGAGGAAAGCGGCCAGGGACCCTATGTGGTTCACCAGCCAGCCGAGGTTCTGGCCGAAGAACCCGGTCAGGAACGACAGCGGCAGGAACACCGTCGCGATGATCGTCAGCTGCTTCATCTGGTCGTTGAGCCGGTTGGACACCATCGACATGTACGCCTCGAGCGACCCGCCGAGCAGGTCCCGGTAGCTGTCCACCAGGTCGCTGATCCGGATCAGATGGTCATACAGGTCACGGATGTAGCGTTCGGTGTCTGGGGTCATGCCGGCGATGGGGACCACCCCGGTGAGCAGTGTGGACACCATGTCCCGCTGCGGCGTGACCAGCTTGCGCATGTCCACCAGCTGGCGCTTCAGCGCGAACAGCTGGGAGAGCTGTTCTTGCTTGGGGTTCACGAAGATCTCGTCCTGCAGGTCGTCGATGCGGTCATCGAGCGCGGCCAGGAACGGGAACATGCTGTCCACCAGCGCGTCCAGCAGGCGGTAGAGCGCGAGCAGGCGCCGGGCCGTCGGCACCCGGGTCAGGGTGGTGCAGGCGTGCGCGATGGCCGGCACCGGATCGCGGTGCACGGTGACCAGGAAATGCTCCGCGTAAAACGCGTGCACCTCGGCCAGCGGCTGGTCCAGCCCCCGGGCGCCGTAGGCCACCAGGGAGACGAAGTCGTCGTAGTCCTCGATCTTCGGCCGCTGGTTGAACTCCTGCGCGTCCTCGATCGCCAGCGGGTGGATCTTGAACACCTCGCGGAGCAAGGCGATCGTGTCCGGGCCCGTATCTTCCAGGTCCAGCCAGAGCAGGTCGTCCTCTTTCAGGGCGCGCTCGATGTTCGGCCGGGTGACCTCATCCGTCAGGCAGTTCGTCAGAATCAGGTGTCCTTGCACAGGTCCATGGTGTCAAAGCCCGTTCCGGCCGCCGTCACTAGACTGGGCCTTCATGAGCACCGAGCCCCCCGCCGAGCCACCCTCGGCTAAGCAGATCCCCAGCCAGCGCACCTTCCACGGAGACACCGTCACCGACGAGTATGCCTGGCTCGCCGCCAAAGACGACCCGGACACGATCGACTACCTCAGGGCCGAGAACGCTTACGCCGAGGTGGCCACGGCCGGCCTGGACTCGCTCAGGGACCGGATCTTCGAGGAGATCAAGGCGCGCACCCAGGAGAGCGACCTGTCCGTGCCGGTGCGCAAGGGCGACTGGTGGCATTACTCCCGGACGGTGGAGGGCAAGCAATACGCGGTGCACTGCCGCCGTGCCGTGGCGCCTGGCGAGGTCATCCCGCCGATGGCCGCGGACGGCCAGCCGCTGCCGGGGGAGCAAGAGCTGCTCGACGGCAACGAGCTCGCCGTCGGCCATGATTTCTTCTCCCTCGGCGCGTTCCGATCCAGCCCGGATCAGCGCTGGCTGGCCTACTCCACCGACTTCACCGGAAACGAGCGGTTCACGATCAGGATCAAGGACCTGGAAACGGGCCAGACGCTGCCCGACGAGATCCCTGACACCTTCGCCGGCTGCGCCTGGTCGCGTGACGCCTCCACCTTGTTCTACGTGACCGTCGATGCCGCCTGGCGGCCTTACCGGGTGTGGCGGCACCGGCTCGGCACGCCGGCCGAGCAGGACACGATGGTGTTCGAGGAACCGGACGAGCACTTCCACGTCTACGTCAGCCTGACCCGCAGCGAGCGCTTCGTCCTCATCAAGTCGGCCAGCGTGCTGACCGCCGAGGTGCGGATGTGCGACGCCGCGACACCGGAGGCATCCTTCTCGGTGGTCACCCCCCGCCGGCAGGGCCTGGACTACGACGTGGAGGACGCCGGGGATCAGCTGCTCATCCTGCACAACGACGGGGCGGAGAACTTCGAGATCGCGACCGCGCCGGTGACCGAACCCGCGGCCTGGACGCCGCTGGTCCCGCACCGGGCCGACACCCGGCTGCTCGACGTGGCCGCGTTCGCGGACTTCATCGTCGTGTACTTCAGGCGGGACGGGCTGACCGGGCTGCGGATGCTACGGCGGCACGGGAACGGCGAACACGAGGTCGCCTTCCCCGAGCCGGTCTACCGGGTCGGGCCCGGCCCGAACCCCGAGTACCAGGCCAGCCGGTTCCGCCTGTCCTACACGTCCCTGGTGACCCCGGGTTCGGTCTATGACTGCGACATGGCCACCGGCGGGCTGACCCTGCTCAAGCGCCAGCCGGTGCTGCCCTCGCCCGCCGGGGAGGAATACCGGCCCGAGGACTATGAGCAGCACCGGGAGTGGGCCGCGGGCGCCGACGGCACGCGCATCCCGATCTCGCTGGTGTGCCGCCGGGGCACGCCACGCGACGGCAGCGCGCCCGCCCTGCTGTACGGGTACGGCAGCTACGAGATATCCCGGGACCCGAGCTTCTCCATTCCCGTCCTGTCGCTGCTCGACCGGGGTTTCGTGTACGCGATCGCGCACATCAGAGGCGGCGGTGAGATGGGCAGGTCCTGGTACACCGAGGGGAAGATGCTACGCAAGAAGAACACCTTCACCGACTTCATCGCATGTGCCCAGCACCTGGTGCGGCAAGGCTGGACGTCATCGGGCCGACTCGTCGCGCGGGGCGGCTCGGCGGGCGGACTGCTGATGGGCGCGGTCGCCAACATGGCCCCCGAGGCTTTTGCGGGCATCGTGGCGCAGGTGCCGTTCGTCGACGCGCTGACCACGATCCTGGACCCGTCGCTGCCGCTGACCGTCACCGAGTGGGAGGAGTGGGGCGACCCGCTGCACGACCCCGAGGTCTACGCGTACATGAAGTCGTACACGCCGTATGAGAACGTCACCGGCCAGGTCTACCCGCCGATCTTCGCGCTGACCGGGCTGAACGACACCCGGGTGACCTATCACGAGCCCGCCAAGTGGATCGCCCGGCTGCGTTCGGTGGCCAAGGGCGGCCCGTTCCTGCTCAAGACCGAGATGGAGGCGGGCCACGGCGGCCGGAGCGGCCGCTACGACGCGTGGCGAGAGGAAGCCCTGGTGCTGGCCTGGATCGTGATCACCGCCGGCGGCCAGCCTCTCAGTGATCGAACAGGGAGCTGACCGATTCGCCGTTGTGGATGCGGTTGATGGCCTCGGCCAGCGCCGGGGCCACGGAAAGGACGCGCAGCTTGTCGTGGTGAGCGGGGACGGGCACCGAATTCGTGCAGACGATCTCGGTCACGTCGGTGGCGGCCAGCTTGTCCAGCGCACCATCGGCGAACAGCCCGTGCGTACAGGCCACGATGACCGAACGAGCGCCTTGTTCCCGCAGCAGGTTCAGCAGCTCGAGCACGGTGGTGCCGCGCGCGATCTCGTCGTCTAGGACGATGACGTCGCGCCCGGTCACGTCGCCGATGATGGCGCTGATCGCCACTTGTGAGTCGCTGAGCCTCTCTTTTGCGCCGGCTGCGACCGGCACGCCGAGCCTGCGGGCGAACGCCGCGGCGCTCTTGGCGTTGCCCAGGTCCGGGGAGACCACGATGGACTGGGACAGGTCCCGGCCGCGGAAGTGGACGGCAAGCTCGCGCAGCGCGTGCAGGTGATCGACGGGCACCGAGAAGAATCCGTGCACCTGGGGCGAATGCAGGGTGAGCGTGAGCACCCGGTCGATGCCGGCCGTGACCAGCAGGTCCGCGACCAGCCGGGCTCCGATGGAGATCCTCGACTCGTCCTTCTTGTCCGACCGGGCGTAGGCGTAGTGCGGCATGACCGCGGTCACCCGCCCCGCCGACGCGCCCCGGGCCGCGTCTGCCATCAGCAGCAGCTCGACCAGGTGCTCCTGCACCGGCGGCACCAGCGGCTGGATCAGGAACACGTCCCGTTCCCGGCAGTTGGACTGCAGCTGGACCCCGAGACAGTCGTTGGCGAACCGCTGCAGCCGCACCGGACGCTGCGGCACGGACAAGAACGCGCAGATCTCGGCGGTCAGAGCGGGGTGGGCGCTACCGCCGAATACCGCGATCTCACGCACTCGCGGCTTCCTTGGCCCGGTCCGCCGGCTCGGCCATCTCCGGCAGCCCGAGACGCTGCCTGATGGTCCGCTGGACGACCTCCGCCGCGGGCCTGGCGTCGACCGTGATGACGTACTCCTTGCGCCGGAACAGGTCAAGGGCCGGGTTGGTCTGCTCGTGATAGTCCCTCAGCCGGACCTCCAGCGCCTCCTCGGTGTCATCTTCCCTGGTGACGAGCTCTCCGCCGCACAGGTCGCACCGGCCGGCAACCTTCGGGCTGTTAGCGATCAGGTTGTAGTCCACGTCGCAGTCGGCGCACAGCCTGCGGTTCAGCACCCGGCGGCGGACCTCGGAGTCCGGCAGGTCAAGTTCGATGACGCTGTCGATGTCGTAGCTCTCCAGGAAGAATTCGGTCTGGCGCCGGTTCCTCGGGAACCCGTCGACGATGAAGCCGTAGTTCCAGTCGTGCTGAGTCAGCCGCTCCCTGACCACCGACTCCACCAGGTCATCGCCCACCAGCTCGCCCGCCGCCATCACGCGACGCACCTGCGCGCCCATCTTGGTGTGGTTCTGAACGTTCCAGCGGAAGATGTCACCCACGCTGATATGCACAAGGTCCAGGTCGGCCGCGAGCAGCTGGCTCTGCGTGCCCTTGCCGCTGCCCTGCACCCCCATGATCACGTACTTGCGCATGTCACCAGCCTGGCATACGCAGGGGGGCGTCCGTGTCCGGGGCCTCGGCGGAAGAGCCCTCCCCAGGATCGGGAGAACTCTCGATGGCCTCGGGGGCCCGGGGTTCGCGGTGCGCGGGCCGCTCGGGCATGGCCGCGACCCCGAACCGGGACCGCGGCCCCGACCACAGCGCGGGCGGCAGGTCCAGATGGGCGGCGATGTCGTGCGCGGCCGCCTCGTAGTTCACCCGCCAGCCACGGAAATGCGCCCACGCCTCGTCCGGCGGCCGCTCGAATTCCCAGCCCGCCTCGGCCACGTGCCGCACGCCCGCATCGAACTCCTCCTTGGTCAGGACCAGCGGATCGTCCGGGTGCGGGTCGTCGTTCGCCTCGAAGCCCAGGGTCCCGGCGATCGAGCGCATGGTGATGTACCCCACCCGCAGGAACGGCCTGATCTCGGCCGGGGCCGACTCGGGGTTCAGCGACAGGTGCAGCGCGGCGGCGTCCAGGACGGCCAGCAGGGCCAGCGGCCAGGCCTGCTCGGGATAGCGGGACCTGAAGTAGATCAGGGTCTGGTAGGTGGTGTGGCTTTCCGATATGTCGGCCGCCCACTCGGTCCACCGCTCATAAAGCCTGGGCAGGTAGGTGGTGTTCTTGATCAGCTGCTGCCGGGCCAGCAGCTCAGGTCCCCACGGAGGCTTGCCCGACAGCGCCTCCAGCATGATCACCAGGGTCTCCCGCCGGTTGTAGGCGGCGTAGAGCGTGGGCAGGTAGCCGATCATCAGGGCGATCACGCCGAGCCCGCTGATAGCGGCGGCGAAGACGATGCCATAGGGCGCCGCCCCCGCCGGATCCGCGAAGCCCAGGGTGAACAGCGACGATCCAGAGAGCCGCAGCGCGAAGTCCAGGCTGTGGTGGGCGAACGGCAGCAGCATCAGCGTGTAGGCGACGTACAGGCAGACGATCCAGCAGACCAGCAGGGCGAACAGGTAGGTCGGGGCGCCGCTGGCGTAGATCCGTTCCCGCCGTGTCACGTCGTCGTGGACCCTGGCCGTCACCATCCGGTAGACGCCGAGCACGCTCGCCGCGACCGCAGTGCCGATGGCCGAACTCAGGTTGCGCGGGATCAGCAGGGTCTTGATGACGCTCGAGCCGGTGAGCAGCAGCGCGCCGAGACCGAGCACGAACCCGAGCCACGCCAAGGCCTGCATCCGGCCCCGTCCTCTCCCGCTGGGGTAACTCCAACTTGCAGACTACGGCAGCCGTCAGGACATCAAGAGCCCGAGCTTGCGCTCCAGGGCCCGCCGCATCCTCGCGCTGACCAGCGGCCGCAGCTGCGGCCAGTCCTCGCGCAGCCGCTGCGCGTTGAGGAAGCGGGCGACGTCGTTCCGCCTGCCCTGGCTGATGACGATGCTGTAGAGCAGCAGCCGGGGCCTCTGCCGGGCGACGTCGAACTCGCGCAGCTCGTGCCACGTCATGTGCACGGGCAGCACGACAACCCCCTGCCACGGACCGTGCAGGTCTTCGAGCCGGTCAGGCAGCCGGCTGGCCTGACCGGCGATGGCCGCGGTGAGTCCCATGGAGGAATTATCCAGGTCCAGGCCGCGCGCGCGACCCGGTTGGCGAAATCGCACGGTCCGCCCCTTGGGCATTCAGCTTCCAGCGCTACCCTCGTGGCATGGAAAACGCTGCCCCGATCGAGGGCGCTGCCCCCGCGGACGGCGCGGATCTGGCCGACAGCGCTGGCCGGGCGGCGGCAGCCGTGCCGGCGCCTTCGGGTCCCGTGTGGCGGTTCCTCTTCGCGCCCCGGTGGCTGGGGTGGCACCTGTTCATGGTCGTCTCCTTCTGGGGCATGCTGTGGCTCGGNNGCCGTGGTGTTCTGGGCCAAGACGATCAGGGATGAGTTCCGGATCAAGCGCGGTGAGACGCTCACTGGTTCCTCCGAGGAGGCCGAAGGCCTTCCCTTCGGGGTCGGGACGATCCACGTCCCCGCGGCCCAGTCCGCGGCGCCCGCCGAGGATGAAGACCCGGAGCTCAGCGCCTACAACGCCTACCTGACCCGGCTCAACGCCGAGGTCAAGAACCATGGCAGGTGGCACGGACTGCGATAAGCGGTTCTCGGGACGATCAGGAGATGAAAGTCGTGGAAGCAGCGGTGCTCCGGTACCGGGTAATGGCCTACATCACCGGCGTGGTGCTGGTCTTCTTGTGTTTCGTCGGCATCCCGCTGCAGGTCGCGGGGCATCCCGCCGTAGCCAATAACGTCGGCGTGGTGCACGGCATCTTGTACATCATCTACCTGGTGTTCGCCTGGATGCTGTCCAGGAAGCTCCGGCTGGCGAACAAGCCGACCGTGATCATGTTGCTGGCGGGCACGGTCCCGATCATGACGTTCATCGTCGAGCGGTGGATCACCCGCCGCTTCATCACCCCCGCGCTCGCCAGCCAGGCCGAACCGGCCGAGCCGGTAAGCCCCCGGGCTTGATGAGCCGGTGACGGACCATTATTTCTCGCCGCATCCGCGGGCGGGGCACCGCCCGGGCCGGGTGCGGGTGATCCTGCCCGGCGTGTACCTGGAACTGGCGACCGACGCCGGGATGTTCTCCCCCGAGCGACTCGACCCGGGCACCCGCCTGCTGCTCGACGAGACCCCTGCCCCGCCAGCCTCCGGTGACCTGCTCGACCTGGGCTGCGGCTACGGGCCGATCGCCTGCGTGCTGGCGGCCCGCTCGCCGGGCGCCGCCGTGTGGGCGGTCGACGTCAACGAGCGGGCCCTTGAGCTGTGCGCGCGGAACGCGGCCACGGCCGGACTGTCCAACGTCCGCTGCGTCACCCCGGAGGACGCGTCGGTGCCGGACCGGTTCGCCGGGATCTGGTCCAACCCGCCCATCCGCGTCGGCAAGCAGGCGCTGCATGAGCTGCTGGGCCGCTGGCTGAGCCATCTGGCCCCCGGGAGCCAGGCGCACCTGGTGGCCGGGCGCAACCTCGGCGCCGATTCACTGCACCGCTGGCTCGCCGAGCAGGGCTGGTCCGTGACGCGTCTGGCCGCACGGAGCGGTTACCGGCTGCTGCAGGTCGAGTACCTGCCCGAACGAACCGTGGTGACTCCCCCGTGACCCCGCCCGCGCCAGCTGGCGGCAAATCCAGCGACCAGGCCGGCCCGCGGCAGCTCCGTCCGACCGAAGTCAAGCGGCTCAACCGCGAGTGGCGGCGGGCCAGCGGATCGCGCCTGGCCGTGCTGCTGGATTCGGTGAGCCAGCCGTTCAACGTGGGGTCCATCGTCCGCTCCGCTGCTGCCTTCGGAGCTGAGCAGCTGTGGCTGTGCGGTAACACTGCGCCGTTCGGCCGTCCGGGGGTGGGCAAGACCGCGCTCGGCACCCAGCGGCTGGTCCGCGCCACGCAGGAGCCGGACCCGGTCGCCGCGGCCAAGGCGGCGGCGGCGCTGGGCCTGCGCGTGGTGGCGGTCGAGCTGGCGGCCGGTGCCGTCCCGCTGCACGAGGCCCCGCTGGACGGCGATGTCTGCCTCGCGGTCGGCAACGAGGATCACGGCTGTACGGCGGCGCTGCTCGCCGTCGCCGACGCGGTCACTTACATCCCGCAGCCGGGCCGGGTCGGGTCGCTGAACGTCGCGGTGGCGGCAGCGGTGGCGATGGCCGAGGTCCGGCGCAGGAACTGGACCGCGGCCGTCGCCCCGTTTCCCCCCGGCCTGCGGGACGGGCAGGAGCCTGCCGAGTAATCCGGCATCCGCTGGACAGCCGTAGTTCACCAGGTCAGTGCCCGGAACAGGCATACTAGCCATCGTGGTCGTACCGTTCCTTGAGCACCCGCGCCCCATCGCCTTCGCGCACCGGGGCGGGGCGGCCCACGCGCCTGAGAACTCCTGGTCCGCCTTCGAACACGCGGTCAAGCTGGGCTACGCCTACCTGGAGACCGATGCCCGCGCGACCTGTGACGGGATGCTGATGGCGTTCCATGACCGGACGCTCGACCGCATGACCGACGCGTCCGGCCCGATCGGCGCCCGGTCCTACCGTGAGGTCACCGACCTGCGGGTAGCGGGCACCGAGCCGATACCGCTCATCGAGGACCTGCTCGGCGCGTGGCCCGACGTGCGCTTCAACATCGACCTCAAGGATGAGCCCGGGATTTCCCTGCTGCCCGGCGTGCTGCGCCGGACCGATGCGTGGGACCGGGTCTGCGTGACCTCGTTTTCCGGCAGCAGGCTCCGGGCCGCGCGCGGGCTCTTGGAGCGGCCGGTGTGCATGACCACCTCGCCCGCCGCAATCGCCGCCGTCCGGTGCGCGATCGGCTCAACCCACCCAGGGCCGCAGACCCGCCTGCTCGCCAGCAGGCTGTCCCGGTCGGATGCGCGCTGCGCTCAGGTTCCGGCGCGGGTGGCTACCGGTTCGTTCGTACGCCGGGCGCACGCGCTCGGGCTCGACGTGCACGTGTGGACCGTCAACGACCGGGCCGAGATGACCAGGTTCCTGGACCTGGGCGCCGACGGGCTCATGACCGACGACATCGAAACGCTTCGCGATGTCCTCATCGAGCGGGGTCAATGGCATCCGCGGAGCCCGTAGCGGAGCGCCTCCGGCGGACGGCCACGGCAGCCTGCGACCCGATAGCTGCGATCTTCTTGCCGAAACACGATTGGGTAACGCCCGCAGGGGGAATCTTGTCCGGGTATTCAGCGTTGATGAGTAGTACCGCTGACCGCCTGGGAGGCAGCAAGCATGGCTGAACGCGCACTCCGCGGCACCCGGCTCGGTGCGACAAGTTACGAGAATGACCGTAACACTGACCTCGCGCCCCGTCAGGATGTTGCTTTCGACTGCCCGAATGGGCACCATTTTAGCGTGCCTTTCGCAGCTGAGGCGGAACTTCCCGGTACGTGGGAGTGTCGTGTCTGCGGAGCGGTAGCGATCGCTGCCAGCGGCGAATCGCCGTCTCCGAAGAAGGCGAAGCCGCCACGCAGCCACTGGGACATGCTGATGGAGCGACGGACCGTGGAAGACCTCGAGGCCGTACTGGCCGAGCGTCTCCAGGTCATCAAGGAGCGCCGCGGCACCGATCGCGGCCAGGACGCCAGCACTCACCGCACGCAGCGCCGGAGCGCCTGACCAGAAGCGCCTAACCGGCCCAGACGAGCTTAGCGCTACCTGCCCTGACGCAGGTTCCGCGCTTCCACGTGAGAGCTGAGTTGGCGCAGCCGTCGCGCCGTGCCCCACTGTGCGACCCGCCAGAACGCCTCAAGCATGATGTTGCTGCTCATCTTCGAAGCGCCGTGCTCACGCTCCACGAAAGTGATCGGCACCTCGACGATCTTCATGCCTGCCCGGGCGACCCTGATGGTCAGGTCAATCTGGAAGCAGTATCCCGTCGACTCGACCTCGTTCAGGCTGATCTTCGCCAGCGTGGAGGCACGATAGGCGCGGAAGCCCGCGGTGGCGTCCCGGACGCCGAGGCCGAGCATGAGCCGAGTGTAGATATTGGCGCCGCGAGAGAGCAGCTCGCGGGACTTGGGCCAGTTGACCACCTTGCCGCCGCGCATCCACCGGGAGCCGATGGACAGGTCCGCGTGGGCCAGCGCGCCCACCAGGCTGGGCAGGTGCTCCGGCTGGTGCGAGCCGTCCGCGTCCATTTCCACGATCACGTCGTAGCCGCGCTCGAGCGCCCAGCCGAAAGCGGCTATGTAGGCCTTACCCAGGCCCGCCTTCTCCGACCGGTGCATGACCTGCACGTGCGGGTCGGCCTCGGCCAGCTTGTCCGCGATGTCACCGGTGCCATCCGGGCTATTGTCGTCAACGATCAGCAGGTCGGCCGCCGGGAGCGCCGCCCTGACCCGGCCCGCGATGGACTCAAGGTTCTGCCGTTCGTTGTAGGTCGGCATGACGATGACGATCCGGTCGGCCGGCGGCTCGGCGGATGGATTTGGCTCTATCACGACCCCTGCCTATCGCTGCGTCTGGGGGGAACAGGCTGTACTGGTCAGGACAACTCGTCACGGACGGTGCAGGCCATGATATCCCGGCGCGCACCGGCGCTCCGACATGGCGGTTCCCGATCAGCGACACACCCCTCTGCTCGTCTTCAGCACACAACGAACCGGCCAGGAGATTCGTGCCCGGCCAGGTTCGTGGCTGCTCCGTCCGGTGGCTGCCCCGCCTGGAGGAGCAGGCGGACAGCAAGAAAGGAAAAGGACCCGGGCAGCGCCTTCGGACCGGAGTCCATCCCGCTGGCAACGGGCTTGGCCTCCGTTGTCTACTGGGTGCCCGGGCCCTTTCCAGGCCCAACCCCCGTCCAGCCGGATAAGCGCGGCAGCCCCCTTCGGTGCCACGCCTAGCCACGAGGGCGGCTGGATGCGCGCGCCCTCACCATGACGTAGCCCGAACCTGACGAGCCTGCCGGTCCGGCTAGCCAGCCCTGGTGCTGGACTGAGCAGCAACTTACCGCTGATCCCGGCAATGTCAACCACGGAGCCGCCGTTACACTACCCAGAGACAATGATCAGTTACGATAAGTGACAGCTGGGGAAGTCACAATTCGTGACAGCTGGGGGAAATATTGTTGTTCAGGCGGAGCCGCGCTGCGGCCGGGGTGGCCTCGGGTCTCAGGAACCGCAAGAGCAGGGTTGCGGTCTTCTGGATGACCGGGCTGACCGCGGCCATCGTGGTGACCGGCGGAATCGTGATGGCGCTTCGCGCGCACCATAGTGATCATGCGGCGAGCGCAGTGGCTTCGGGGTCAGCCGCGCACCGGCACGGCGCCCAGACGACCGCGGCGCTGCAGACACTGAGAGTAGTTTCTTCCGTACCGGCCACGGGCGCCCGCGACGTGGACGGCACGCAGCCAATCCAGCTCAGCCTGTCCGGTGTCCCCGCGGCTAGTTCGCCGCTCCCCCGCCTGTCCCCCTCGGTGCCGGGAACCTGGAGTCACGACGGCACCAGCCTGATCTTCACTCCCTCGGCCGGCTTCCCCGAGGACACCCAGGTGACGATCTCCGAGCCCGGCCGTCGCGGGCGCGGCCAGGATCGCGGGACCGGTTCGGCCGGGTGGACTGTCAGCTTCAGCACGGCCTCGTATTCCACGCTGCGCCTGCAGCAGCTCCTGGCCCAGCTCGGCTACCTTCCGCTCAGCTGGTCCCCGCACGTCGACAGCGCCATCATGCCCGGCGGTGTCAGCACGCCCAGCAGCGCCGGGGCCCAGCTCTCAGCCGCCTACCAGCCGCCGGGCGGCCAGTTCACCTGGGTCAGCGGTTACCCGTCCAGCCTGACCAGCCTCTGGCAGCCGGGCGCGGCCAACCTGATCGCCACCGGTGCGATCATGGCGTTCGAGTCCGGGCACGGGCTCCCGCTTGACGGCGTGGCCGGCCCGAAGGTGTGGACGGACCTACTGCAGGCCGCCGAGGCTCAGCAGGACAACCCGAACGGCTACACCTACGCGATCGCCAGCGAGGTCCTGCCGGAGACGCTTACCATCTGGCACGACGGGCAGGAGGTACTCAGCAGCCCGGCGAACACCGGAATCCCCGTCGCGCCCACGTCAGACGGCACCTTTCCGGTGTACCTGCGCTACCGGTTCCAGGTGATGCAGGGCATCAATCCTGACGGCAGCCACTACGCCGACCCGGTCGAGTACGTCTCCTACTTCCAGGCCGGCGAGGCGGTTCACTACTTCCCCAGGTACTCCTACGGCTTTCCGCAGAGCCTGGGCTGTGTCGAGCTCCCGCTGGCCGCGGCGGCGCAGGCGTGGCCCTACCTCACCTACGGCTCCCTGGTCACCGTCTCGCCTTAGCCTCGTCCTGACGCTCGCCGTCGCCGCACCCGACGGCCCGGACCTCACTGGGTGAGGCCGGCCTGGGCTTTTGTTTGGCCCTTTTGCCCGGAGGGTCTATACCTTTGCGCCGGCAAGGAGAAAAATAGGCAGCGCCTGGCCTCTTGCACACCGCGCTTTCGGGGTATGGAACACCCCACTTAGCGTCTCATGACGTTCTCGGCCCATGTTCTCGCGGCCGACGCCGCAGCTCCCCCCGGAGGTGATCGAATGGATGGCAGCGCCGACCGGTTCCTGGATCTCATCCATCAACTTGAGGACTTCACGCGCACGGTATCCCCGGAGCAGGCACACGAGGATTTCGATCAGACGACCCTTCAGCTGTTCTGGATGCGGTGGCCGCAGCTGTCGGCGTGGTCCGGTTCTCTGTGGCGGCTGCTGTCCGAAGAGCTAGCCGGCCCGTCCTGTCCGCATGACGACTCCGAGCTTTTCGAAATCGGCGAAAGTGGCTGAGGTCAGCCGCCGGGCTCTCACGGTCGGAGAACTGGCCCACCCGCGGCCGGTGTCAACCAGCCCGGACAGCCCGGTCGCGGAAGCCGCCGCCGCGATGGTTCGGGAGAAGGTCGGTTCGGCCCTCGTCATGCAGGGCCCCTTCCTGGCCGGCATCCTCACCGAACGCGACGTGCTCAAGGCGGCGGCGTCCGGGTCGGACCTGACCGCGCTGCCGGTCTCGGCCTGGATGACCAAAGACCCGCAATCGGCGGACCCGGACACCCCGGTCGAGGAGGCCGCCCAGATGATGCTGCTGAACGGTTTCCGCCATCTGCCCATCCTGCAGGGACGGCAAGTGTGCGGCATCGTCAGCCTCCGCGACCTGTTCGCCGCCAGGATCAGCCGCCCGCCCCAGCAGCGCGACGCTCCGGGCTAGCGGGCTGCCTTGAGGCACCGGCCCGCGAGGTAGACGGGAACCCGGCTCGCGCCTGGTCTCTTCTCGGTCCATTGCGGCTCGGGCGCGGGCTCCGCGAGCTCATCGAGCCACAGACCGTGCCGGCGGAAGGCGTTGAGGTAGGTGGACACCATGCGATGGTTCGCGCCGACCTGATGGCGTAGCGGGGACAGCGCGGCGTCGGCGCTCCATCGTCCTTGGTCGTAATAGCGGGCCCCCGCCTGGCCAGTTCTCTGGTGACGCGCCCATGCCCGCAGGCGATGTCGAGAACCGACAGGCCAGCGGGCGACCCGAGCAGATCGAGCATGACCGCGGTCGCCGGGTCGTCGATGGTGCCAAAGGCGGCAGTGTAGAAGTCCGCCACCGCGTCGTAGCGGGCTTCAGCCATCTCCCGCCTGCTCCACGAGCCAGTCCAGGGCCGCCACGGCGGAGGACCCGAGGACCGAGACGTGCCCGTCGTCCGGGCGCAGCCACAGTTCCGCGGCGGGACAGCGCCGCGCTAGCCAGGTACTGTGCGCGCTGGGCACCATCCGGTCCTGGCCTCCGCACAGGAAAAGGGCGGGTGGTCCGACCTGTTCGGGAGCAAAGCCCCACGGGGTGACGTACGCGAGCTCGTCGTCGATCATCCCGTCCGGGCCGCCTGCTATCGCCTGCCCGGCGATGCGAGCGAGCCAGGACCATTCACCGGCGAGCGCGGCTTGATCGGCCGGGGTGAACGCGTCCATGTCGAACTCGGCGGACGCCAGGTATTTTTCGTACGCCGCGCGTCCCGCGGCGGCGGCGCGCATTTCCGCCACCCCGGCGGGCGCCATGCCGGCGAACCAGTCCAGGCCCTCGGCGGCAAAGGGAGCGGTTCCGGCCCCCGAGACCGCGGCCACGACACGGTCAGGCAGCAACGCCGCGCACGCCAGGGCGTGCGGACCCCCGCCCGAATGTCCCATGACCGCGAACCGCCCGATGCCGAGCGCATCGGCGATGCTGGCCACATCAGCGGCGGCCGCGGCCACATCCCGCCCTGGCTTCGGCGTCGATCCGCCGTATCCGGGCCGGTCATGCGACACCCACCGGATGCCGCGATCGGCCGCCGCTGGGAAGAGCGGCTCGGGCGGGGCGCCGGTGTTCGGCGTGCCGTGGTGCCAGAAAACCGACAGGCGAGCGTGGTCCGCGCCGGTGTCGTAGACATGCAGCGTGCGCCCGTCGTCCAGCGTAAGGTCGGTCTCCTCGGTCACCCCGCCGAGACTAATACGGCCAGGAAATCGTGTGGCACCGGCATGCGAGATGCTTGTCTCATGGACGATGATGTCGCGCCCCGCGAGGGCTCCCACGTCGACCCGAACGGCGACCTGATCCGCTTCGGCTCGCCGCTGCCCGGCCGGCCAGGCGAGCGCCTGCGCGCGCACTTGGAGACGCGGTACGGGATCGTGGTGGACGCGATGACCGAGCTTGACCTGGGCGTATGGCGGGTCGGGCGCGCGGATGGCCCAGACTGGGTGGCGCGGGCGTTCCCCGCCCGCAGGCCCGCCGAGGCGGTGGCGGGCGATGCCGCGATCCTCCGCTACCTTGCCGCGCACGAGTTCCCGGCCGAGCGGTGCGCGGCGGACGAGCCGGTCTCCGTCCTCGACGGCCGCTCCGTACTGGTCACCGAGTGGGCCGGCCCGGTTCCCCGGCAGCACCGGCGGGACGCGATCCGCGCGGCGGGCGGCCTCAGCCACCTCGGCGCGCTGCTCGGCCGCCTGCACACGCTGGACACGACGCCGACAGCAAGCGCTGGCGGCGTCGGCCCTGGCGACGGGGCGGTCGCGCGGCCGGGCGGGGCCTGGCATCACCTCGCCGACGGGCTGCCGTCGGCGGAGATCGCGGCCGCGAGCCGGATGCTCGCCGAGGCCGCGCCCCTCGTTCCCGATGCCGAGCGTGCGGCGTTCGACGCGCTCCGGGCGGAGGTCGCCGCGTCGGACCCGGCGGAGGGGCTGCCTATGGGGCTCATCCACCCGGATTTCGTGCTGGCGAACGTGGTCGCGACGCCGGGCGGCATGGTCCTCGTGGACTGGGCAGGCGCCGGCCGCGGGCCGCGCCTGTGGCCGCTGGCGTTCCTCCTGTACGCGGAGGCCGCGAAGGAGCCGCGCCGGGCGGGTGCGGTGCTGCTTGGCTACCGCGAGCACGTCATGCTGGAGGCAGGCGAACTTGACCGTCTAGGAGCGGTCGCCCGGACCCGCCCCCTCATCCTCCGCGCCTGGTCGGTGTGCATGGGACGGACAACGCCGACGCAGGCCGTGACGGCCGCGTCGGATACAAAGGCCCTGACCGAGATGATCGCGACCCGGGTCCGCGCGGCGGTGCAGGGCCGCTGATCTCCCGGTCCATCCCCCGCCCTCAGTGGCGGTCTGTGCCCGTATCTTAAGGACGGGCGCTGCTGGCGGCCAGGCTGACGCCGGTCAGGCGTTCGGCCTCGGTCCACAGCCGGGTGGCGGTGGCGGCGTCACGGGCCCGCCTGGGCGCCCGCACGGCCGTGGTCGGGCCGACCAGCCCGAACCAGCGGCTCGGTCCGTAGTAGCCGCCGTTGACGGCATCGGCGCTGGTCGCCGCGTACAGCAGGGGCTCGGTGCCCGCGCCCACCTCCTGGGAGGGCAGGATACTTGGGCTGTTGAACGGCGTCCGCTTCGGCTTGTCCCGGCCGAGGCCGGCCCCGGCGGTCTGCAGGTTCGTCCGGGTGAAGCCAGGGTGTGCCGCGTTGCTCATCAGGTTCCAGCCGCGCTGGCGGGCCAGGTCCGCCAGATACAGGGTCATCATGAGGTCAGCCAGCTTGGACTGGGCGTACGCCAGGTTGGGCCGGTAGCCGCGCTGCCACTGCGGGTCGTCGAAGCGGATGCGGCCGTAGCTGGCGACCCCGCTGCTCATGGTGATCACCCTCGGCGCCTGGGCGGCGAGCACCAGCGGCAGCAGCCGTACGGTCAGCGCGAACGGCCCG
>PMST01000272.1 GCA_003168295.1 Actinomycetota bacterium
GCGGCGATGACCGAGGCGGGCACGCCCTCGTCCACCGCGGCCAGCACCGTCCACCGGCCCTCGCCGGAGTCCGACACCCGGCCGCTGAAGTCGTCCAGGTCGGGCGACTTGGCGAACGCGGCGGCGGTCAGGTCGACCAGCCAGGAGCTGATCACCGAGCCGCGGCGCCATACCTNNNCGTACTCGATGCCGTTGTGCACCATCTTGACGAAGTGCCCGGCGCCGTTCGGGCCGCAGTGCAGGTACCCCTGCTCGCCGGTGCCGCCCGGGGCCAGTCCCGGGGTGGGCTCCGCGGTGCCCTTGCCGGGGGCGATGGTCAGGAAGATCGGGTTCAGCCGCTGCACCGCCTCGTCCTCGCCGCCGATCATCAGGCAGTACCCGCGGTCCAGGCCCCAGACGCCGCCGCTNNGGTAGTAGGAGTTCCCGCCGTCGATGATGATGTCGTCGGCGGACAGCAGCGGCCGCAGCTGGGTGAGGGTCTGCTCGACGATGCCGGCCGGGACCATGATCCAGATGGCCCGCGGCGTCTCGAGCTTGGCGACGAAGTCGGCCAGGCTCTCCGCGCCCTGCGCGCCGTCGGCCTCGAGCGCCTTGACCGCGCCGGAGTTCACGTCATAGGCCACGCAGCTGTGGCCGTCGCGCATCAGCCGGCGGACGAGGTTGGCGCCCATCCGGCCGAGCCCGATCATGCCGAGCTGCATCGGCTTTTTAGTTGGCATGGGTGAATCCTTACCTGTTGTTGTCAGCGGGCCTTGAGCGCGCGGTACTTACGGATCAGCGTGTTCGTCGAGGAATCATGATCAAGCTCCGGCTCGGCCGCGGCGGTCAGCTCGGGGATGATCTTGACCGCGAGCACCTTGCCGAGCTCCACTCCCCACTGGTCGAACGAGTCAATGTCCCAGATCGCTCCCTGGGTGAACACGCTGTGCTCGTACAGGGCGACCAGCGTCCCGAGGATCCGGGGGGTGAGGATCTCGGCGAGCAGCACGTTGGAAGGCCGGTTGCCCTCCATCACCCGGTGCGGCACCACGTTTTCCGGTGTGCCCTCGGCCCTGACCTCCTCCTCGGTCTTGCCGAAGGCCAGCCCCTGCGCCTGGGCGAACACGTTGGAGGACAGGATGTCGTGGTGGTCACGCAGCGGGTTCAGCGCCTTGCCGAAGCCGATCAGGTCGACCGGGATCATCGTGGTGCCCTGGTGGATGAGCTGGTAGAAGCTGTGCTGCCCGTTGGTGCCCGGCTCGCCCCAGAACACCGCGCCGGTGTCGTAGCTGACGTGCTTCCCGGTGAGCGTGACATGCTTGCCGTTGGACTCCATGGTGAGCTGTTGCAGGTAGGCCGGGAACCGCTTCAGGTACTGCTCGTACGGCATGACGCCGAACGTCTGGAGGCCGAAGAAGTCGCGGTACCAGACCGCCAGCAGCCCCATCAGCACGGGCAGATTCTCCGCCAGCGGCGCGGTCCGGAAGTGCTCGTCCATCTCGTGGAACCCGGCCAGCATCTCGCCGAACCCCTCGGGCCCAAGCGCCACCATGGTGGACAGGCCGATGGCTGAGTCCATCGAGTACCGCCCGCCGACCCAGTCCCAGAANNGTGGAGACCGCGACGAAGTGCTTGGCCACGGCGTCTTCGGTGCCGAGCTCCCCGACGATCCAGTCCCGGGCCGAGGTGGCGTTGGTCAGCGTCTCCAGTGTGCCGAACGTCTTGGAGGAGATGATGAACAGGGTCTCTTCCGCGTTCAGGTCGCGGATGGCCTCGACGAAGTCGGTGGAGTCCACGTTGGACACGAACCGGAACGTGATCTCCCGCGTGCTGTAGTGCCGCAGCGCCTCGTACGCCATCACCGGCCCGAGGTCGGACCCGCCGATCCCGACGTTGATGACGTTCCTGATCGGCTTGCCGGTCTGGCCCTTCCACTCCCCGGACCTGACCCGGTTGGCGAAGTCCGCCATCCGGCCGAGCACCTCGTGGACCTGCGCCACCACGTCGGTGCCGTCCACGACCAGCTGCTCGCCGGCCGGCATCCGCAGCGCGACGTGCAGTACGGCGCGGTCCTCGGAGACGTTGATGTGCTCGCCGCGGAACATCGCATCCCGGTGCTCCGGCACGCCGGACTCTTCGGCCAGCGCGACCAGCAGCCGGATGGTCTCGTCGGTGACGCGGTTCTTGGAGTAGTCCAGGTAGAGCCCGGCCGCCTCCGCGGTCAGCCGCTCGCCCCGCCCGGGATCGGCGGCGAACAGCTCACGCAAGTTCTGGCCGGCTATCTCGTCGTAGTGCCGCTTGAGCGCCTGCCACGCTGTGCGCTCAGGCAGTGGTGGGACCGCCATGTCCTGCCTCCTCGCGTCGTACTTCCCCACGGAATAGTTTCATGCCCGGCCGCCGGGCCGGCCCCGGCCCAGCGATAACAATGCCTGAACTCTGCTCAGCCGGCCAGGCACCCGCCAGACGTGCTCCCCTCAGGCGGCCTCGCGAAGCCCAAATTCAAGATCTTTTCGACCGAACGGGCCATGGTGACAGTTTTCGCCCAGGCGAGAGCTCCGGCCCCTAACGCCGGTCCTGGGCCACAAACGCCCCGCGATAGCATGGCCGGCGTGAGTGACGATGAGCTTTACCGCCAGTATGAGACCGTCAACCTCTACCGCCGCGGACCGGGTGCGAAGATCGAGCTGAACCGTCCCGAGCGGATGAACGCGTGGAGCGACCAGTTCTCCCTCGACCTGCTCGCGGCGATCCGTGAGGTCACCGACAACCCGGAGGTCCGGGCGGTCGTCGTCACCGGCGCCGGGCGGGCCTTCTCCAGCGGCGCCGACCTGAAGGACGCGGTCGAGCGAACGGACGGCGGCACGTTCGACGTGTACGAGGAGCTGACCGAGCGGTACCACCCGCTGATCACCGGCATCCGGCTGATGCCCAAGCCGGTCATCGCCGCGGTGAACGGCCCGGCGGCCGGGATCGGCATGTCCCTCGCGCTGGCCTGCGACCTGGTGGTCGCTGCCGAGTCGGCGTACTTCTCCCTCGCCTTCGTCAACATCGGGCTCGTCCCGGACGGCGGCTCGTCGCTGTTCGTGCCGTCCCGGGTCGGTTTCGCCCGGGCGGCCGAGCTGGCCATGCTGGGGGAGCGGCTCGACGCGCGCAAGGCCGTCGACTGGGGGCTGATCAACCAGGTCTTCCCGGACTCCGAATTCGCCGGCCGCGCCGACGCGCTGCTTGACCGGCTCGCCGCCGGGGCCACCAAGTCCTACGCGGGGACTAAGCGGCAGCTGAACCACTGGCTGTATGAGCGGATGGACGCCCAGCTCGAGTTCGAGGCCGGAATCCAGCGCGAGATGGCCGCCTCAGGCGACTTCGCCGAGGGTGTCGCGGCGTTCGTCGCCAAGCGCCCGCCCCGCTTCACCGGCAGCTGAAGCCTAGAGCCCGGCGGAGCCCGCAGATTAAGTGCAGAACGCCGCGGGGCGGCTGAGATCGTGGACGTGACCCGGCTCGAGCAGGTCTACCGGCAGGAGGCGGCGCGGATTACCGCCGCCCTCGCCGCGCGGATCGGTGACGTGGGGCTCGCCGCCGATGCGGTGCAGGACGCGTTCATCGAGGCCATCGAGCACTGGCGCGACGGCGAGGTGCCGCCCAACTACGCCGGCTGGCTGGCCACCACCGCCCGCCGCAAGGCCATCGACCGGCTGCGCCGGGCCCGGGCCGGGCAGCAGAAGCTGGCCCTGCTCGCGGCGACCATGACCGGCGAGGACGGCAACCAGGGGGGTGGCGGGGATTACGGGGGTGATGGGGTCGGCGCCGACAGCGTGGATGACGAGCTGCTCGGCATGATCTTCGCCTGCTGCCATCCCGCGCTGCCCCGCGAGTCGCAGATCGCGCTCACGCTCCGGGCCGTCTGCGGCCTGACCACCGCCGAGATCGCCGCGGCGTTCCTGGCCGCCGAACCCGCGATGACGCAGCGGCTGCTCCGGGCCCGCAAGGCCCTTCGGGCCGCGCATGCGGACCTGCGCGTGCCCGATCCCGACGAGCTGGCGGGCCGGCTCGCCGAGGTGCTGGCCGTCATCTATCTCGTCTTCAACGAGGGCTACCTGGCCAGCGCCGGGCGCCAGCCGGCCCGGCGTGACCTGGCGGCCCAGGCCGTGACGCTGACCCGGCTGCTGCACCGGCTGATGCCGCGCGAGCCCGAGGTCCTCGGGCTGCTCGCGCTGCTCCTACTGCACGACTCCCGCGCGGCGACCCGGTTCGACGGCTGGGGACGGCTGGTCAGGCTGGCCGACCAGGACCGGGCCCGGTGGGACCGGACGCTGATCACCGAGGCCACCCGGCTGCTTGACCGGGCGCTCGCGCTGCGCGCGCCCGGGCCCTACCAGATCCAGGCGGCCATCGCCGCGCTGCACGCGGAGGCACCCGGCTACGAGCAAACCGACTGGGCGCAGATCCGCCTGCTCTATGACGGGTTGCAGGCCCTGACGCCGTCGCCGGTGGTGCTGCTCAACCGGGCCGTCGCCACCCGCTACGTCGTCGGCCCGGAGGCCGCGCTGGCCGAGATCATGCCGCTCGCCGCCGAGCTGGACGGATACCGGCTCTTCCACGCGCTCCGGGCCGGCCTGCTGGCTGGGCTCGGACGTGACGCGCAGGCCCGCGCCGCCCGCGAGCGGGCGCTCGCGCTGGCCGGCAACCCGGCCGAGCGCGAGCTGCTCGCCCGCGACCTGTCCTTCTGACGGACCTACCCCGTCACATCTCCACCGTCGGCCGGACCTCGACCGTCATCCAGCCGCGGTCCACACCGGGCCAGGTCTTCGCGATGTCCACGGCCTCTTCGATGGTGTCGGTCTCGAGTACCGAGTACCCGCCGAGAGCCTCTTTGGTCTCGATGAACGGCCCGTCGGTGACGCCGCTGGCCCGTATCGTCTTGGCCGTGGCCGGCGGTGTCAGCTGGTACCCGGTCTCGACCAGCTTGCCCGACCCGCCCCCGCCCTTCTCGTACCAGGTCCCGATCTCGGCGTACCACGCCTGGCCTTCGGCCTCGGTTATGTTCGCGGCTGCCTCGGTGTTCATGAGCAGAATGACGTACTTCACGGTCGCCTCCCAATCTGTGGGGCCCCCGGTGGCGCCCCTTCAACTGTTCCACGAACGACGCGACCGCGTATCCGACATCCCCGCCCCAGTTTTTGCCGGAGCCAGCCAGCTGGCTGGCTCCGTACCCGGAGCCAGCGCTCGGGCCCGGAGCTACCCGTTGCCGGTCAGCCTCGACTCCAGGGTCAAGATGGCCTCGTAGCGCCGCCTGACATCGGCCCGGTCGGCGGCCTCAGGCACCGACCGCTCGCAGGCCCGTTCGATCATCTCCGCCTGCTCGAGCAGCACCCGGCGCTGACCGCTGCTGGTCGTCTCGGCCATGATCCGGGTCAGCGCGTCCAGCAGGCGTATCATCACGGCCGGCGCGCCCAGGCTGCTCTGCCTGATCTTCTCGAAGGACCGCTGCACCAGCCGGTCGTAGGCGGGCTCGGGCGCGATGACCCGGATGAAGCCCTGGCGGTCCCGGTGCACCCGGGCCGGATGCCACCCGGTCACGATCTTGCACAGGTTCTCCCCGAGCCAGTCGATGCAGGTCAGCGCCGTGAAGGTGTCGTTGACCGCGGCGGAAAGGGCGCGCAGGCCGATCTCCACCAGCTGGTCGATGCCGAACGACACATCCTGGGTCAGCGTCCGGTACGGCCCGACGATGTGCGCGCCGCCCAGGGCCTGGCGCACCATCGGCGCCGCCTGCGGCGGCCACACCGTGGCGAACCGCTGGCCGCGCACCACGAAGTGGCCGGGGCGGTGCTCGAGGTTGATCACCGCGTCCGCCGCGGTGGCCAGCCTGACCAGGTTCTGGTGCTTGATGAACTGCACGTAGCCGCTGTCCGGCGCGAGCAGCACGCCGCCTTCCCGTTCGGCCTTGGCCACCAGTTCGGTCGCGGTCGGGCCGTTCTTGACGTGCGGTTCGGCGTTCCCGCTGCCCTGCTCGGCGATCGCCTCGGCCAGGTCGGCGGCGATGCTCGCGATGACCTGGGGGAGCTGGATCGAGACGGCGGTGTGGTGGATGAAGTAGATCAGCACGCCGAGGTCGGCGACCATCAGCCCGAGCGTCATGGTCACGCTGATATGCGGCACGAAGTCCCCGTGCGAGCCGGTCCCGATCGAGGCCAGCACCAGCACCGAGTAGACGAACGTCGCCACGAACGTGCCCAGGGTCAGCTGGGTGCCCCGGTCGCGGATGAAGTTGCGCAGCATCCGCGGCCCGAACTGGGTCGAGGCCAGCGTCAGCGTGACCAGGATGATCGAGAAAACCACCCCGACCACCGTAATAATGGCGGCCGCGATCGCGGTCAGGATCTCCCGGGCCGCGTCGGCGCTGCCGCTGATCACCCAGCCCGGGATGGCGAAGTCGCCGCGGTAGTTGGCCCGGTCCGCGAGCAGCGTGAAGATGAACAGCACGATCGCGGCCGCGACCTCGATGGCGGGCACGAACCACAAGCTGGTGCGCAGCACCTCCCGGCGCCAGTGCGAGGCTAGCGCCGAGGACAGAACGCCACGGTACATGGCCGGCCCTCCGAGCGTGATCCGTGCCGACCAGACTTCCCGGCCCACCTGTGAGTCCACGCCCATTATGCCGAGCGGTGCCCCCGGCCGCACGTAAGCCGCGCCCGCTTCTACAGCGGCAGGCCGGCCTCAAGCACGCCCAGCGCCGTATCGATGCGGCCGAACGTGTCCTCGATGTTCTGCCGGTCAGACCAGCCGTCCCACGGCATCGTAATCGACATGATGACCCCGATGATCGCCCCGGCGATGGTGCGCACGGTCAGGTCGTCGGCCGGGCGCCCGGCGCGCTTGGCCAGGGCTTCGCTCATCACCGCGATGGTCCGGGCGAATTCGTCAAGCGCCCGGGCCCGCACCTCGGGCACGCTCAGGATGAGGGCCATGTTCTGCTGGATCAGGTCGAGGTCGGCCTCGGTGTAGGAGGCGAACACCTCCCGGCTGGCCGCGCGGGCCGCCGCGACCGGGCCGAGCCCGGCCGGCTGCCGCTCGAGCGCCTCGATCATCCGGGTGTCCATATCGTCCTGCAGGACGAGGTCTTCCTTGGTCGGGAAGTACCGGAAGAAGGTGCTCGGTGATACCTCGGCCGCGGCCGCGATCTGCTCCACGGTGGTGGCCTGGTAGCCCTGCTCACCGAACAGCCGGAGCGCGTGCTCCCGCAGCGAAGCACGCGTCCTGGCCTTCTTCCGCTCGCGCAGCCCGCAGGGCCGGTCCGGGCCGCCGCCGAGCATGTCTGTCACACTTCCAATTCTGCCCGCTCCGCGCCGGTTTCACCGACTGCGGCGGGCCCCACCTCGCCGGCCGGGTCCGCCCAGCCAGTCCGCTCTGCCCGGCGCGGCAGGAAGGTCAGCGCGAGGATGGCGCTCACCAGCGCAATCCCGGCGCAGACCCACAGCATCGTGTCCAGGCCGGTCACGAACGCGCTGCGCGTCGAGCCGAGCAGCGCCGCCGAACCTAGCCGGTGGGCGATGCCCACCCCCTCGACCACGCTGCTCTTGGCGGTGGCCGCGGCCGCCGCGGGCAGGTGCGTCACCGCCAGGTGGCTGCGGTACACCGAGTCCAGCACGGTGCCCAGCACCGCGACCCCGATGGTGGCGCCGACCTGGCGCAACGCCGAGATCGCCGCCGAACCGGAGCCGCTGCGCTCGGCCGACAGGGCGGAAAGCGCCGCGTTCATCGCCTGCGGCATAGCCAGCCCAAGCCCGAGGCCGAACACCGCGAACCAGGCCGCCGCGAACCCGGTGCCGCTGCTGATCGTGGTGGTCGCGCCCACCCCGAGCGCGGCCGCCATCAGCGTGAATCCCACCGTGACCAGCGCCTTGGCGTTGACCCGCGGAGGCAAGGGCGGGGCGCCGTCGGCGCCCTTGCGCGGCGAGGCCAGCCTGGTGCCGCCGATCATGCCGATGACCATGCCGCCGATCATGGGCAGCAGCCGCAGCCCGCTGCCCATCGCGTTCACCCCGCGCACCTCCTGGAAGTACAGCGGCATCGCGAACAAGATGCCGAACATCGCGAACGAGACCAGCGTGGCCAGCGCGGTGCCCCAGGTGAACCCGGCCGACCGGAACAGCTTGAGCTCGATCAGCGGCCGAATCCCACCGAACCCGCCCCCGCGCGGGGTTCCGTCATCGTCGGCCGCGTACCGCCGGGTGAGCCAGCGTTCCCAGCCCACCAGGATCGCGAGCACCACGACACCGGTGGCGATCGTGGCCAGCGCGGCGGGATTGGTCCAGCTGCTCTGCCCGGCCCGGATGAAGCCGTATGTCAGTCCGGCCAGCCCCGCGCTGGACAAGACCACGCCGACCACATCCACGCTCGGCCGCCGCTCGCTGCGCGACTCCGGCAGCAGGAATGCCACCGCGATCAGCGCCAGCGCGACCACCGGCACGTTGATCAGGAAGACCGAGCCCCACCAGAAGTTGTCAAGCAGGTACCCGCCGACGATCGGGCCGATCGGGAAGCTGATGAAGGTGGCCGAGGCCATCAGCGCGATCGCCTTCTGCCGCTCCTCGGGAGCGAACAGCACCGGGATCACCGACAGCGACAGCGGGAAGATCGCGGCCGCGCCGATGCCGAGCACCGCCCGGGCGGCGATCAGCTCACTGATGCCGCTGGCGTAGGCGCATGCCGCCGAGCTGGCGCCGAACAGCACCAGCGCGGTCAGCAGCACCTTCTTGCGGCCGAGCCGGTCGCCGAGCAGGCCCGCGGGCAGCATCGCAGCCGCCAGCACCAGGCTGTAGGCGTCCGAGACCCACTGCAGGTCGCTGGTCGAGGCGTGCAGGTCGTTGGAGATTGTGGGCAGCGCCAGGTTCAGCACCGTCAGGTCGAGCCCGACGACGAGCACGCTCGCCGCGATCGCGACCAGCGCCCACCACCTGCGAGCCGAGTTGTCCACCATGACTCTCACCTCCCGTCCGCCGCCCCCGTAGACGGCCCAGCTAAATGAAAGTGACTACCAAAAGTATGTGCCCATCAGTTGGCAGTGTCAATCGAAATTCGGCGCGAGCCGGTTCCAGACATGACGAAACCGGAGCTCATCAGGGACAGGACCCCTACGAACCCCGGTTTCGCCGGACCTCAGATCAGGCCGGACCTCGTCAGGACTGCAGCCGCTTCAGCAGGGCGGTACCGTCCGGGCTGCCCAGGCCCGTGCAAGCGTCCCAGCCCGGCCCGGCCGAGTAGGAGCCGTTGTTCCCGCTGGTGATGTCGTTGAAGCCGGCTACGTCGGTGCCGGGCGTGGTGCCCGCGTACAGGGTTGACTGGATCAGGCCGAACCGCTGGCCGGTGGCCTCCGCGAGCCGGCTGATCAGCGCCGCCCACAACGGAGCGACCGCGCTGGTCCCGCCCA
>PMST01000598.1 GCA_003168295.1 Actinomycetota bacterium
CGATCTGGGCGCTTTGCCGAAGGTCGTCGCCGGCAATCGGCTGGGCGCATAACGGGGTGATCTGCGCGCGGCCGCCGGGACGCCTCTAGGGGGCCTCACCGGCGCGCCCGGCGCTGATCTGGAGGGCCTGATCCTTGGTCGCCTGGTTCGCCAGGCTGGCTGGACCGTCAGGCTCGGCCTTGTTGTGGTGGCTCCCGCCGACGATGACCAGCAGGTGCTCGTCAACCCAGGAGACCTCGGGGCCGGGCAGGCGGGTCAGGAAGGTCGCGATGGCGGCGCGCAGCTCCTCCGGCGTGTAGAAGGAGAATGTCGAGTAGTGGCGCCCCTGGGCCTGGGCCCCGAGCCGCTCGGCCGTACTCGTGCGCGGGTGCTGGAGGGTCTGTGTTGCGACCATCTTGAGCCCGTCGGTCCGGCTGACGGCGTCCCGGACCGCGGCCTCGGTGTGCAGGCGCTGCTCGTGCTCGGTGAAACCCGGGAAGTAGCGGCCCCAGATCGTTCGCGCGTTCTGCTGCGGGGTGCGGGTGTAGATGAAGAGCTGGCCGGTGGGCTGCAGCACCCGGGCGACGGCGGCCAGGAAGCGGGCGAGGTCGAAGTGGTGAACGCAGTTGAACGCGGTGACCAGGTCCAGGCTGGCGGTCCGCAGCGGCAGCTCTTCGGCGGTTGACAGCAGCGGGACCACCCCATCGGTGTGGCCGCGGCTGGCCTTGAGCTGTGCCAGCATGGCCGCCGAGACGTCGGCCGCGACCAGCAGCGAGCCGTCCGGCAGCAGCCCGCGCAGCAGCCGCGTGTACCGTCCCGTCCCGCAGCCGATATCCAGGCCGGCGACGGGGCGGTCGGGCAGGAGCTGGCCGATCCTGCGCACCGGCGCCTCGTCGGTGGTGCGCAGCGATTCGTAGACTGCGGCTACCCGCTCGAAATGGTCGCCCGCAGTCATGTCTGACGCCTCCCCGCGCTTGGTCTGTGGGCTACCATCATGCGCTCGCCTTGCTCAGTTCACGCACTGTTCACCCGACGGCAGGCTAGGAGCCCTCCTGGTGCCGTGTGGCGCGAGGCATGGTCACGGCGACGAGGCTGGCATCGTGAGATCGGAGGAGCAATTCAAGTTCCCGCCGCTTTCCCGTAACTGTTACCCGTCTTCCGGTCACGCGCTGCAGATCTGCCACCGCACCGTCGCCTGCCGGCCCGGCAAAGGGCAGCGAGGTCTCGACCGGGCGCTACCGCCGGGCCCATCCCGAAGCGCTCGGCCTCCCTTCCCGGTAGGCGGTCGCAGAGACTCTCAGCGCTGTCCGCAGATGTCGCCACCGGCCTGCCCGCCAGGGACGAACTGGATGATATGTACTCAATAGAGTGTCGGATCAGGATCAGGGCTCCTGACATAGAGCTGGGCATCTGATGCTTATAGCAGGGCTGATCTGCAGTTTCTGGCGTGTCGCTCACATCCGCAACGCTCGATGCGTGAGAAAAATTTTGCAAGATAACAGTCCGGCGGAACGGGGTGGATGATGGCTCGTATGCTCAGCCAGCTTCGGCTCCCGCTGGTGCCGGCGGCGGCCGAGATTGCCCCAGGCGTGGGTCTCATGGCTGGCGAGGACGGCGGGCTGCTCGCGGTGCACGGGCTGGCGACTTTCGCGTGGGATGGCAGGGGGTGAGGCAGGCTGCCGCCGGCCCGGCTACATGCCTGCTCGCTGTCGGGCGGTCCGGGACGTAAGCGTTGAGCGGTCAGCACTGCCAGTTCCGCAAACCCTCACAAGCGGCCCGTCGTGCTCAGCACTGTTGACAGGGCGTCGCGGTCGCTGATCCGGAGGGCCGTCAGCCCCGGCCGGACGGCCGGGGCTGACGGCGCGGGTTACGGCTGGGGCTGCTGCAGGATCGCGGTCTGGTTGTCCCCGTTGTCGCCGACGGCGAACAACGGGCCGCCCGTCAGGCCGGACAGGCTGCCGGCGGACCCGGAACCGTCGGCGACCCTGAAGCCGGCGGGCAGCGGGCTGGCGGTGGGCACGGCCGTCCACTGGGTACCGTTCCACTGCTCGGTCACGGTGCCGAGTGAGTCGATGGCCCAGACGTCGTTGGCGCTGAGCGCGTGCACGGCTTCCAGGGCCGCGCCCTGGCCGGCGGGGTTGGCGACCTGGCTCCACNNGCTCCACTGGGTGCCGTTCCAGTTCAGGATGAGCCCGTCGTTGCCGACGGCCCACACGTCGTGGGCCGACACCGCGCTGAGGCTTTGCACGTTCCCGCTGACCGGCAGCGAGACGATGCTCCACTGGGTGCCGTTCCAGTGCTCGATGACGGGGGGGTTCTTGCCCGCCGAGGCCAGGGCCCAGACGTCGGCCGGTGAGATGGCGGCGATGGAGAGAATCTGGCTACGGCCGCTACCGGCGCCGATCGCGCCGGGCGAAACACTCCATTGGGTGCCGTTCCAGTGCTCGATCAGCGGCACGACCTGGTCGTTGGCATTCATGGCCGAGCCGGCCGCCCAGGCGTCGGTCGGGCTGTCGGCACTGACCGCGTTCAGCTGGCCATCCGGCGGCTCGCCGGCCGGGGAGGCGACGTGGCTCCAGGACTTGCCGTTCCAGTGCTCGATGAAGCTCGTGCCGGCGTTCTGGCCCACGGCCCAGATGTCGCTGGGGCCCGTCCCCGAGACACCGTTGAGGAAGGATGCGGAGACGCTGGCCGGGGCGCCAGGAACCACGCTCCAGGTCGAGCCGTTCCACTCCTCGATCAGCGTTTCGAAGCCGTCGCCGCTGGCCGCCACCCGGGTCTGGCCGACCGCCCAGGCCTGGGTATGGGAGGCAGCAAAGCTGGAATTCAGCTGGGAAAACGTGCTTCCAGTCGGGTTGGGGCTGCTGTCGACCTGCCACGTTCCCGCGGCCAGCGCGGGTGATGCGGCGATCAGCGCTGCGGCTGCGCCACCTGCCACGGCCATTAGTGCTCGTCGTATTTTCACGGGTTCTCCTCTGCTTGCGGTCGCCGCGCTGTGTGCGTGCGAGCCCGGTACCGGAGAACACGAGCCACATGTAGTTGACTGTTCAAATCGTCATAACACCGCGGGCGGCAGAGGCACAGGCAACGCACCACCCGGAACGTCGGCCGCTGCCCCGGCGCAGGGTCTGAACCGGTTGCTTCCGCTGGTGAAATGGCTGCCAGGCGATCCGCGCAACATCGTCTTGTCCGCCCCGGCGCCGGTGCCGTCACAGCCGTATCGCGGACTGGTTCGCCACCTTGATCACCACCCTGGCATTGCATGAAATAACTCTCTACGTCAGGAGTCCTGAGGATTGCGCGCAGCAACAAATATTCGGCGTTATAGAAACTTCTGCTAGGACGTAGCGCCCCTTCTGCTTGCCCAGGAGGGTGCGAGGACAAGAATCGCTGGTCCGCATCCCGGGTCTTCCTGAGATAGGTACGGGTGCTGGTGCGGACCGGGGGTAGCTGGTGTGAGCGAGTCCAGCCGACACCATGATCACTAAAACTCGTTCGGCGCACCTCACACTTGCAAGATCACCCGTATAACGCCGACTCGGAGCGGCTAGAAGCCGCGCTGATGGGGTCGATAGCCGCACGCAGATTACCCAGATCTGACGCCCGCCCAGATTGGGTTCTATTTTCGGGTTAGCGGTGTGTCGGCTCGGCGCTGGATGCGTTCGCTCGCTTACGTCATCTTGTCACCAAACGCCGGCCGGTCATCGCCGGTACGGGTAGCAGAAGTGACACTCCCGGCACCGTTCGATGCCGTCACCTGGAACGTATAGCTGCTCTTTTTGTCGGTGTACCCGAGATCAAACCGCTGATCGGGTCTAAGGTCAGCCCGCTGGGAAGCAATCAGGCCTAGCTCGGGAGGGCCGGTTCGTGCCCCGCTGTCGCTCCACGGCACGGCCGCCCTTAACTAAAATGACAATGATAAAAGTCAGGTATGACTCAGTGATTCGGTGGATCGAGGCCTAACTGCAACCACCGGAGATCCTGCCGGCCAGCTCCTAGAACCACGTGCTATGACCCTCATGGTGATCCCCTCGGGATACGTCCATTTGGCGGCTCGATCGTCCGGAGTTAAGTGGCAGCAGCGGGTTGGGCGCCGCTGCCATCCTCCAGCGCTCCTGCCAGCTCGCGCCGTCCAGAGAGACCCAGCTTGTCGTACGTCCTGAGCAGCTGGGATTGGATTGTGCGAACCGAAAGAGTTCTGGCACGGGCGATTTCTTTGTCGCTGTGGCCAGCCGCCGCTTGCACTGCGGTGGCGAATTCCCCTGGCGTCAGGCGAGTTCTGGCGGCCATCGACCGTACTGGCGGCGTGGAGGCTCCTTCGCAGTGGTCCAAGAGCCGGGCAGCCTTCAGCTCCTCTCCGGTGGCAGCCCTCGCCTCACCAGCTCGGCGCAGCAGGACGGAGGCTTCGGCAAACGATTCAGCCGCGTAGAGGAGGGCGCCCATGTCCTCGAACCTTCGGCCGACCTCGATCAGCTCAGTGCTGTTGCCCTCGGCGATGGCGGCCGCATAGCCGGCACGGGCTCTCACGAAGTCGCCGTCCATTTGGTCGGCAAAGGCGGCGAGCCGAGGGGCGGCCTGGCGCGCATAACCGATGCGGGCGAGGTCATGCATCGCGCTGGCTGCACCGATAAGGTCACCGACTTCTTCGCCGAGGTCCGCCGCCGCTTCGAACTGGAGGCGAGCAAGAGGCAGGTCGCCCTCGGCCACGGCTGTCCAGCCCCGGGCCCGGGGGACATCGGTCGCGAGCAGGAGATTCAATGGGACACCAAGGGCGTCCAGCGCTCCGAGTGACTCGGCCGCCTGGCGGCCTTGTCCGGTAAGCGCCAGCGCCTGGGCGAGCGGAGCGTAGCCCCAGCAGGCGAAGAACGCACCTCCATGTTCTCGTGAGACGAGGATGGCTTCGTGCGCTCGCCGAAGAGCGCTGATCGGGCGTCCTTGTTCGAGATGCACATTGGCGAGCGTGCTGGCCGCTATCGCCTGCATCGTGGCAGGAAGATCATCAACTCTGTGTAGATAAATACGACTGAGAAACTTCTGCGCCTCTGCTAGCCGTCCCTCGTAGGTCAAAAGAACAGCACGAGTAAAGAGAAGACCTTTCTCAACCGGAGAGACGTCGACACCTGGAATCGCGCGCGAATCTGATAGTGAGATCAGATATCTCCGAGCCTCCGCGAGATGACCCATCCGCACCAGGCCGAAAATCCCCGCCGTATTAACTTGGTCAGGGGCATTCGCAAATCGTTTGGTTCCCGTTTCCGTGGCCATTCTTGGGCCCCTGGTGAAACCTTTCGCGAACGCAATGCGGGTCCGGAGTTGATCGACCCAGGACTGGTCAGTGATCGTGTCTATTGCCTCGGTGAGCAGTGCGAAACGGGCCTCGCCCCACTGGGACAAGACGTTGTCGAAGCGCAACAATGCGACGCGCGAACGATCAGCATCGCTCACCGCTTGGTTCGCGAGGTCGGCCAATTCCCAGTCGGATTGCTCGCTGCGGCCGTGGACGTGAGCCGCCCAGGCGGCGACCAGCCGGGCCTCGAAGCCGGCGCCTTGTTCAATGGCTGCTCGAGCGAGGCGTTCTGCCAGCACGTGGTCGTGGCGGGCCCTGGACGCAACTGCTCCTGCTAGAAGCAGATCAGCGCCGCCACCTCCTCCCGTAAGTCGCAACACCGCCAAGCGGAGGGTGTTCTCCGATGATACTTTGCCGGCTTCTATCGCCTCGGCCAGAGCTCGGGCCAGCTCCTGCTCTCGAATAGCGCTCATCCCCGCACGCACGATATCGCCGTACATCGGATGGGCGAGGCGCACCAGGACCTGATCGCCGTCGAGCTGGCTGGTGATAAGGCCCTTCCGTTCCAAAGCCCGGACCGTCGCAGGCTCGACCAACCGGTCCAGGGAGTGGTGGTCGACAGGTTCTACGAGGGCCACGAACTCGAGGAGTTCCCGCTCGGAATCGCCCAGGACGCCGAGACGCATGGCCACCAGATCGACCAAGCGGAGTGTGGGGTGGACCTCACCGCGTATGCGCCAGATTCCACCATCCCCGACCAGTTGCCCCGCGTCCAACGCTCCAATGACCAGTTCTCGCAAGAACATGGGATTCCCCTGGCACCGACCCATCAGCAGGCGCACCGAGGCTTCTTCCATTGGGGCTCCGAACGCCGTGAACAGCAATTCCTCGACGGAAGCCTTCCCCAAGGGAGCCAGATCGATACGTTCGGCCAGGCCGTCCTTCCACAGCGCCGTGACAGGGTCGGGGACAATCTCACCCGAACGTACGGTCGCAAGGACAGTCACCGCCCGCATCACGGCGAGCTGATGGATCAGAACGGCCGATCCGTTGTCCAGCAGATGGGCATCATCGACGAACAGCAGGAGGCGACGGTGCCCGGCCGCTTCCACCACAGCCCGGACGTAGCGCCGCAAGAGCTGGCTCTGACCGGTGATGGAGGGGTCGCCATCACGTGGATCGGGCGGCAGAAGGGACGCCATCGCCCCGAACGGCAGTTGCCGGCTGGCAGGGGTAGCGGCGAGTCGGACGACCCACATTCCGCGACCGGCTGCCTGATCCGGTACCAGAGTCTTCTACGGTTAGGTCCGTGTGCTCGGATTCCATCGACCGCGAGAGTTTCGGCGTCATGAAGATGTCCCCGCTAGTTGTGCGACCGCACGGGGGCAACCAGAGTTGGTCGGGAATCTGTCCGCAAAGTCCGCGGCGGCCAATTTCGAAGGGCGCCTTGTGCGCAGATCTCGACTTGTGCGCAGAACTTGAACTGACACGGTTCTGACAGGGCGATTGGTCTGGGCCGGCCCGCGCGAACGCAGACCTGCGACCCTGGGCAACTCACATCCACCTATCCGGCCGAACACATAGGGTCCGATAAGGGCGACTGGAGCTTTGCCTTGGATGGGGGGACAAGAGACCTGAGTCCCACGGAGACCTGACTCCGGCAGGGACCGGGGGGAAATACCCAGCAGCTCGCCTATCATCACCGTCCGCTTTCGCGTCAACTTGAAGGACGCATTACCAGGGACCGGGGCAACGCAGATTGCTTTAGTGGTGTCAGCGCGCCATCCAACAGTTCGGCGGGCGGCGGCGTAGCCGGGATTTTGTGCGATCAGGCCGGGGCGGTCTGCTGCCCGGGCCCGAAGCGCTGGCGGCGCATGGCAGCCCGGCGGCCGTCCGCGCGGCCCGTGGACTCCGGGAGCTCCGCGCGGCCCGCCCGATCACGGGCCACCGTTTCCGTTCTGCCAGCTCACCTGGCGTGGGTCGCGAGGAACGCTGCGACCCGGTCAAGGGCACTTGCTGCCTCTTCGAGGATGCCAGCGAAGGACTGGGAGACGTGGGGAGCGCCCGCGATGACGTCGAGGATCACATTGATGTCGTCCGTTGCGGCCTTGGCGGCGAGCCGTACGGCGTCATCGAGTAGGACCTCGTGGCTCCCCACCTGGATCAGCATCGCTGGCATGCCGCTTAGATCGGCAAAGATCGGGCTCGCCAGAGGCCCGCGGGGGTCGGCCCCGGCGAGGTAGTCATCGGCTCGCACCTGGAGCGCCGCGGCCGTGATCGTCGGGTCGACCTCTGCCTTGGTCTGCATGCTGGCGCCGGACTGGGTCAGATCCGCCCACGGCGAGAGCAGCACCAGCGCGTCCGGCAGCCGAAGGCCGGCTTGCCTCGCCGCCAGCGCGGTGGCCAGCGCCAGCCCGGCTCCAGCCGAGTCGCCGCTGATGGCGATGCTCGAGGAATCGGTCACCTCGTCGAGGAGGCCGCGATACGCCGCGAGGGCGTCATCGGTGGCGGCCGGGTACGGGTGCTCGGGGGCCAGTCGGTAGTCGACCGAGATCACGTGGGAGGAGGAGCGACGGGCGATGTCGGCCGCCAGACCGACGCTCGTCTCACCGGAACCCATGGCGTAGACACCGCCGTGAAAGTAAAGGATCGTGACGGAGGGCTTTCCCTCGCCGACGCGGATGCTCACTGCCGGGATGCCGCCTATCTCGATCTGCTCGGTGTCGACGTCGGCAGCGACGGGAGCAGCGGTGAGCATCTCCTTGAAGATGACGCGCATCTTGGTCACGTCACCGCCGAGGTCGAGCGGCGAGTTCCGGTAAATGCTCGTGACCGTGTCCATTTGTTCCCGGCTCATCGTCTGTCTTCTCCTTGCCGGTAAACCGACCCTAGGTTTCTATTGCTTGATGACGGCTAACAAGTAATCGAGGCGTTGGGTCCCGACGGTTGGCGATCAGGTTCCATCATCCCCGCGACACGGTGCTCTTCGTATCCGTAAGGCCCGCAATCCCGCTACGGGCGCCGCCCGCCCGGAGACCGGGAAACACAGGGTGACCGCCGTTTCCGTGGCGCCGCAGACGGGGGCTGGTGATGCGCTCAGGCGGTGGCTGCGGTGGCTGGCGTCAGCGGCCGGGGCGCGGGAGCTGGGCGCGGGAGGAAGGCGACGGCGATCCCGGCGGCGATGATCGTCAGCGGCGCGCCGACGCCCGCCGTCACCGCGATCACCCCGAACGCGAAGTAGAAATCGATTCCCGGCCCGATATTCGCCACCGTGGAGATAGTCAGGTCCCACGTGCCGAGCTGGCCGGACTTAAGCTGCCCCCGGCTTGGCTGAGGGGCACCCGAGGCGGACGGCGGCCGACCGCGTGAAGCCATGGCCATGACTGTAGTGAACCAGGCCGCGAGAGCCGCATCTGAAACAACGATGCACTGGTGTTCAGCGACAAGGCCACCCTCAGCGGCCGGCCTACGTGAGACCAGGGACAATATCTTCGGACCGGCGGAGCATCTCGGTCAGGGCGGGTGAGCCCGTGATCCGGGCGGCCCTTGTCGTCGCCGAGGGCCTGGGACCGTTCGCTGTCACCTTCGATGACGACCCAGCCAACGGAATCACCGCCGCGACGTGGCGGCTCAAGCCCGACCTTACGCACGCATTCAGCCTGTTCGACTTCGCTGACAACCTCCGCGCCCGAGGCCCGCTGTCCCGGCTTACACCCTGCCCGCCGACCGCGAGGACCTAGCCGTGCAGCGCATCATCGTCCGGCACGGTTTCAGCCATGACGTTGAATGGACGGGAAGCGGGAGGGTAGAAGGCACACGCCCTTGACCCTTGGAGGGGCGGCTGAGGCGGTAGGCGTGAGGAGGGCGGGGGTGGCGCTGGTGAATGTTGTGCGGTGCGCAGAAGGCCCGCGCTACGGTTTTATCCCTGGCGCGGGTTCCGGTCGCGCCCGGGAGCGCGGATGCTGCGCGGTCGGAGGTGGCAGGGTGATGATCGGCGCCGACGCGCAGATTACTGATCTGGCGGTTAATGATCATGCGTGCCTGACGTTCGGTGAGCCCGAGGAGTTGTTTGACCTCACCGCGGCGTTTGTGCGTGACGGGTTGTCCGGCGGCCTGAAGGTGGTGTGGCTGAGCGACGCGGGGCCGCACCGGGCGGTGCCGGAGCTGACGCGGCGCGGGATCGCGGTGGAGTCGGCGCTCGCGGCGGGGCAGATGTCGGCCTCGGCTTGTGAGGGCCGTCTGCTGTCCGGGCAGGTGTTCAGTGCTGGTCATGCGATGGGCTGGCTGAGCGGGCAGATAGCGGCCTGCCAGCAGGAGGGGTTCCCTGGCTTGCGGGTGGCGGTGGATATGAGCTGGGCGTTGCGGCCGGTCGCCGGGGTTGAGCAGTTGCCGGATTTTGAGGAGGGGGTGACGGCGGCGCTGGCTGGCACGACCGTGTCGGTGTTGTGCCAGTATGACCGGGAGCGATTTGACCCGGTGACGCTGGCGACGGTCGGGGCGTTCCATAACCGCTCGGTAGCCGCGGAGACGTACTACGCCGACGCGATGCTGCGGATCTGCCGTCAGTACGCGCCGCCGGGGATCCGGCTGGCCGGGGAGATCGATCACAAGAACGCGGAACCGCTGGCACTGGCCCTGGCGGAGGCGATCCGCCTTGACGGTGACATCACGGTAAACATGACCCACCTTGCGTTTATTGACGCTTCTTGTGCCCGGATGATCCTGGATGCCGCGCGCGGCGCGGCCGCGTCCCGGGCGGTCGTCTTGCGGTGTCATCCCGGCATCGCGGCCCGGTTCGTGCTGCTGGGCGTGGCCGATATCCCTGGCGTCAGCCTGGTGAGCGCGCATGACCGATGATGCCCGCCCTCGCCGGCCGCCGCCCGGGGACAAGTCGCGAGGGGGCGGCTCGCGGGCGGCGGGGCCGGGCGTGGCGCCGGGCGACGAGAATCCACCGGTCATCGATCAGGTCTTTGACGCTGATTCGCTGTATGCGCTGCGGTCGGCGGTGGCGGCGCACGGCGCGGACGCCGGGTTGCCGGAAGGCCGCGTCGGGGATCTGGTCCTGGCGGTGCACGAGCTGGCGGCCAATGCCGTCCGCCATGGCGCCGGGCACGGGCGGCTGCGGGCGTGGCGGACGGATTCGTCGCTGCGCTGTGAGGTCACTGATGACGGCGCGCCGCGGGCGGCGGGCGCCTCCGAGGGGGGTACGGAGTCCGGGGACGCCAGGTGGCGTGTGGAGTCCGGCCACGGGCTGTGGCTGATCCGCCAGGTGGCGGACCGGACCAGCTGGCGCACGGGCCCGTCCGGCACCGTCGCCGCCGTCAGTTTCACGTTGGGACCGCCGGGGCGTCTGCCGCCGTTCCAGCTGGCGCAGCGGTTCCAGGCAGGCTGTCCCGTGCTGGCCGTGACAGGTCAGCTCGACCTGAATTCCGCTGACCAGCTTGCTGATGCCGTGGATGACCTGATCGCCGCGACCCCTGCACTGTGCCTGATCCTGGATGTGACCGGCCTGACCTGGTGGGACTCTTCCGGACTGGCCGTCCTGATCACCGCGCAGCAGCGGGTCAACGCCATCCCGGCCGCCCGGATGGTCTTGGCCGGGCTGCCCGGTCAGCTCCTCGGGCGCTTGCGCGACGGCGGTCTGGCCGGCCGGTTCACCCTGGCGGACAGCATCGCTGATGCGCTCGATTCGCTCCGGCCTCCCACATGATCTTCGCGGTGAAAACGCGGAGGAGCAGCCGTGGCGAACTGGTCTCGGGGACGGTTCAGCTGGCCGGCGGGGGAGGACAAGTGCCGGCACGCGGTCATGGGGCTCTCACCCGCCGCTAGGACGCTGCGGAGCGCGGACACCGCGCTTCTAATCGAGCCGGTGCCACCCGCCACGCCTTCAGCTTTTCCTGCAGGGTGGTCAGGCTGGACTTCAGCCTGCTGACCGGTGTTGTCAACTGACCGCCGGCTGCATTGGCGAGATTGGTCAGCTTGGCGCCAGGCTGTCAGCGTCCAAGGTCAGGACGCTCACCGTGCCTTCGACAGGGGCACCTGCGTGAGCTTGGATACCGAAGCGTGCACACCGGCGACATCGGCGCAGAATGCAGCGGGCCAGCGAGATCATCGGGAGCAGGCGGCCGGCTGGGGTGCCATATGCCTCGATACCTGGGCGATACCCGCGGCCAGTAACCCAGGCCTTTTCGGGCCGGCTGGCCCATACCCCGCCGGGAGCGCGGGTCGTCGCCTGCGGCAATTCGGCCGGGGTACGAGCGGTACGGGTGCCCATGGCTGGCTCACCACCGGCGGCTTCGGCGTCGGTGACGCCATGCTGGCTGGGCCTTAAGCGGTCCGGCAGGTCGCGTCCTTGGCCGGATCAGGGCCGCTGCTTTGCCGGTCAGCCGGTATCGGCTGGTGCCAGACGATGCTGTGACGTGCCGGGTGGTAGCGGCGTCGCCAAAAGCTCAGTGGCTTACGTGTATCAATTCGAGGCTCGCGGCGTCCGCGGGGCAGTCGGGTCTGGGCGCTGTTGTTCACGGCACTGGGATCAGATCTCGCGCTGGCCCGGCGGCGAGAGGCCATCGTGCAGGCGTTCACGGCAGCCGGCGGTACCAGCAAGGCGCATTACGGGAACGGCCGCCGAACATCTGGTGTCGGCTGCGTCCCAGTATCGTTCTGTCTGCGAAGCTCACGGAATACTGGCAGGTAGCCGCCGCGGGCTGCCGCGGCAGAGGGACGGACAGGAGTATCCGGTGTGATGGCTCGTCAGCCTACCTCCCCGCGTCCCGGGCAGCCGGATGTGCTGTTGCGCCGGGGGCGGGTTCTGGAGGGGATCACGCTGGGCTGGAACGTGGCGGGGATCGTAGTGCTGGGGGTGGCGGCGGTGGCCGCCCGTTCGGTGGCCCTGGCCGGGTTCGGGCTGGATTCGCTGATCGAGATCGGCGCGAGCACGGTGGTGCTCTGGGAGCTGGCCGGGTCCGGTGCGGACCGGTAGCGACGGGCGTTGCGGTTGATCGGCGGGGCATTCCTGGCGCTGGCCGTCTACCTGGCGGTTCAGTCGGTCATCGTCCTGGTGACCGAGTACCGGCCAGGGCACAGCCTGCTGGGAATCGCCTGGACGGCGGTGACCACAGCGGTGATGTTCACGCTGGCGGCGGGCAAGAGACGGACCGGCCGGGCGCTGGGTAACCCGGTGCTGATGACGGAGGGCCGGGTTACGTTGGTGGACGGGGTCCTGGCCGTCGCGGTCCTGGCGGGGCTGGTCCTGAACGCGGCGGCGGGCTGGTGGTGGGCTGACCCGTTGGCCGCCATTGTCATCGTGTTCTACGCGCTGCGGGAGGCGCGGGAGATCTTCCTGAGCGGACCGTGACGGCCGGCGCCGGCCGTCACGGTCCGCTGTCTGGCCTGCGCGGCCCGGGATGTAGGCAGGATCACGGTGACCGGATGGCGGCTACTGTCTGGCGGACGAGCTCTTGGGCGAGATAGGAGATGATGACCGTGATCGCGAGGGCGGCCCCCGGGTCCAGCCAGCCCCGACCGCGGGCGTGGAGGATGATCGCGCCGCTTGCCGCGACCCCGCTGGCGGCGGCGGAGTCGGCGGCGGTGTCGAGCAGGACCGCCTTGATGGTCAGGTCCCACCCGCCGCCGTCGTCGCCGGGATCGCCGCGCAAGATAAGCGCGCCGGCCAGCATGACGGCAGCGGCGATGCCGCTGGCGATCACCACGGGCAGGCCGTCGACGTGGCGGGCGCCTGCGGCCAGGCGCAGGACGAGCCCAAGCACGTGCCCCGGACCGGGGAACGCCGCCATGAACATGAAATCGGCGTCGGCCGCCGGAGCGTAGCTGCCCAGGCCCGCGCCGAGCAGCGCCACTGACCAGCCTATGAGGAGCAGGTACCGCCAGTGCCCTATGCCCGCGTGCCGCCGCGCATGCACCGGCTCACGGTGAATCTCCGGCCCGGCGAGCCTGGCCCGGGGCACCGGGCTCTGGCGGGTGCTCTGCTCTGCTGTGATGCGTGTCATCCGCTGCGGCTGCTGGCGATGCTCCGTCGCCTGGCGGGCCTGCGCGGGTCGGCTGCGGCGCGGCGGCCGGTTCCGCCCCTGGCTGCGCCGTCGGCAGGGCCGGTCGCCATCCGGGCGGCCGGGAGGGCAGCCGGGCGGAGTAGATGGAGTAGCCGTCGACGTAGAAGGCGACGGCGGTGGCGGTCACGGTGGCAGCCAGCATCGGGACCATCAGCCCGAAGCCGCTGTGGGTGAGCTCGAGGACCAGGGCGAGGGCGGTGATGGGTGCCTGCATCGCCGCGCCGATCATGGCAGCCGCGCCGACCATGGCGAACGCGCCAGCTGGTGAGCCGGGCCAGGCCAGGCTCCAGGCTATCCCGAGGGCCCCGCCGAGGACGGCGCCGGTGCTCAGGGTGGGGGTGAACAGGCCGCCGGACGCCCCGCTGCCCAGGCACAGCACGGTGACCAGGGGCTTGAGGGCGGACAGGGCGAGCAGGAGGCCCAGGGCGCCTACACCGGTGAACGCGTCGTTCGCCATGTCTTTGCCGTTCCCGAAGAGCTCGGGGTACCAGATGCCGATTACCCCGAGGATGCCGAATGCCAGCACGGGGGCGAGCAGCGCCTTGAGCCCGGTGGCCCGGTGGTGCGACACCCAGCCGATGAGGCGGATATACCCAGCGGAGATCAGCCCGAGGACCGGACCGGCGAGCAGCGCCCAGACCATGAGAGAGCCGCTGAAGCGGTACTGGGGGATATTGAGGTAGGTGGCGTGCGCGGGCAGGTAGATCCACGCGGTCAGGGTGGCGATCCCTGAACAGGCCAGTGCGGGGAGCATGATCGGCAAGGCGATGTTGCCGCAGAGGATTTCGGCGGTGAACAGCGCGCCGCCGAGCGGGACGTTGTAGACGGCGGCGAGCCCGGCCCCGCCGCCGCAGGCGACCAGGAGGCGTTTCTGCTGCGTGGACAGTCCCGCCCAGCTGGCCAGGGCGCTCGCGGACGCGCCGCCGAGGAGCTTGGGGGCGGCTTCGCGGCCGAGGGAGGCGCCCATCCCGATGACGACTTCGGAGATCAGGGAGGTACGGGTCGGCCCCGCGGCTCACCTGCGGTAGCGGGACAGCACCTGCTCCCGCAGCTCATCGGTGGACAGCCGCCCGGCCGCCACCTCGGCGAACAGCTCTAGGTCCTCCGCGCTGGGTTCCAGCCCCTCGGCTCGCACCGACGCCAGCGCCGCCGCGACCGCGTGCTGCCGCTCCGCGGCCTCCTGCAGNNCTCGTACTGTTCTACCGACACAAGCACCGCCTCCGCCCTCCGGTGAGCGCCGACGAAGACCGCGGCGTCCGGGGATCGCCGGACCCGGTCCAGCACGCCCGCAAGCCCGGCGCGGAACTCGCGGAACGACAAGACCTCCGGCACTGCCACCGCTCAAGCGTACACCATTGCGTACACTAAACCCGGTGACGCTTCGTGCCCGCTCAATGGCTGACATGCGCGAAATAGCCGGCGAGCACCATATCCTCGGGCACCGGATCGCTGACAAACGAGACGCCGGTAGACCAGCGCGCAGTGCCGCCGACGTAACCCGCCGGCGACATCGACGGCTGCCCGATGTCGAGATGCGCGTCGTAGCAGGCCGAGGCTTCGGCGCTGGGCACGTTTTCGCTGATGCGCAAGAAATCGCTCCGGCGGCCGTCTCCTTTCCAATCCGACGGGATGGCATCGAGGTACCAGCGCCGGTACGTGGTCCGCTGAAGAGGCCATTCGGCCTCTTCCAAAACGTAGTGACCGCCGTTGCCGGTGCGCACCTGCACCCGGACCGGCGCACCTTCCATCGCGCCGTTGTCCTCACCCTTGAGCCAGTGGTTGAAGAACCGCATGTGCTCGGCGATCGTCGATTCGGTGTAGCTGTGCGGGAACCACGCGTCGACGAAGTCGAACTTCTTGGCCTGCGCTCCCGTCGACCGGATGAAGGTCTCGCTGCTGCCCAGCTGGTGGATCACGACACCGGTCTGCGGGCCGACGATCCACACCGCAAGGCCCACGCAGCCTGGGGCCGCCGCGCCTACCGCCTGGAACCCGACCCGGAAACCGCGCACATCGTCCGGTGGATCTTCGCCCGGCGGCTGGCCGGCCATTCGGTGGCGCGGATCGCGCGGGCGCTGAATGACGCGGGCGTGCCGTGCCCGTCGGCGGCCGACCCGGGCCGGAACCCGCACCGCGCAGGCGCGGGATGGACGCTGGGCACGGTCACCACGATCTTGCAGAACCCCCGGTATACCGGCCATCAGGTGTGGAACCGGCAGCGGACCGACCGCGACCTGGTAGACACCGGCGATATCGCCCTGGGACATAAGCCGGTGCAACGGTGGAACCTGCCCGACGGATGGGTCATCTCCCGCAAGCCCGCGCATCCGGCGCTGGTCAGCGAGGCGGATTTCATCGCCGCCCAGGACATCAGCGCCGCCCGCGGGCCCGCCCCAGCTATAGGTCTGACTGCGCCGCGCAAGCGCCGGTACCTGCTCGCCGGACTGCTGATCTGCGGTGGCTGCGGACGGCGGATGGAATCCGCGTGGTCCAACGGCAAGGCCGCCTACCGGTGCCGCCATGGCCACACGACCGCCAGCGTGCGCGGCCCGGGACGGCTCAAGAACGCCTACATCCGCGAGGACCGAATCCTGCCGCACCTGCCCGCCCTGCACCTGCACCTCACCGAGCCTGCCGCAGGACAACGGAGACGACGCACCCGCCGCGGCGCCGACGTCCGGTATCAGGCCAGTCCCGAGAACGTGATCGGGTACCTGCGCGAGCGCCAGATCACCCTCACCTATGATCCGGCCTCCGGCGCCCTGCACGCAGGAACCGCCGAGGCCGCGCAGACCATCACCCTGACAGCAAGCTAATCCCGGCCTCAGCGGCCGAATTCCGGAAGGAGGAAGCAAAGAGAACCGCCGGTCGCCCGGCGCTATGGAAGCCTGCGCCCGGGTGACGTCCCCGCATGCCCGGAAATAGGGGCTTATGGGGAATTACTGTGTCCGAGACTGCACCAAAAAGCCCATGGCTGCTTTCGGCGGAGTTCTCGCTGGTGGAATAACGGTGAGCAGACGGGCAAGACGGTGGAGCGGAGTCGCCCGCCTGCCATTGAATGCAAGTGAAGGGTGACTTGCTTGGGCAAGTCAGGGTCCGAGGCTGCTCATGTCGGTGATGTGGGCCTGCTGACGGCGGCTGACCGCACCATCCTGGATGACGCGGCGGCCAACGATCTGGTGATAGTTTCCGCTGACACCGATTTCGCCGAGATGCTCGGCTTCGCAGACACGATTTTCGGCCAGACGCCGGGGAGCTGGCGGGCGACTCACGGCCGCCATGGCCTTCCGGCGGTCGCGCGGGGGCGAGTAGGTTAATGTCATGGCGAGCCGGATCGTGCTGTACGGCGCCACCGGCTACACGGGCGCGCTGACCGCGCAGGCGCTGGTCGCCGGCGGGGTGCGCTTGGTCCTGGCGGGCCGCGACCAGGGTCGGCTGTCGGCGCTGGCCGCCCGGCTGGCGCAGGCGGGCGGCGGGACCGAGCCTGAGACGGCGGTCGTCGACGCCGAACGGCCCGGGCCGCTGCGGGACCTGCTCGGGCCCGGTGACGTGCTGGTGTCCACCGCGGGGCCGTTCCTGCAAGTCGGGCGGCCGATCGTGGCCGCCGCGGTTGATGCCGGCGTGGTTTACCTGGACTCCGCCGGCGAGCCGCCGTTCATCCGCCAGGTGTTCGAGGATTTCGGTCCGCTGGCGGAACGGACCGGCGCGGTGCTGCTGACCGCATTCGGCTACGACTTCGTGCCGGGGAACCTGGCCGGGGCGCTCGCGCTCGACGCGGCCGGGACCCGCGCGGCCCGGGTCCGAGTCGGCTATTTCGTGAGCGGTGACCTCCGGCGGTCAGCGAGCGCCGGGACCCGCGCGTCAATGCTCGGCGTGCTGCTCGAGCCCGGGTACGCCTTCCGCGGCGGGCGCATCGTGTCCGAGCGCACCTCGGCCCACGTCGCATCGTTCACCATCGATGGCAAGGCGCGAGAGGCGGTGTCGCTGGGCGCGGCCGAGCATTTCGCGCTGCCCCGGCTTCGGCCGACGGCGGGGGCGAGCGGCGGCCAGGGGATCACTGACGTGGACGTCTACCTCGGCTGGTTCGGCCGTGCGAGCAGAGCCGTCAGCTTCGCCTCCGTGCTCAACGCGCCGATGGGCCACCTGCCCGGGGCGCGCGGGGCGCTTGCAGCCGTGGCTCGGCGGGTGCAGCGCGGCCGGGTCACGCCTGGGAATCCCAGCTCCGTCCGCTCGGACGTGGTGGCCGTCGCGGCCGATGCCGGCGGCGAGGAGCTGGCCGCGATCCGTCTGACCGGCGCGGATCCGTACTCGTTCACGGGCCAGATACTGGGCTGGGCTGCGGGCAAGGCTGCCGCCGACGGCGTTCGCTCCGCCGACGGCACCCCGCTTGCGGGCGCGCTCGGGCCGGTTGAAGCCTTCGGCATCGCCCCGCTCGAAGCCGCCTGCGCCGAGGCTGGATTCCGGCGCGGGCGGGCCGGCTAAGAGCCCGTCGCCGGGACGTAACAGCAGGTCAGCAGCGGACGCGGGGGCTTAATTGTGAGGAGGGAGTGCACCAAGAAGCCCGTGATCTTGGTGACGAAGCCGTTGGCGGGTCACGGCGGAGTGACGGGCTTGCGGAAGCCGACGTTGCAACAGCAGCCGGGCAGCGCCCGGCATGCGTGATCTGTGGGACTGAACGAGAGCTAATGTTACCGTTCCGCAACCTGGACCCGACTTGAACCCCTATGGCTCTGACCTGCATAGATGTCATATGGGCGGCTAGCGCGAAATGCATATTCCCAGGTCACAGGCTTGTTATGTGTGTCCGAGGGGGGACTTGATCCCCGCTCGTGGTGGTACATCCCCAAACGGGGGATCCATCACCACTCCAAGCTAACACGGCAAGGGCCGGCCGGGCCCGCATTTCGCAGGCGAAAAGAGGCGCAGCACCGGCCTGCCCGACCGGTCCAGGCATGTGACCTGCGGAAACGACGAGGGCGGTGAGCCGGGACCGGGCCGCACGCAGGGCCGGACCGCGGCAGCCGCAGCACGACGCTTAATCATCGGGGAAGCACAGTGACAGCCTCCCGCTGCTGCTCACCAGTCCCCGCACCGCTGGCGCAGCCCCGTAAACCGGCCCAGATGACCCTTGCCGACGAGTTGAACCCCCATAAAACCGAGTTGAACCCCCATAAGGCAGTCCGCGGCGGCTAGCCGCGCCAGCAGATCAAAAGCGGCGCCTTTTCCGCGCACGGCGCATAGCTCACCAGCACGCAGCTGACAAGGGCAGAGCCGGCGGCCACGTCGCCTGCGATCCGCGGCATCCGTGACGCACCGCCACCGCCGCCGCTGGCGTAGCTTGCGCGCGCGTACCCGTTCTGTGCGGTATCTCCAGGTTGCGTCGTGAATGCCGAGCGCGCACGGAACGGGTCGTCCTGCATCCCCTAGGACTCTGATTCTTGCGGCTGCAGGTCGGCCGTCCGGCTGGCATGCCCTGCCGGAGCCGCCCAGCTTCCGCGGTGCCATGGTCACCGCCGGCAGTACATGGTCGACTTCCAGTGTGAACGCTCTGCTGGCCGGTCTTATCGGCATCGCCGCTACCCTGCTGGGGTCCTTGACCACCTACCTCTTCCAGAGCCGCACCGCCGAGCGCGCCCGGTCATTTGAGCGCGATGAGCGACTCCGGTACGAACAGGTGAATGCCTGCAGCGCCTTCGCCAGCGCGATAACCGAACTCAAGCGAGGGCTCATTACCCTGTGGTTCTATGCCGGCCGGCCCGGGGGCGGGCTCGGTCCCCGTGCGGCGACGGTAGCGGGGCTCGGGCGGCGGGTCGAGCCGGGCCGGGAGACGGGCGGTGAAGCCGGTGACGAGCACCGAATGGCCGGCCTGCATTTTTGCTTTGGGGAAAGGCGTGTAACGTAGAAGTTAAGCTCCGGTCCCTGGCAGGTCCATCCGTGAAATCCGCGGTGGCATTGCAGAACCCGGATTTTTTTATGCCTGGGCAGCGCACGCGAGAATTCGCGGTCAGCTGATGGTACGCGTCCGGGGAGAGGCATGAGCACGCTCAAACCCGGGCGGGCCGCGGAGCTGGCCACCGCACCGCCAGCACTCCCATATGGCACTCATCGCTCTGGCCGTCCGTCCGCAAACCGACCCCGCATCACCAGGAAGTGAGTTCTCATGACTGCATCGCGGAGCACGCCAGTGCCTAGCGTCAGCTTCGACACGGGCATGTCATCGCTGCCCGACTGACGCGATGTGGCAGGTCGCCACCGCCTTCCCCGCTACGAGCGGTGGAAGCCGCTCTGGCTATCGACTGGCTAGCCGAGATCGTCAGCGCACTGATCTGAGAGCCCTGATAACCCCGGCCAACAACACGTGGTGGGCGGCGCTCCGACGGCCGGGCGGATCGCGGCGCCACCCACCAAACCGCGAACCACCCGCTCCATCGCCGATTCCATCCCACCGGAGGCACTCATGCGT
>PMST01000450.1 GCA_003168295.1 Actinomycetota bacterium
CGAGGATCTTCTGGACGACGTGCTGGGGGACGTCTTTATTGATCAGGGCGGTGCCCAGCGTGTGGCGCCACTGGTGCGGGGTCAGGTGGACGGGCTGGCCGTGCTCGTCGCGGATGTCGCAGTTCTCCAGCCAGCGGTTGAGCGCGCAGCGGTAGGTGTGGCAGGAGACGGGCCTGCGGCCGTCGAGGTTGCGGGTCGGGCGGGGGAACAGCACTGGCGCGCCGGAGGGGAAGCGCTGCAGCACCCGTTGCTGCTGCTCGCCGACCTGGCGGTGCAGTTCGTCGTCGATGGGGACAAGGGCCTCGCGTTTCATCTTGGTGTTCCAGTAGCGCAGGTAAGGGGCGCCGCCGGCGTCGGTGACCAGGCATTCGAAGGGCAGCCGGGCGGCTGAGGAGACCCGCAGGCCGCAGCGGATGAGGATCATGGTGATCAGCCGGTATGCGGGGTTGTCCTGCCGGTCGAGGTTGGCGGGCTGCTCGACTTGTGCCATGACGTGGCCGGCGAGGGCGCGGGGAAGCGGGGTGCCGCGGTCGGGGATGTCCTCGGGGAAGATCGCCGCGCTGGCCGGCAGTGCGTCGTCCCAGCCGTGCCGGCGGATCGCCTGCAGGAAGCCGTTCAGCCCGCCGACGTACTGGCCATGGCACACGCGGCCGCCCATCTCCGCGCGCAGGACTGCCAGGTAGCGCTCCAGCAGCGGGCGGTCCACGACGGCCAGGCCGGCAGCCAGCGCGGGCTGCGCGGCAAGATAGACGGCGAACCGGGTCACCGCCCTGGCTCCGGTCCCGGCCGTGCTGGCGCTGAGCCCGGTGGCCAGCTGCCACCGCGCGTATCTCTTGGCCAGTTCCCTCAGCCAGGGCTGGGGGATGTCCGCGAAGCTGATGGTGGCCTCGGGCTGGTCGATGCCCAGGTTGCGGAGCCGCCAGGCATCGCGCGGGTATTCGGTGTCCCAGCTGGCGCCGAAGGCAAGCGCCTCGACCCGGCGGCGCGCGTCGCGGATGAACGCGCGCCATCCGTGCCCGTTTTTAGGCGCGGCGCGGCCCGCCCACCATTCTTCCGGCTGCTCTAGAAGGGACGACGCGCTCGCGGCGGCCAGGACCGCGATGAATGGCTGACACTCNNCTGGCCGGGACCTGGGTTTTCGCAGGAGGCGATGAACTCCTCCGCATCGGGGCGGCCGCGGCGTTTCCACCGGCCATCGTGGCCGAGGCAGAACACCGACGTGCCCTGAGCCCACAGGTCGCAGTAGCCGATCCGGCAGGCCGGCGGCGGACAGGCCGGCGGCGGCAGCGGCGCCGGCGAGTCCTGCCACGCGCCCAGCTCGGGGCGTCCCGCGCCATACCACTGGCGGGCGTGACGATGGCACATTTCGCGGGCCGTCCGGCCGTAGTTGCAGCCGTCGATCACGCATGAGCCCAGGGGCAGGTGCCCGTACCAGCCCGCAGCGGCCGTCGCGGTGAACTCAGCCAGGTCCGGCGTGCCCGATGCCCGCCACCGCTGCCAGTGCGACACGCACAGGCCTCGCTTGCGGTGCGGGCGGGAGCAGCCGCCCACCACGCAGGCCGGCCCGCCGAAGACAGGGTCCCGCGGGTCGAATACCAGGTCATCAGCGCGGAACTCCGGGCGCACCGCGGCCATCAGCTTCTCCAGCAGGCCCGCTGGCATCCCACGGTGCCCGCGTGCCTGGCGGTCCGGGACGGCGGGATCGCCGCCGGGGCGGCTCACTGCCCTCATCCTCGTCCAGGACGGTCGCGGTCAGCCGGACCGTCACATCACGACGGCGGCACGCCGCGTGCACCCAGGCCGCCCCGCTTCCCAGCTGGTCCTCGCGGCGTTCCCCCAGGGCCAGCGCCGACTCCCACGCGGTGAACGTCGCCCGGACCAGCGCCGCGGGCGCCAGGCCGTTGACGTGGCCGACGAGCACCGATCCGGCGGGGCCGACCGTCCACGCTATCCGCGGCAGGTCCTGATGGGCGTCCAGGATCGCGGCCAGCTCGGCGGCGGCCCGCCGCTGCCACCATGCCCGCTCGCCGTCACCAATCAGCGGGCCGGTCACAAGGTCACCTCCCGCCCGGTGAGCCAGCCGGCTTTCTCCAGCGCCGCTCGCGCATCCTCCGCGGTCAGGTGCCCGTATGTGGCATATGTCGTGGTCACTGATGAATGCCCCAGGAGCTTGGCAACGACTTCGACAGGCACGCCGTCGCGCAGCCACCTGGTCGCCGCCGTATGACGGAACCAGTGCGGATCGAAATCCAAGCCGGTTTTCGTTCGCAGCCGGGTGATGAGGTCATAGACGGCCGGGTAGGACCACGCCTGCCCCCGTGGTTCCGCCCAGATGTTGATGAACACGTAGTCGCTGTCAGTGTCGCCGTACTCGCCGTGCAGGTAGTCGGCATAGAGCCGGATCAGCTCGCCGCCGGCCGGGACCGTCCTGGCGCCGGACTTGGCCCGGGCGCCGTTCGCGTTATCCCTGGGCACGACCGAGATCTCCCGCTCGGCGGCGGCAATGTCCTCATGACGGAGGCCGAGCGCTTCACCGGCCCGGCAGCCCGTCTCATGCAGCAAGGCGAAGAAGAAACGGTCCCGCAGCCTGGTGCAGGCGTCCAGGATCGCCTGCGTCTCCGTCGCCGTCAGGATCCGCGGCAGCTTCGCCGGAGCCCTCAGCGAGATGGCCCTGCCGCGATACGGCTTCCCCTTGCTGACATGATGCAGGAACGGCTTCCAGCCGCCCCGGCCGCCCGTCTTCCACGCGGCCAGCAGGTCACCGGGCCCGGTGACGTTGCGGGCCTGATGCGCGTAGAACGCGCTCACCGCGGCGAGCTTGCGGTTGACGGTCGCCACGCTGACCTGCGGCACCGCTGACGGCAGCGCCGCCACTGCCCCGGACCGCCCGGCCGGGGGAAGCTGTAGCCACGCGACGAACTCGCCGACGTCCTCCAGCCGGGCCGCCCTCCAGTCCAGGTCCCGGCGGGCAAGGCACTCCCAGAAATCCTTGAGATCGTGAGCGTAGGCCTTCACCGTGTTCGGCGACCTGCCGATATCGGTCAGGTAGGCGAGGAACCGGTCCACCGGGACGACCGGCACATCGTCGTCCCCGAGCACGGTCCACGACAGCGTCCCCGAGCCAGGGATCACCACCGGTTGCACGAGCATCGTCTCCTCCTTGAACAACGTCATGGACAAGGCAGGAGATAACCACCAAAAAGCGTCATCAGGGAATCGGAAGAGGCCCGTCCTAGACGTTAAAGACAGCCGGGCGGGGGCTGGAGATAACGTCCGAACCGATCGCCGACCACTTGGCGAACCGGCGGGTCCGGTCGCCGATCGTGGGGTCGCGGGCCAGCCAGGCACGCAGCGCGTACGCCGCGTAGGCCTCGACGCCGACCGGGAGGGTGATGGCGGTGTCCAGGTGCAGCGAGGGCCAGATGCCAGGCAGCGGGGAGACCAGGCCGAACCCGGTCTTCTGCGCGATGCCGACCCACCCGGACCACACCTCGGCCGCGGCCGGGGCGGCCAGGACCAGCAGCGGCCAGGACCGGACGGCGCGGCCAGGCCGGGCACCGGCTGGGGACCGGTCCGCAGTGCCTGGTCCGGCGGTCCGCGCCGGACCCGGACCACGCAGGCCCGGGTCTGTGGCCGGGGACGCGTCGATGGGGACGGCAGCCATGCCGGTCACCACCCTTCGGTCGTGGCGAGCGGATGGGGCTCACCGGTCAGCGCGGCCAGGGCGGCGGCGACTTCGGACAGGCTGGCGCGGACGTAGGTTGCCGTGGCGCCGGTCTCGCTGCCGCCGTCGGTGTGGCCGGCGTAGGCGCGGGCGACGGCGTAGCCGAAGTTCCGCTCGACCCAGGTCAGGGTGGTGTGCCGGATCCAGTGCATGCTGATCTGCTGGGTGCGCACCCAGGGCAGGTGCCTGCCGAGGCGGGTCCACAGATGGTCATACCGGCGGCTGGTGATCGGCCTCCCGCTGGCATATCGCAGCAGCTGCCCGTCTGGCGGGGCGTGCCGCTGGCGGCCATGCTCGATCAGGCGGCCCATCAGGGTGGGCGAGACCGGCTGCCAGCGCACCGTCTCGCCTTTTTCCCGCAGCCGGATCAGGCACTGGTCCGGGTCCAGATCGTCCGGGCGCAGTGCGAGGGCGCCGCCGCGGCGGCAGGCCGTCTCGGTGTGCAGCCGCAGCAGCAGCGTGTCCAGCTCGGGGTCATCGCCCGTGGCCGCGGCCGTCTCGTTGATCTCCGCCAGCCGGGTGTCCGGGACGGCCCGCCGGGTGGACGGCAGGCGGCGCGGCTTGGCGACCTTCCGCGCTGGGTTGTCCGCCTCGGCGATCAGCCCGTCCTCCACGGCGCGCAGGTACAGGCAGCGCAGCGCCGCCACCAGGTGCTCCTCCGCGCTGCGCCCGCCCCGGGCGTTGCGGCGGGCCACGACATGGGTCTTGACGTAGGCCATCAGCTGCCGGATCTGCGACGGGGTCGGCTCATCCAGGCGGCGGTCGCCCCACTGCTCGGTGATCCGGTTCCAGTACGAGCCGTACGCCCGTCGGGTGCCGTCGCTCACGGCCGCCGACACGACCGGCACGTACTCGGCGAAGGTCGGGACCGGCGTGCGGGGCTGCGGGACAGCGGTCAGGTCCGCGGGGGACAGGCCCATCCGCTCCAGCAGCACCAGCGCCGCCTCCACCACTGCCTGCTGGGAGGCGCCCGGGTTCACCGCGGTCATGTCTGCCTCCCCTCGCCGGGGGCCGGGGCGTGTGCCCGCAGCGCCTGGTCCACCACCGCGAAGGAGTACGCGGCTAGGGCGTCCCGGGCCGGGAACACCGCCAGCAGTACCCGGTCACCGGGCCGCAGCCCGCAGCGGCGCCGCAGCGCGGCCGGGATCACGATGTACGGCTTGGCCGGCAGGGTGACCATGCCGGCCGGGTCGCGGCGGGCGATGACCACGCCTGCGGCGGCGGTGAGGGTCAGCCGGTCTCCTGGCCGCCAGCCCAGCGCGCTGGTCATGGCCCGGTCGGCGACCCGGCCCGACTCATCCATCCGGCCGAACCCATACAGGACGTCATCCGGGACCGCCGGGACTTCCGGCGCGACCGCGACGGGCAGGCGGCGGGCCGTGCCTGGCCTGCCGCGCTCCCGGCCGCCTGGCCGGGCACGCGGGGGAATGAGGGGAGCGATGAGCGGGGCGGTCATAGCCGCCTCCCCGCGGGGAGGGGCCGGACGGCCCGGCGGCCTGCTGGCGGCCGGGCTGCGTGTTCGAGCGATGCCTGTTTTAGGGGAAATTTCCCCGGTTTGGGTNNACGGAGATCGGGGAGATTTCTCGACGTACGCAGACCGGCCACGCAAATGTCGTACGGATGCCTGAGAACGCTCTACGCGGCCAGTTGGGCCGGTCGGCCCCGGGTTGCTAGTCGTGGGAGCCAAGTGGGGAACCATGAACGGCCGACAGCGAGCCATAGACCTGCTGCACGGTCGATTCCCCCTATTTGCCAGGCACTTAGCAACGACCAGCTACATCAGCCGACGGCACGGATCTCGTTCGCATCGAGGTGTGGGCTTGACATCGGCGATGGTCCAGGGAGTGGAATCCCGAGGCGCAGCCCGAGTTGAATGAGTTCATTGTCCGGACTCGCCGGCCGCTGCGCCCCGTAAGTCCCGGACCTGTGCCGCTCCGCCAGGCCGAAGGAGGCGGTCGCGCGGCGGCCTCCCCCGGACGGCTGAACTCCGGCGAGTTCGCGGGGCGGCCGGGTAGCCCAACTGGCAGCCAACGGCCACAGTCACCCATGCATACCCAGCCACAGCAGGCCTCGTAACACCTGGTCAGACGGCACATCCAGACACGTCAAGCACCAGCTAGCCACCCCGCGGAATCGACTGAAACTCAAACAGGTCGTTCGTACTGCCGAGGGGCAAACTCATCGGGCTCGTCCACTAACCGAAGATCTTGTCCATGACCTCTGCGCCCAGGGTGAGCGCAGGCCGGATCTCGTGGCGGTAAACAGACTCAGTGGTGGCCGTGCGGTCGTGCCCGGCCAGCAGGGCGATGCTCTCTACGGGAACGCCGTTCGCGGACAGGACCGACACGAAGGTGTGCCTCATCTCCCGGGGCACCCAGTCCTCGCCGAGGCCTGCCTTCTTGGTGATCACCCGGAACGCGCGGATCACGTTGTTCGCGCTCAGCGACGTGCCGACCCTGGACGCGAAGACCAGGCCGTGCTCCTGCCAGAGGTCGCCGGCCGTCAGCCGGTCTCGCTCTTGCTGTCTCTGCTGCTCGCGCAACGCCTCCACGCACCGCCGCGGCAGCGCCAGGGTCCGCCGCGACTTCTCGGTCTTGGTGTCACCGCCCTCGCGGTCCGAGCGCCACACGTAAATCGCGAACCGGTCCTCACCGGCTCTGCCCGGCTCGAACCCCGCCACGGTGGCCGGCTGCCAGCCAGCGAAATCGTCCACCCAGGTCACCACGTGATCCCACCGCAGCGCACGGGCCTCCTCGGTGCGGATTCCGGCTAGCAGGCTCACTACTACGTACGCGTGCAGGCGCGTACTCTCCGCCGCGACCAGCAGGGCTTTCGCTTGATCCAGCGTGAAGCTCTTGGACGGCCTCCCGCTGCGGCCCTGCGGCGTCTTCACCAGGGCCGCGACATTACGCCCGACGAGGTCGTTGCTCTCCGCGTGCCGAATCGCCCGCTCGAGAGAGTTCCGGGTGATCTGCAGGGACCGGGTCGAGTACCGGGTGGCGAGGTGGCCAAGAGCCGACCGGACATCGCCCGCGCTCAGGACGCGCAGCTGCCTGGCGCCGATGAGCTCGAGAACCGGATCCAGCAGGCCCTCGTAGAGAGTGCGCGTCCTCTCGGACGTGCCGTCCAGCCCTTCGCGCAGCCAGTCATCCACGGCTTCCCGCACGGTGTAAGTGCTGGAGGACCTGACTCCCGTGTTCAGTTCCTGATGCAGCGTCTTGAGCTTCTCCCGGACTTCCTGCTTGGTCTTGCCGAAGACCTTACGGCGGATCCGCTTGCCGTCGGGCCCGAAGCCAAGCGAGACCGATCCGACGTACCGGTTCTTCGCCGTAGCGAAGTAGATGGCGTCCTCGCCGCGACCGCG
>PMST01000380.1 GCA_003168295.1 Actinomycetota bacterium
GCACGCTCCTTCAGCGCTGCACTGCGGGCGCTGGTTATTTCCGGATGTTTCCGGATTAGCTTAGCTTGCTCCATAGCGGTCACCGCGGCTCGCCTCAGCGTGAGCATTCGGGGTGGACGGTCCGGCTGGTGAGCGTCGGATACGAGTCAGGTCGTGGCGCAGCTGGCGGGCTGCGGTGTTGTCGTGATCGGTAGCCCGGCTGGCGCCGCGTGGCTGAAGTCGTCGTCGATGGCGGTCACGGAGTTCCCGGCCGCGTGCAGGATCGAGGCGGCGACGCCGGCGCGGTACCCGGCCTGGCAGTGGACCCAGATGGGGCCCGCAGGCAGGTCGCGCAGACGGCCGGGCAGGTGGTGCAGGGGAACGTGCAGCGCGCCCTCGATGTGACCGCCCGACCACTCCAGCCGGCGGCGCACGTCCAGGACGGCGACCGGCTGGTCGCGTCTGGCCGCGGCCAGGCCCTCGAAGTCGGAGACGGGGTAGGACGCCAGCAGCCGCGCCGTGCCGCGCCACTCGTGCGGCAGGCCGGCCGCGCCCGCGAGGCGGTCGATGCCGATCCGGGCCAGGTCGCGCTGGGCGTCGGCGACCTGGCCGGGGCTGTCGCCGATCAGCGTCAGTGGGCTGCCCGGGGGCAGCAGCCAGCCCAGGTTGGCCACCAGGTTGTCGCCGTATTCGAAGCTCAGCGACCCGGGCAGGTGCCCGCCCGCGAACGCCCGCCGGCTCCGCAGGTCCACGACCCACTCGCCCGCGGCGATGCGCCGGCTGATCTGGGCGGCGCTGGAGGTGGCCGGCCGGGTCAGGCCGGGAGCAGCCGGGCCGGCCGCGTTGGCCGGCGCCATCCGGGCGTAATACGCCGGATAATCGTCCAGGCCAGCCAGCATGCCTGCGACGTAGGAGTCCTCGTCGAGGGCGAGCGCCGGGTTGACGCGCCGCTCCTCGCCGATCGTGGAGTCCTCGGCGCCGGAGACGGTGGCCGCGCAGAAGCTGCCGAAGCCGTGCGTGGGATGNNAGGGCGGGCGCGTGCTCGGCGCCGAGCAGGTCGGGCCGGCCGGCCGAACCGTACAGCAGCGAGCCACCGGTGAACACCGCCACCGCCTCGCCCGAGGCGGTGTCCTCGAGAGCGTAGGCCAGGTGCGTAAAGGTATGCCCGGGGGTGGCGATCACCCGNNGTCGGCGGCGTTCACGTGGTAGGCCGCGCCCGTCACCCGGGCCAGGGCCAGTCCGCCGGTGAGATAGTCGTTGTGGATGTGGGTCTCGAACACGTGGGTCACCATGACCCCGCGGCTGGCGGCCAGGGCCAGCACCCGGTCGATGTCGCGCTGCGGGTCCACGACCAACGCGGTCGCGCCGTCGGTGACCAGATAGCTCCGATCGCCGAGCGACGGCGTCTGAATCGTCATGATGTCGACCACTGCTGCCCCCCTTACGGGATGTTCCCGGGAGTCATCATGCCCAGTCATCATGCCCGTATTGACTAGTATACCTATCGGAAATATATGATAAACTCGGGACGTGCGATATTCGGAGCTAGCCGGCGGCCGGAGAGCCACCGTGGCCGTGATCGGCGCTGGCGCGAGCGGGACTCTCGCCACGACCTACCTGCTCCGGGCGGCCGCTGCGGCGCGGACCCCCCTGCGGATCGCCCTGATTGACCGGTACGGACAGCACGGGCTGGGCCGGGCGTACGCGACCGAGAACCCAGCCCATCTGCTGAATTCGCCCGTCGACCGGATGAGCGCGGTCGCCGCTGACCCTGGCCACCTGACGCGCTGGGCCGCGGCGAACGGGATCAGGCATGACGGATTCCTGTCCCGGGCGGCGTTCGGCCGCTACCTGAGTGAGCTGCTCGCCGACGCCGAACGGATGGCGGGCCCAACCGCCACCGTCGCCCGGGTCACCTCCGACGTCGTGGGACTGACCTATACCGGATCGGGCCGGCCGCTGCGCCTGCACCTGGCGGCCCACGGCCGCATCGACGCGGACGCGGCCGTGCTGGCCACCGGCAACGCCTCGCCCGCCACGCCGTTCCCCGCGCCAGCATCGTCTCGCTACATCCGCGACCCGTGGATACCCGGAGCCCTTGACGGCGTGGCCGACGGCAGCCCCGTGGTGGTGCTCGGGACGGGCCTCACCATGCTCGACGTGGCGATCTCCTTGACCGGTGCGCATCCGCGGACTGCCGTGCACGCGGTATCCCGGCATGCCCTGATTCCGCGCGAGCACCGAGCTTCGCCCGGCAGTGCCGTCCAGCCATCCGTCCGGCAGGTGCCTGACCTTAGCCCGGTCGACCTTCCCGGCTTGATCAGGTACGTCCGGGGGGCCGCGGCGCAGGCCCCGGACGACTGGCAGGCCGTCGTCGACGCCCTGCGGCCACACATTCCCGGCCTGTGGCGGCGGCTGTCGCTGTCGGATAAGCGGCTGTTCCTGCGCCATGTGGCCCGCTACTGGGAAGTGCACCGCCACCGCATGCCGCCCGCGACCGCCCGCAGGATCGACCAGCTCAGGTCCGCGGGCCGGCTCTCGGTGCAACACGGCCGCATCATCGCGGTCACCGAGACGCCGACGGGCCTGTGCGTCCGGATAGAGCACGGCGGACGGGTAACCGAGGTGGCGGCTGGCTGGCTGATCAACGCCACCGGGCCCGCTGCGGACATCACCGCCACCACGGACCCGCTGCTGCGGGGCCTGCTCGACAGCGGACTGGCCCGGCCGGACCGGCTCCGGCTCGGCATCGAGGTTGACGCCAGGGGAGCCCTGCTCAACGCGTCCGGCACGCCGAACGACATCATTGTCGCGCTCGGCCCGCCGCTGCGGGGGCAGCTGTACGAAACCACCGCCATTCCGGAGATCCGCGACCAGGCCGCCGCGCTCGCGGGCCGGCTGCTCGCTATCTGCCGCGGCCAGGCGACACCGCTGGCCGCGCCCGGCCCGCCGGGCATGGCGGGAAGCGCGGCTTAGCGACGACGATCCGATTCAGGTGTCGGCCTTGACGTACTGCACGACGATGATCCGACGGAAGATGAAGACGGTACGCACCTGGCAGCGGATCCACGTCGGGAAACGGGTCGGCAAGTGTCGGGACTGGCTCTTCGAGCAGGTGAAAAATCGCTCTGTGAGCGGCGTTTCGAAGCGGTTGTGGCAGTCCTTCGAGCTCGTCCCAAGTCCTGTCCGGGAAGCGAAGAACCCTTTCACTCACTAATTCCCCACGCCTCCGCCAGTTCCTCGTGGGTAAAGGTACGGCCTTCCCCAGAATCCGACCGGATGCGCGTCAGCGCCTCAACATCGCCGGCCTCACGCCGCAGACGCCGGTTCTCAGCCCGGAGCGCGTCCAGCTCTGCTCGCGGGATCGAAACCATATCTCCAGTGGGTGCGGTCATCTGAACTCCTCACCATCACGTGGGTTGTTCTGCTGTGAGTTTACTCGCCAGGGGCCGCCTGACCCGTGAGCGGATCATCGCCATCGGGACCGCCTGCTCGATCTGCATCATTGCTAATCCGTGCTCGTCAGGGCGGCGAGTCGCCGCCGTAGTTCGGCTCGGCGTGAGCGGCGTGCATCGGCTGGTACTGCTGGAGCGCCGGGTCGGCTAGCAGCGGCCGGAGCAGTTCCAGGCCGGCCTGTGGTCCCTGGGCGAACCCGACCGTGGCCGCGAGGTTGACCTCGACCACGGGCGACGGGCTGAGCCTGCCCAGGGCGGCGTACAGGTCGGCGATCTGCGCCCAGTCGGTGGCGTCCGGGTCGGCGGCCTGGATGTGCAGGGCGGTGATCGCGGCCTGCAGCTGATACTGGCCGGGGTCGTGAAACCGCACTGCCTGTCCCAGGGCCCGCAGCCCTTCGGCGATCTGGGCGTGATCCCACAGCGAACGATCCTGGTCACCGAGCGCCACCTAACCGTCCGAGCCGGATCGCCTCGCCGCACAGCTCGCCGCGGGTCAGCCGCTCGCCGGTGCTGGCCGAATACCCCTCGTTGAAGATGAGATACACCACACGCAGGACACCCCGCAGCCGTCCGGGCAGCTCGTCGTCGGCCGGCACCTGGTACCGGATGCGCGCGTCGGCGATCTTGCGCTTGGCGCAGGCGATCCTCTTGCCCATCGTCGGCTCGGCGACCAGGAACGCACGGGCGATTTCGGCGGTGGTCAGGCCGCCCAGCGTGCGCAGCGTCAGGGCGACCCGCGCCGACTCCTCGAGCGCCGGGTGGCAACAGGTGAAGATCAGCCGGAGCCGGTCATCGGCGATCATGCTGGCCTCGCTGGTCGTGGCGTGCTCTTGCTCGTCGAGGCGGGCGAGTTCGTCGAGGCGGGCCGCCCGGTCCACCACCGAACGGTTGCGGCGCAGCCGGTCGATGGCCCGCCGCCGCGCGGTGACGTTGATCCACGCACCCGGGTTGCGCGGGATGCCATCCCGCGGCCAGGTCGCGAGCGCGGACTCGAACGCATCTTGCATCGCGTCTTCGGCCAGCTGGAAATCGCCTACCTGCCTGATCAGGGTCGCCGTCTGGGCACGTCCCAAGCTGGGCTGATCCGGCTGCCGTGAGCGGCGTTCGGCCCGCCTTATGCCCCGGCCCCTTCCGTTCGACGGCCAGACCATGTCCACGCGTACTCCGGCGCCTCGCTGGCGAGCGCCCCTTCCCCGAGTCGCAAGGTGTGGAACGTGTCCACCATGAAAGCCATCTCCTTGCTCTCTTGCGCGCCGACCGATGCGAGGTAGGCGGCGCGGGTCGGACCATGGGTATAGGCCGCCGGGTGGAGTGATACCGAGGCGTTCCCAATGCCAGTTCCCTTACGGGCGGCGGTCTCGCCGGCGTGGTAGAACATCACCTCGTCCGAATCCACGTTGGAGTGGTAGTAGGGCACGGTGATAGCGCCGGCTCCGTACTCGAGCCGGCGCGGCACGAAGTTGCAGACCACGAAGCCCGGCCCCGCCAGGATCTGGTAGGTCGGGGGCGGCTGCAGCACCTCGCCCGTGACCGGCGAGAAGTCCCGGTAGTTGAACGCGTACGGATAGAGGCAGCCGTCCCAGCCGACCACATCGAATGGGTGGTGGTCGTAGACGACCACCGATCCGCGCACATCGCTGGCCGAGCCGTGTTTTACGTAGACGGCCGTGTCCTGGCCGGCTTCATGCTCGGCGGCGAGCAGCGGACTGTCGGCAGCACGGATCACCCGCTCGTTGAGCGGCGCCCCCTCGAGGAACTGGCCGTACTTGCTCAAGTATCGATCCGGGGGTGCCACATGGCCGCTTGCCTCGACGCAGTAAGCCTTCAACGGCCCGTTTGTCTCGACGCCGGTCGGGATCCAACGGTGGATGGTCACCCGCGGGATGATCACGTTGTCTCCGGGGCCTACCTCAAGCCGTCCGAAGATGCTCTCAACGACGGCAGTGCCGTTCTCGATGTAGACGACCTCGTCACCGAGGCCGTTGCTGTACAACGGCGAAGCCATCTCGGCCACGACGTAGCTGATGCGGACATCGTCGTTACCCAGCACGAGGCGGCGGCCCCGGACGACATCAGTGGCACGTTGGGCGTGGCCGGGGAACAGGTCCGGCAGCCGGAAGTGCCGGGGCCGCAGCGGGTGATTGACAGTGGTGCACAGATCGCCCAGCTTCCACTCCCGGGAATCGACCAAGTTCGCGGGAACACCCCGGTGATAGAGCAATGACCCAGTTGCGGAGAAACCCTCTTCCCCGATGAACTCCTCGAAGCACGGCTCCCCGGCGGCGCTGGTGAACTCGACATGGCGCCTGCGGGGAAGCTGCCCGACGGCCCGGTAGTAGGGCATGGCTATTCCTCTCTCCCGGCGTCTCGGCGCGAGCTGGTGGAGCAGCACCGTCCGCCCGGGGAAAGCCGCCGATCGAACGAGCAAAGTCGCTGGTTGCGCCGCTGCGTTCAGTCAGGGCTTTTGTAGCACACGTCAGACTTGGACCGGTCTGGCGGGTTCGACGATGCACAGACTTGGGGATGGCTCGCGGCCCGGAGACGGCGCGGCCGGGTGGCCCGGTTCGGCGGAATCGATCAACCGGGCCGGGATGTTGTGGCCCTATGAGGATGCGGGCGCAACCGAGTCTCGACGATGAGGAGCAGTCATGACCACGGCATACGAATTCGCGGGGACCGCAGTGGACGGCAAGCGGGTTCCGCTGCAGGACTACGAGGGCAAGGTGCTGCTCATCGTGAACGTAGCGAGCAAATGCGGGCTGACGCCGCAGTACGAAGGGCTGGAGTCGCTGTACCGCGACCAGAAAGATCGCGGCCTGGAGATCCTGGGCTTTCCCTGCAACCAGTTCAAGGGGCAAGAACCAGGCAGCGACGAGGAGATCCAGGACTTCTGCAAGTCCAGCTACGACGTGACCTTCCCGGTCCTCGCCAAGATCGAGGTCAACGGCCCGGACGCCGACCCGCTGTACCAGTGGCTGCGGGCCGAGGCGCCCGGCGACTTCGGCCCTCAGTACGGCGGCTTCTACGAAGCGATCTCGAAGATCCGGCCGGACGCAGCGGGCACCGACGAGGTCAAGTGGAACTTCACCAAGTTCCTGATCGGCCGGGACGGCCAGGTCGTCAAGCGTTACGAGCCGACCGTGCTGCCCGCCGATATCAAGGCAGATCTCGAGAACTACCTGTAGTAGGTGAGGAGTCAGTAATGCGTGTGCCGTTGTCGATTCTCGACTTGGCGCCGATCGCGCGGGGTCAGACCGCCAGTGACAGTTTCGCGAACAGCGTGGCGCTGGCCCAGCGGGCCGAGGAGCTGGGATACCTGCGGGTCTGGTACGCCGAGCACCACAACATGGCCAGCATCGCCTCCTCGGCCACAAGTGTGCTGATCGCGTACGTCGGCGCGCAGACCCGGACGATCCGGCTCGGCTCGGGCGGGGTGATGCTGCCTAACCACGCGCCACTGCTGATCGCGGAGCAGTTCGGCGCCCTGGCCGCCATGTACCCAGGACGGATCGACCTCGGCCTGGGGCGGGCGCCGGGCTCGGATCAGAACACGATGTACGCGCTGCGCCGCGACCCGAGTTCGGCCGACACCTTCCCGCAGGACGTGGTGGAGCTGCAGGGCTATCTCGCCGGCCATACCCGGGTGCCGGGGGTGGACGCGGTCCCCGGCAAGGGCTCGAATGTCCCGCTGTACATCCTGGGTTCGTCGTTGTTCGGGGCCGGGCTGGCCGCCGCGCTCGGCCTGCCCTACGCGTTCGCCTCGCACTTCGCGCCGGCCGAGCTCGACGCCGCCCTTGCCCTCTACCGGCGTGAGTTCCGGCCGTCCGCGCAGCTAGAACAGCCGTACGCGATCGTGGGCGTCAACGTGATCGCCGCCGACTCCGAAAGCTCCGCCCGGGAGCAGCTCCTGGGCATCCGCCGAGTGCGGGCCATCAGCCTGTACGGGCGCGGGCGCCGCGGCCAGGACACCGAGAATCTGACCGATGAGCAGGCGGACCAGTTGCTGGCCGCTGGCTTCGGCGCTCACGTGGACCAGATGCTCACATACGCCGCGGTCGGTACCCCGGCCCAGGTGAGCGACTATCTCGACGGCTTCATCTCCCATACCGGGGCTGACGAGTTGATCGTCGTCCACCAGGCGCCGAACATCGAGGGTCGGCTGCGGTCGGTCACCCTGCTGGCCGAAGCCATGCAAGCCGTCCCCGCATGACCCGGGTAGAGGCGGACGGGTCGCGATCATAGTCCGATGGCCGGTGACAGTATCACGGCGATCGACCCGACGGACCTGCTCGGGGACTGGCGGCTGACGCGAACGCTGGCCGACCGGCGCACCGGACTGTCCGGGACGGTGTACGGCCGGCTCACGCTGCGCTGCGAGCGCGATCAGATCGCGTGGGTCGAGCAGGGCACCCTGCTCTGGAACGGATCCCGGCTGTCCGTATCCCGGTCCTACCGCCTGCTGCGCGCCGAGCAGGGTTGGTGGCTGTATTTCCCCGACGGCCGGCCGTTCCACGCCTGGATNNTTGACGGGCCGGACAAGGCGCAGCGGATCATTACCTGGCTGTCCCGGTCAAGAGCCTTCGGCCGGGAACCCGAAAGCGCGGCGGATCACCGGGCCGGTTAAGCCGGAGATTTCCCGTATTGGCTCTCGCGGACAGAACAGCCTGCGGGTCCGACCTGGATATAGTCCAGGACCAGGCCGCTCCCGCCCTGACCGTGGAGAACATCACCCTCGCCGACGGCAACTCCACCGGGCAGGTCTACGACGGCGGGGGCGGCGGGGCCATCTTCGACCGCGGCGGCCAGCTCAAGGTCATCGACGCCCGCTTCACCGGCAACCGCTGCGATTCCACCGGTCCCGACCTGGGCGGAGCCGCCATCCGGGCGCTGAGCCAGTACGCCAGCCGGCCCGTCGAGATCACCGGCAGCACCTTCACCGGCAACCGCGCCATCGGCGACGGCGCCAACCCGGCCCAGGCCGGCACCCCGGGCGGCGGCAGCGGCGGCGCCATCTACACCGACGGGGACGACTACACGGTGACCGTCGACGGCTCCGTCATCACCGGCAACAGCGCCCGCGAGGGCGGCGGCGCGCTCTTCTTCGTCAGCGACAACAAAACCGGCACGCTCACGATCGAGCATTCAAAACTGCGCGATAACCCCAACGCCGGCTTCCAGACCGCGGGCTACCCGGGCATCTTCTTCCTGGGCCAGGGCCGCCCGATGGTCCTGTCCTCCTCCCTGAGCTGATGCCGCTGTCAGCAGCACCGAAATGATCCCGCCGCACCCGCTGGACCTGCGACCCCGCAAACTTAAGCCATGACCACGCTGACCCCGGGTGCCCCAGGCACCTGCCCGTTCACCATTGACCGGCCGGTCATGCGGCACCGGTGGGAACGGCTGACGTTCCTGCACTGGCCGTTCGAGGCCGCCGACGTGCAGCGGCTGCTGCCCGACGGCCTGGAGGTCGAGACGTACGACGGTGCGGCGTGGGTTGGCCTGGTGCCGTTCTACATGCGGGTGGCCACGCCAGGCGGCCAGCGGGTGCCCTGGGCATCCAACTTCTGCGAAACGAACGTGCGCACCTATGTCCGCGACCACGCGGGGCGGTCCGGCATCTGGTTCTTCTCCCTAGACGCGTCCCGCCTGGGCGCGGTCGTCACCGCGCGCGCCACGCCCTACCGCCTGCCGTACTTCTGGTCGTCGATGCGGCTTCGCGAACGCGGCAACCAGATCACCTACCTGTCCCGCCGCGTCTGGCCCGGCCCGCGCCCGGCTATCTCTCGCCTGCGCATCGGCATCGGCGCGCCGATCGCCCCGGCCGACGTCACCGCACTCGAGCACTTCCTGACCGCCCGCTTCATGCTGTTCAGCGTCACCGGCGGCCGCCCGGTCTCGGCCCGCGCCTGCCACCAGCCCTGGCCCCTCTACCGCGCTCAAGCCCAGGTCCTGGAAGACCACCTGCTTACCGCGGCCGGCCTGCCCGCCCCCGAAGGCGAACCGCTGGTGCACTACTCGCCCGGCGTAGACGTCACCATTGGCCGCCCCGAACCCTGAACCCGCGGGGTTTATCGTTCGCCGTCCGGGATCGGCTCGGCCAGCGCCGCCCGCCAGGCCGCCGCCGGGAAGGGGTCGGCGAAGTACTGGGTCTCGTGGGTGACCAGATCGCCGCCGAACTCCATGACACTCACCGAGTAGGTCGGCGCGCCGTCATAGGTGATCACGACCTCGCTGACCCAAAGGTCGCCACCGCCCCGGATCCGCAGGACGCGGAAGTGGCGCTCGGCCGGGTGCCCGCCGCGTTGCGCCTCGATCTTCGACCGGCCCCGGAAGCGCTCGCCGGACTGCGGGTAGTCCAAGATCCCGTCGGCCGCGTAGATCGCGTGCTCGGTGTCGCTGTCCCCGCTTTCGGAAGCCGTCCAGTGCTCCTCTATCCGGGCGCGGGTCTTGACGTCATCCATGTGCTGTTCACCTAAGCCTCGTCAGTAGCCAGAATGCCGCGGCTCGGATCTCACCTGATCGGGGTTCGGCCGGGAGGCGGTCCGTTACGCGACTGGGTTGGTGCAGGGTAATGCGCTGGCCTTCACCGTCGCCGGCCAGGACGCCCGCCCGCGCCCGTAGCTACCCTGGCCCGAGCCCTGGTCTCGTCAAGCCTGGCCCCGGGCCAGGGTGCCGGCCAGGGCCTTCCCGGGCGCGAGCGGCTCGCTCCAAGCGCACGATGAGCGGAATAGACGATAAGCAGAGTAGCAACGTGCCGCTGAGACCGCCGCCGGCCCAGGAATCATCGCGAAGGAGCCACCGATGTCGGACCATTTCAGCCTTCGCCTTCCGGGCGATACCGCCGGCATCGGCGCGCCGGACGCTCCCGGGTCAGGCTCGCGGTCTGGCTCCGGCGCCGTGACGATCGCGGGGGACGGGCCGTCGCGATCCCTCCGCCGGACCGCGACAGCCATCCAGGGTCTGTCTCCGGGCTACTTCCCGTTCGTGATGGCCACGAGCATCATCTCGACGGGAACATTTCTGCTGGGACCCTCGTGGCTGTCGCGAACGCTGCTCGTCATCGCGTCGGCCGGGTTCATCGTGCTGATTGTGGCCATGGTGACTGGATCCTGATGGGCGCCACGGCGATCATCGGGTTCGTCGAGGGGTTCTCCTTCGCGCTGTGGTCCTTTGGCACCTGGTGGATCCCGCTGCTCGTCGTGCTCGGTTTCTGGCGCCACATCCGGCACCACTGGCCGCTGACCTACGAGCCGGCGTTGTGGAGCGTGGTCTTCCCGCTCGGCATGTACAGCGTCGCCACGCTGACGTTCGGCCAGGTCGCCCATCTCGCCTTCATGGCACCACTCAGCCGGTTCATGCTCTGGGCGGCCGTGGCCGCGTGGGTAGCGGTGGCCGCCGCGTTCGTCGTCCGGATCCGGGGTGCGAGCGGGTTCAGCTTCGCAGGCCAGCACCGCGGCATGACCGGCCGGATGGAACAACATCAGCCACCGGAGGAGTCATGACCACCCAGCGCCGACGGCGATGCGGCCGCCCGGGTCAGGTAGCGCTGAACCGATGGGGCGACAGCCGCCACTACGTCATCAGGCGGCAACGAGGCCAGCGGCTCCAACCGCAGGATGTACCGGCACAGGGCCAGGCCGAGCAACTGCGCCGCGATGAAGGTGCCGCGCTCGGCCGCCTGCTCGCCGCCCAGGTCGGCGCCCAGGTCGGCGATCGGCTTGGTGATCAGCTGGCTCAGTACGGCCTGGAGCTGCCCGGCGACGATCTCGCTGGTGACGGCGGTCCGGATCAAGGCGGTCATCTCGTCATCGCGGGCGGGATCCTCCCACCGGCTGAGGAAATGGCGGACCAGTACCTCGCCCCGACGGCCGGCCGGCACCGAGCCCAGGTCCGGGACGTGCAGATCCATGGTGACGGCCGCTGTGAACAACCCCGCCTTGGACCCGAAGTAGCGCATGACCATCGACGCGTCGACGTCGGCCCGCGCGGCGACGGCGCGGATGGTGGTGCCTTCGTATCCTCGCGCCGCGAACGTCGCCCGGGCCGCACCGAGAATGGCCCGGCGGGTGCCCTCAGATCGCGGCCCGCCCGTCCCGGGTACCACCGGCCCGCCCGTCCCGGGCACCGGGCCGACCTTACTTGGGGCCGCCGCTACCGCCGCACGGCTGATGTCCGTCATGATGTCCCAGCTTATCTTTCGACAACGCATGTTTGCCAACGCTTGTTGACAATACCTCATTCGGTGCCTAATGTTGTGCCAACAACTGTTGGCATTTAAGGGAGGCTCAGGTGGCGGCAAGGCACGCCGGGGACGGCCGCAGGTTTCCGGCTCGGTACCGCGCGTTCGCGGGCTTCATCGTGGTCAGCGCGGGCTTCGTCGCGATCTTCGTCGCGCTAACCCTCAGCGCTTTCCATCGGCCGACACCGCATGACCTTCCCGTCGGCATCGTCGGTTCCACTGCGGTCACCCGCCACGTCGAGGCCGCCCTGGACGCCGCCGTCCCCGGGGCTTTCCGCTTCCGTAGTTACCCCAGCGAAGCCAGCGCCACGACCGGTATCGCGCAGCGTGAGGTCGATGGCGCGCTGATCGCTTCCGGCGCGAACCTGCGACTGCTGGTCACGCAGGCCGGAGGCACCGGCCCTGACCAGGCCCTCAGCGGGGCCTTCGCGGCCGTGGCGGCGCGGTCCGGGCGTCAGCTCATAGTGTCGGACGTTGTCCTGCCGCGGGTCAATGACTCCCAGGCGCTGTCGTCCTGGTTTGTCGTCCTGGCCGTGCTGATCCCCAGCCTGGCCGCGGGCTCGGCGTCGGCGCTGGCCTTCCGCCGCGCCCCGCGCGCTTGGGCCGTCGCGCTGCCCGTGGCCGCGGCCGTCGTCAGCGGGCTGGTCGCCGCGGCGATCTTGGATGGCATTGCCGGCCTGGGCCACTACGCGGCGATCGCCGGCATTATCGCGCTGTTCTCGCTGGCCGTGGCGGCCCCCACGGCCGTACTGGCCCGGATCCGGCCGCCTCTGGTCGCCCTGGCCGTGTTGGTGTTCATCGTGGCCGGGATCCCGGTCAGCGGCGGACCGGCCAACCTGGCCAGCTTCAGCCCCGGCTTCATGCGCTTCTTTAGCCCGGTCCTACCGCTAGGGGTAGCGGCCAGCGCCATCCGCAACGTGGTCTACTTCGGCGGCCATGCCACCAGCCCGTACCTCTGGACCCTGGCCGCCTGGGCGCTGGTCGGCGTGGCCGGCCTAATCCTGGTCACGGCGCTCCGACGCCCCGCTCTCGCGCTGACCAGGCCTGTCACGCCACCACCCATCCTGGCCGAACGGTCCTCCGCCCAGCCGGGCCGCGCCTCCGTCCCCGTCCCCGTCAGTCCAGATCCCGGTGCGGGGCAGTCCGTCACCCTGGTCGTCGGCTTCGATGACTCCGAGCCAGCCCAGCGGGCGCTGAGCTGGGGCGTGGACCTCCTCAGCAAGCGCCCCGGCGCCCTGCACGTCATCTATGCCGACCGCGTGCTGATCGACAGCGACCTGTCCGGATTCGGCCGCGCCGAGATGGACGAGGACCGCGATGAGAAGGCCGCCCGAGTGGCTGAGGCCGCTGAGGAGATCGCCGCCGCGGCCGGCGCGCCGTACACGTTCGAGCGCCGCCAGGAATCGCCCGAAGCCGCGATTCTTGACGCCGCCAGCACTTACGCCGCCGCCGAGCCCGCCAGCACACCCATCATCGTGACCGGCCGCTCTCACCATGTCCCGCACCGCGTCATCGGCTCGGTCCCCGTCCGGCTGCTGCACGAGTCGCCCTACCCGGTACTCACCATCCCCTGATCGCCCAGGTGAGACATCGCTGGGCCACCTGCCCCAGTTGCACACTGCGCGTGTCCCGGCTGTCTGACGTCCCGACCAGGAGCGATCCCTAGGGCCCGCACAGGTACCACGGCCCGGTCGAAGCGCGACCGCCTCGCGCAAATACGCTCGGCCCGGGCCAGCCGGTCGTCCTGACCAGGCCTGCGGGACGAGCCGGTCGGCCGCCCCCGGGAGGAGGAACCCATGTCCAGCGCTGTCAGCGCCCCCCCGCCGGGCGGGCTGCATCGGGATCCGGAGCCGGCGTCGGTGAAGGATCAGCAGAAGGCCCGTGCGCTGGGTCTGACGTCGGCGACCGGCCTGGTCATCGGCACCGTCGTCGGCGCCGGGGTGTTCACTATGCCGGCGGTGCTCGCGAGCGCGGGCACCGTCTCGCTCGTCGTGCTCGCGGTGATCGCCCTGGGCGCGATGGTGCTGGCTGTCTTGTTCGGCCAGCTGACCAGGCGGGTCCCGAACGCCGACGGCGGGCTCTACGCCTACGCCCGGCACGAGTTCGGCGACTTCGCCGGCTACCTGACCGGCTGGTGCTACTGGATCCAGGCCTGGGCGGGCAACGCCGCCATCGTCTCGTCCTGGGTGTTCTATGTCGACGCCTTGTTCAACATCAAGCCGTCGGGCCTGGGGAACTGGGGGATCGCCCTGTTCGGGTTGTGGGTCCCGGCGGCGATAAACCTGGCCGGGCTCAGGCAGACCGCCTGGCTGCAGAACATCACCGTGGTGCTGAAGTACCTGCCGCTGCTGTTCGTCGGCGTGGTCGGCTGGTTCTTTGTCACCAAGGCCAAGTTCGGCGCGTTCAACGCCTCAGGCGGCAGCCTGTACTCGGCGATCGGGATCGCCGCCGGAGTGGCGCTGTTCTCGTTCATCGGCGTGGAAACGGCGGCCATCATCGCCAAGCGGGTCAAGGACCCGCGCCGCAATGTCGGCCGCGCCTCGCTGCTAGGGACCGGCGCCAGCGCCATCGTGTACCTGGCGGTGTCGGCCGCGGTCATGGGCCTGGTCTCGCACCGCGCGCTGGTGAACAACGGGGCGCCGTTCGTCAACGCCTTCCAGACGATCTTCCCGCACGGCGCCTGGGCCGGGAAGCTGGTCGCCGCGCTGGCCGCGACCTCCGGGTTCGGGGCGCTCATCGGCTGGACCCTGGTCACCGCCGAGGTGTCGCGGGCACCGGCCAACGACGGCCTGTTCCCGCGGGCGTTCGCCTGGACCGACCGCAGGGACACGGCCTGGTTCGGTGTCGTGGTCGCGGCGGCACTGCCGTCACTGCTGATGCTGTGGCGCTACACCACCAGCTCCGGGCTGACCATCTTCACCTACCTGGTCGACCTGACCGTGGTCACCGTGGCCATCCCGTACCTGTTCTCGGCCTGCGCCCAGCTCACCTATCTGGTGTCCCGCCGTCGGCCGCTGCAGGGATGGCTGCTGGCCCGGGACCTGTCGATCACCGTCGCGGCGGTGCTGTTCTCGCTGTGGGTCACCTTCGCCGCCGGGTACTCGGCGGTGTACCAGGCCATGGTCGTCGTGCTGGCCGGAATCATCCTCTACGCCTTCGTCCGGGCCCGCCGCCGGAGGGACGGTCATGAGCTTCAACGTTCAGTCAGAGGTGGGCCAGCTGCGGCAGGCCATCGTTCACCGCCCGGGCCTGGAGCTGTCCCGGCTCACCCCGCAGAACATCGGCGAGCTGCTATTCGGCGACGTGCTGTGGGCCAGCAAGGCCAAGGAAGAACACGACGTGTTCGCCGAGACGCTCCGCGACCAGGGCGTGCGCGTGCACTACTTCGCGCAGCTGCTGGCCGAGACGCTGGAGCAGCCCGAAGGCCGGGCGTTCGTGCTGGACAAGCTCTGCACCCCCGAGATGCTGGGCCCGACGCTCGTCGGCCCGCTGCGCGAGCTGTTCGCGGACCTCGACGGGCCACGGCTGGCCGAGTACCTGGTCGGCGGGGTGCTCAAGGCCGACCTGCGGCCGCTGCGGGCCAAGAGCCTGAAATGGGACATGCTGCGGGCCGATGACTTCCTGCTCCCCCCGCTGCCCAACCACCTGTTCACCCGGGACAACTCCTGCTGGGTCTACGGCGGGGTCTCGGTCAACCCGATGGCCAAGCCCGCCCGGCAGCGGGAGAACCTGCACATGCGCGCCGTGTACCGCTACCATCCGATGTTCGCCAGCGCCGATTTCGTTACCTACTACGGCGGCGACGACGCCAATCACCTGCCGGCCAGCGTGGAAGGCGGCGATGTGCACGTCCTGGGCCACGGCACCGTCCTGATCGGCATGGGGGGCGGACCACGCCGATGGCGGCGGAAATCCTCTCCCGCGCCTTGTTCGCCAACGGCCAGGCCCACACCGTGATCGCCGTCGAGCTGCCCAAGTCGCACGCGATGATGCACCTCGACACGGTCATGACCATGATCGACCGGAGCACCTTCGTGCTCTATCCCTTCATCGACCGGCACATGCGATCGTGGACCATCACCGCCGACGGCTACGGGGCAGGCCGGAAGGTCACCTACAACCGCAGCCTGTGGGACGCCCTCGCGGCGGCGATGGGCATCGCCGAGGTCACCGTGCTGATCACCGACGAGGACATCAGGGCCGCCGAGCGGGAGCAGTGGGACGACGGGAACAACTACCTGGCCGTCGCCCCGGGCGTGATCCTCGGCTACGACCGCAACGACACAACCAATACCATGCTGCGCAAGCACGGCATCGAGGTGATCGCCGTGCCTGGCAGCGAACTCGGCCGCGGCCGCGGCGGCCCCCGGTGCATGACCTGCCCGATCGAGCGCGATCCGGCCTAGCCACGCGATCAAGCCGAGTAAGGAGTGCCTGATGGCCCTGCACGGACGCAGTCTGCTGAAGGAAACCGACCTCAACGCCGAAGAGTTCGGTTACCTCGTCGAGGAGGCCCGGCAACTGCGGGCGGACAAACGCCGGGGCGTGACCGGGCGGCGGCTGGCGGGCCGCAACATCGCCCTGATCTTCGAGAAGACCTCCACGCGGACCCGGTCCGCGTTCGAGGTCGCCGCCCACGACGAGGGCGGGCACGTCACCTACCTCGGCCCGGGAGAGTCCCAGCTGGGCCACAAGGAGTCGGTGAAAGACACCGCCCGCGTGCTCGGCCGCATGTTTGACGGCATCGAATACCGCGGATTCACCCAGGAATCCATGGACACCCTGGGCGAGTTCGCCGGGGTGCCGGTCTGGAACGGGCTCACCGACACCTGGCACCCGACCCAGATGCTGGCCGACATCTTGACCATGACCGATCATTCCAGCAAGCCCCTGGCCGAGGTGTCCTTTTGCTACCTGGGGGATGGCCGGAATAACACGGCGAACTCGCTGCTGGTGACCGGGGCCACGCTCGGCATGGACGTCCGCATCTGCGCTCCGCCCGCGCTGCAGCCCGCGGCGGAGATTCGCGGCATCGCCGCGGGCCTGGCCGCCGGATCCGGCGCCAGGCTCCTGGTGACGGAGGACGTCACCACGGGCGTGGCCGGGGTGGATTTCGTCTACACCGACGTATGGCTGTCCCTGGGCGAACCCGAGGATCAGTGGGGTGCCCGGATCGACCAGCTTCTGCCCTACCAGGTGAACTCCGCCGTGATGAAGGCCACCGGCAATCCGGCGGTCAAGTTCCTGCACTGCCTGCCGGCCCTGCACAACCGCGACACCGAAATCGGCCAGCAGATCTACGCCCAACACGGGCTGGACGCGCTGGAGGTCACCGACGAGGTCTTCGAGTCACCCGCTTCAGTGGTATTCGACCAGGCGGAGAACCGGATGCACACGATCAAGGCCCTGATGATCTCCACCCTCGGCCCATCGTCATGAGCCGCCCCGAAAGGCCCTGCTCAGCCAGTCGCCGGCCGGATAAGCGATGCGCGTCGTAGTGGCCCTGGGCGGAAACGCCCTGCTCGAGCGGGACGAGCGGCCGGACGCCGTGATCCAGCGGCGGCATGTCCGGCAGGCCGCCGCGGCCCTCGCCCCGCTGGCCGCCGATCACCAGCTCGTGCTGTGCCACGGTAACGGGCCGCAGGTGGGGGTGCTCGCGCTGGAGAGTCAGGCGGATACGAGCCTCAGCCGGCCGTATCCGCTCGACGTGCTGGTCGCCCAGACCCAGGGCATGATCGGGTACTGGCTGGTCCAGGAGCTCGGTAACGCGGGCGTCGCCCAGCACGCGGTTTGCGTCATGAGCCAGACGGTCGTCGACGCGTCCGACCCCGCGTTCGGCCGCCCCACCAAGTTCATTGGAGCCAGCTACGATCAGGGCGAAGCGCAGGCGCTGGCCGCGCGCCTGGGGTGGACCGTCGCCGCTGACGGGCCCCGTTGGCGGCGCGTGGTGGCCTCGCCCAGGCCACTGGGGCTGGTCGAAATCGAGACCGTGCGCTCCCTGGCCGACGCCGGCGCGCTCGTGATCTGCGGCGGGGGTGGCGGGGTACCGGTGATCCGATCGAACGCCGGTGAGCTGACCGGAGTGGAGGCTGTTGTCGATAAGGACCTGACCGCGGCCGGGCTGGCGATCACGCTCACAGCCGATCGCCTGCTGGTGCTCACCGACGTGCCTGCGGTCATCCGCGGTTACGGCACGCCGGACGCGCAGCCCATCCAGGCCATCGACACCGTCGCGCTGTCGGCGATGACGTTCCCGGCCGGGTCGATGGGGCCCAAGGTCGAAGCGTGCATCCGCTTCGTCAGTGCGTCCGGCCGGCCGGCCGCGATCGGCGCGCTGACCGATGCCGCCGACATCCTGGCCGGCCGGGCCGGTACTACCATTAGTGCCGCGCAGCCCTCCGTCGAGGCAGGCCAGGGAGCGGACCAGGGATCCCACGGGCGCGACGGGTCACCCCAGGGCGAGACTGTGAACGCTAACGGCGTCAGGTGAGTCCGTCACGGAGTCCGGGAGGTTCACGACAATGAGTGCCCATCTACTGGATCAGGCCGTCTTCAGGCCGACCCTGCCCGAGGACATCGACTGGGAGCCGTTCCCGGCGTTCCCGCCGTCGGCCCGTCTCGCCGTCGTTGTGGGCCGTACATCGGAGCCCGCTCCGTACGTGGTCCGGGTCAAGCTGCCGTCCGGCGTCAAGCTGATGCCCCACAGACACCACGAGGACCGGGTCTATACGGTCATATCCGGCGTGTTCTATATCGGCGTGGGCGAACAGTTCGACGAAGGAAAACTGCAGGCGTACCCGCCGGGTGCCGTCATCGTCCTGCCCGGCGGTACCCCTCATTTCCACTGGGCCAAATCAGGTGACTACGTCACTCAGGTGACGGCGATCGGGCCGATCAGCCTCGAATACCTAGACCCGGAAGACGACCCGCGGAACAACTGAGCCCCTTCCAGGTGACACGCGAAACCGAGGAGATGCCGACATGCCGAGCCAGGCCATGCAGGACCTGATCGACGCCTTCAGGGACCGGCAGAAGGCCAGTGCCGGCCAGACCCCGCCGACGCTGGAAGAGCGCCGCGCCACCTTCGCCCCAGCCGGCCGCCTTCATCCGGTGCCCGACGACGTGCTGGTGACGGAGGTGAGCGCTGGCGGCGTGCCAGCCCACTGGCTTACCGCCCCTGGAGCGGACACCGGCCGGGTGCTCATCTTCCTGCACGGCGGAGGTTTCGAGTTCGGGTCGCTCCGCAGCGACGGTGAGCTGGCCGCCCGGCTCGGACGGGCCAGCGGGATGCGGGTGCTGTTCCCTGAATATCGCCTGGCCCCCGAGCACCCCTTCCCGGCCGCCATCGACGACGCCCTGGCGGCGTGGCGCTGGCTCCGCACCGACCAGGGCCTGAGCGCAAGTTCAATAGCGGTGGCCGGCGACTCAGCCGGCGGAGGGCTCGCCGTCGCCCTGCTCGTGGCTACGCGTGACGCGGGGGAGGCATTGCCGGCGGCCGCCGCGCTGATGTCCCCGACGGTGGATCTGACCAGCTCGGGGGCCTCGATGACCGAGCGCGTCGATCAAGATCCGTTCTCCACCCCCGCCATGCTGCAACAGTTCGCCTCTGACTACCTAGCCGGGGCTGACCCTAAGACGCCCCTGGCGTCGCCGCTATTCGCCTCACTGTCCGGGCTCCCGCCGCTGCTTGTGCAGGTAGGCACGGCCGACCTGCTGCTCAGCGATTCCGAACGCCTGGCCACAGCAGCAGCCGCAAGCGGGGGGCGACGTCATCCTGGAGATCGGCGAGGGCCTGCCCCACGTCTACCAGATCCTGCTCGGCACCCCCGAGGCCGCCGAGGCCACCGCGCAAACCGGGAACTTCCTGCGGGCCTGGGTTCGCTTACCAGATAGTCCATAGACAGCTACGAGAGGCAGTCATCCCATGCGTCCCGACATCAGACCAGGCGGCACCTTCCCCGATTACGCCCTCCCGGACCACACCGGTACGGTGCGTAAGCTCAGCGAACTTCAGGGCCGCGATCCGCTGGTCCTCACCCTGGCACGCGGCAACTACTGCCCCAAAGAGCACCAGCAGCATCTTGAGCTGGCGGCCAACTACTCGAAGGTCGCGGTGGCCTACACCCAGATCGCCACCATCGCCACCGACGACCATCACGTCCTGCAAGAGTTCCGCGCGTCGGTGGGCGCCCAGTGGACCTTCCTGTCCGATCCNNAACCCCATGATCCCGCACACGCTGGTGCTCAAGCCCGGACTGGTCATCCACAGTGTCTATAACGGCTACTGGTTCTGGGGCCGCCCGTCGTTCTACGACCTGTGGCATGACCTGCGCGCCGTCACCAGCGAGATCCGCCCGGACTGGGATCTGGGCACCCCGGGGCTCCGCGAAGCCTGGGACGCGCACGACTACTCGAAGTTCCACGGCTGGGACCGGGGCTCCGAGTCGATGCCGACATCGTATACGTAACGGAGAACCACGGAAGGGGCGAAGACTGTGACCACGCCGGTATGCGAAATGCTCGGAATTGAACGACCAATCGTTCAGGCACCCATGGCTGCGATTCCCCAACTGGCCGCGGCGGTCTCGAATGCCGGCGCGCTCGGCATGGTGACGCTCACCTGGTCCGCTGACGTCGGGGCCGTCGTTCGTGAGACGGCGGCGCTGACCACGCGGCCGTTCGGCGGCAACTTCGTTCTCACCTCCGATCACCACGACCATCTTGACCAGGCCCTCGAGGCCGGCTTGCGGATCGTCTCGTTTCTCTGGGGGGATCCCAGCGGCTACGTCGAGGCTGTGCACAACGCCGGCGGCATTGTCCTGCTCACGGTCGGCAGTGCCGAGGAGGCACGGCGGGCGGTCACGTCCGGCGTTGACGTGATTGTCGCGCAGGGCTTGGAGGCCGGCGGGCACGTGTGGGGCACCGTCGGCACACTGGCGTTGGTGCCCGCGGTGGTCGACGCGGTGGCGCCGGTGCCGGTGATCGCCTCCGGCGGGATCGGCGACGCTCGCGGAGTCGCGGCGGTGCTCGCCCTGGGTGCCCAGGCCGCGTGGCTGGGCACCCGCTTCCTGCTGGCCGAGGAGATGCCGATCCACGAGGACTACCGCCGTCGGCTGATCGCCGCGGCCGAGACCGATCCGCAGTTGTATCCCAACCTGTACGAGGTCGGCTGGCCCGATTCTCCCCACCGCGCGCTCCGCAACTCAACGGCCACGGCGTGGGAGGCCGCAGGCCGTCCCCCGCTCGCGCGGCGGCCGGGAGCGGGCGACGTGATCGCGCACTTCGCCTCCGGCGAAGCGATCGTTCGTTACGAGCCAGCGCCCCCGATGGTCGGCACGACCGGTGAGATCGAAGCGCTCTCGATGTGGGCCGGACAAGGCGTAGCACTCGCGAAGGAGTCCCAGTCAGCCGCAGACATCGTGAAGGAGCTCACCTCCCGCCTGTAACCCGGGCCGGAGGCGCTCGCACCCAAAAACCGTCGCAGCCAGGGCGGGATAAAGCTCGGCGGCAAGCCGGTACCTGGTATTAGCGCGACCTGGCGGCCGGGATCGCTACAGCGGGTAGACGGTCGGAGTGGTCGTGTGGGTGCGGCCGGCCGGGGTTCTCCATCTCAGGACACCCGGTTCACTTTGCTCGAGCCACCAGCCCTGGGCCTGTTTACACCGATGGTGATGACGGCACAACGGAGCGATATTACAGGGACAGGTGAGGCCACCGAGATGCCAGGGAGTGGTGTGGTCCAGGTCGCAGCGGGCGGCGGGCTGCCCGCAGCCCGGCGCTGTGCACGTCGCGTTGCGGGCGGNNGGGTCGGGGGGGCCGCCGGGGTGCGGGCCGGGCGCGCAGGCGTGCGCGGCGGCGGTCCCGTCCGGGTGCAGGACGGTGTAGCACCACCGGGTGTCCGGGCGCCGGGCCGCGGCGGTGACCAGGTCCCGGGCGGTCTCGGGGTCCAGCGGGCCGAACCCGCCGGCCTCGCCGGGGGTATCCGAGCGGCCCTGCCAGGTCCCCCACGGGATGGTCAGGGTGACCTGGGCCGCCAGGCTCGGCCCGGAACCCCCGGCCCGCCGGCCGGAACCGGGGCCGGTCCCGCTGGTCCCGCCGGGGCCGTTGCGGGGACCGTGACCGGAGCCGCCCGGGCCGCCGTTCCCGCCCGGGCCATCACTCTGGCCGGGGCCGCCGGTGTCGCCGGGGTCATCGGTCTCGCCGGGGTCATCGGTCTCGTCGGCGTTGTCGCAG
>PMST01000492.1:0-7112 GCA_003168295.1 Actinomycetota bacterium
GCCGGCGCACTGGCGGACCTTTGGGTAGTCGAGCCGGCCGGCACCCCCGAGGTGCCGCGGACTCGCTGTGCGGACCCAAGCACCACGGTCGTTCCGAAGATTGAGATTTTCCGAACGAACGGGGCGTGACAGCCTCCAGCCAGGTGGACGCCGACGGCGGCGGTTCAGCCTTGTCGTCGTGTGCGCCGGAGCCGCCCTGGTCATCGTGCGCCCCGCGGGAGTCTTCACCGCCGCGGCGGCCTAGGGCTGCTGGCGGATCACATCGAGATGGCCGGGATCGCCGACGCCGGGCTCGCCGCCGGTTCGGAGATCCTGACGGTCCAGGAGCTGCGCATCGAGGAGATCGGTGACCTGATACGCCGGCGGATAGGACGGTCGGCCGGGGTATCCGCGCTAGCGGTCTACGGGGACCTGGACCACATCCGGGTTGAGATCCACGCCGCCCGGCCGGGCGTGGCGCGCGGCCATGGCGATGCGCAGGCCGACCGGCTCCGCGCCGAACTTGAGGAGCTGACCGGCAAGCCGGTGCAGCTGCACCTGGTGCAGGAGGAGCCTCGCCCGCAGCAGAGCCCGGGCGACGCAAGGACCGGGCGTCCGGGCTGAGGTGCTCAGGCCAGCGCGGGCACGATGTGGTCCCACACGCAGTCCAGGATGTGCGTGGTGGGACCCAGGTAGTGCGCCGTGACGCTCACGCACGCGTGGTGGCCGGGGAGCACGATCCCGAACTGCCCGTAGATGCCGTCCATCCGCCACGCCCCGTCGCGGGCGCACAGCCACACATGCAGCCCGTACGTCCGGTTGTCCGGCTCGGCGCGGCCCGTGTCCGTCGTGTCCGCGGTCATCCGGGCGATGTAGTCACCCGGGACCAGGCGATGACGGCCCCAGGTGCCTTCGTGCAGCAGCAGTTGCGCGATCCGAGTGATTTCCGAGGTCCGCAGCTGAAGGCCGATCGCTGCCAGGGGGAAGCCAAGCGGACAGCGCAGCCACTGCGGATTCCGGATTCCGAGCGGGCCGAACAGGCGGGGCACCAGGAAGTCACGCAGGTCCAGTCCGGAGATCGCGTGCACGACCCGGCCCAGGACGTAGGTGTTCCCGCCCGCGTAATGGTAGGCCGAGCCGGGCTCGGCCACCAGCGGAGCGGCCAGGAAGTCGCGGGCCGGGTCGCCGGGATGATCGCCATCCTCATCTAGCCAGCGGTAGCCGTTGCCTGCCGTCATGCGGAGCAGGTGCCCCACGGTGATCCTCTCGCTGCCCGCGGCCGCGGTGCCGGCGAGCCCGGGCAGATACGCCAGTACCGGGTCGTCCAGGCTGAGCGCACCGTCGCCCTCTAGCATGCCGACCGCCAGCGACGTCACGGTCTTCGACACCGAGAACACATCACGGCGAATGTCATCGATCCGGCGGCGCTCGCCACCAGGACCGTCATCGGCGACGACCTGAATGGCATCGATGCCCAGCCGCCGGGCCGCCGCGGCCTCCCAGAACCGGTCGAGCGCGGCGTCGAGCCCCATCACCTCACGCTACTAGACCTATGCGTCCAGCCGATCACCGCCGCCGGCGGCGCCACGATCTACAGTAGGAGATGTCATGACAGCACACTGGCCGGTCCCCGCCGGACTGCACGCAACCTCGGCCCGGCTGCCCGTCGAGGGCAGGCTGCCCTCTTTCGAGGGCGCGACCGGGTGGCTCAACTCACCGCCGCTGACGGCGAGCGACCTGCGCGGGAAGATCATCCTGGTCGACTTCTGGACCTACACCTGCGTCAACTGGCTCCGCCAGCTGCCCTACCTCCGGGCCTGGGCCGGGAAATACGCCGGTCGCGGGCTGGTCGTGATCGGGGTGCACACCCCCGAGTTCGGCTTCGAGCACGACCTCGGGAACGTCCGCCGCGCCGTGCGCGACCTGCGGATCGGCTACCCGGTCGCGATCGACAATGACTACGCGGTATGGAGTGCCTTCGACAACCACTACTGGCCCGCCCTGTACTTCGCCGACGCGGAGGGACGTATCCGGCACCATCACTTCGGCGAAGGCGAATACCAGCAGTCGGAAATGGTTATCCAGCAACTGCTGGCCGAGGCGGGAACGACCGAGGTTGGTCATGAGCTTGTGTCGGTCGACGCCCGCGGCGTGGAAGCCCCGGCCGACTGGGCCAGCTTGAGATCGCCGGAGACCTACACCGGCTATGAGCGCACCGAGAACTTCGCATCTCCCGGCGGCGCCCTGCCGGGCAAGCCTCACCTGTACTCCGCCCCGGAGCGGCTGCGGCTCAACCACTGGGCCCTCTCCGGGGACTGGACGATGGAGGAACAGGCCACCACGGCAAACGGGGCCGGCGGGCAGCTCGCCTACCGGTTCCACGCCCGCGATCTCAACCTCGTCATGGGCCCGGCCACGCCGGGAACCCCGGTGCGATTCCGGGTGCTCCTGGACGGGCAGCCGCCGGGCCCGGCGCACGGGACCGACCTTGACCGCGAGGGCCACGGCACCGTCACCGAACAGCGGCTTTACCAGCTCATCCGCCAACCTGGAGCCATCACCGAGCGCACCTTCGAGATCACATCCCTCGACCCCGGCGTCCAGGCCTACTCCTTCACCTTCGGTTAGATCAGGCCGAGACGAATCCGGAACGGCCCCGCGTCGCAGCGGCCGGAGATGGTGGCAACCCCGGACCAGATTCTCCGGTCACACCCCGCCGCGGCGATGCACCTCGGCGAGGTCTAGGTAGACGGCAGCGCTGCGCCCGATCGCCGCACGCTCTGGGTCGGACAGCTCACGCCGCACCTTGCCCGGCACCCCGGCCACCAGCACACCCTCCGGGACCTGCTGCCCTTCGGTGAGGAGGGCGCCGGCCGCGATGATCGACTGACGTCCCACGTGCGCTCCGTTGAGCACGATCGCGCCCATCCCGATCAGGACCTGGTCCTCGACGACACACCCGTGCAGGGTGGCGTTGTGGCCGACCGTGACGTCCGAACCCAGCGACAGCGGCACGCCGGGGTCTACGTGCAGGACGCAGCCGTCCTGTATGTTGCTGCGCCCGCCGACGAAGATGGAATCAAGGTCGGCGCGGAGCACCGCCCCGTACCAGATGCTCGCCCCGGCGCTGATGGTGACGCGCCCGATGAGCACGGCGCCGGGGGCGACGAAGGCGGTTTCGGCCACGACGGGACGGTGCAGGCCGAGCGTGACGAGTGACGGCGCGCCGGTGCCAGGGCCGGGCGCAGGCTGGTTATTCATGGTTCATGGTAGAGGTGTCCGGTTGCCACCCCCGGTCAGGCGCGGGGCTGGTTCACGTCGAGGGGGACGGATTCGGCGGTGATGACCGCGAGGGAGGTTGATTCCGGGGCGGTGATGCCGTTCAGGGCCCAGTCGGTCGCGACCCGCAAACGGTTGCCGGACATGGCCGATAGGTGGTAGCCGCGGGTGATGGCGTTGGCGGCGGGCCCGGACAGCGGGATGTGCAGCGGGTTGGCGGCGCCGGCCAGCCCGCCGAGGTCCCAGGAAACCCAGGTCGCGGTGCTTGTACGGCCGCGCGGTGCCCTGGCCGAGGGAGGCGGCGACGTTCCGGGCCACCAGCTTGCCTTGGCGCTGGGCGTGCTGGGCGGTCATGCCGCAGACCTGGCCGGGGCGGGTCAGGTCGGGGACTGCGGCGCAGTCCCCGCACGCGTAGATCTCCGGGTGGCCGGGCACGGCCATGAACTCGTCGACCTCCAGCCGTCCCCGGTTGGTGGGCAGGTTCAGTCCGTCCACCAGCGGGTCGGCGCGAACGCCCACGCACCAGATCAGCGACCGGGTGACGACCTTGGTCCCGGTGGTCAGCTGTACGTAGCCGTCGCCTGCCTCGGCGACCGACGAGCCCGTCAGCACCTCGGCACCGCGCCGGCGCAGGACCCGCTCGGCGGTCTTGGACAGCCGCGGGTCCAGTTCGGCCAGCACCCGCGGGGCGAGGTCCAGCAGCAACCACCGGATCTTTTGCCCGGCCAGGCCGGGCAGCGTCCGGGCCAGCCGGGTGGTCAGCCGCTGGCCGTGCGCGGTGACCTCGGTGCCGGTGTAGCCCGCGCCGACGACCACGAAGGTGCAGCGCGCCGCTCACTCCTCGGGTCGGCGGCCACGGCGGCCAGTTCGAGCTGGCCGTGCGTCGAGTCCACCAGCCCGCCGGTCACCTGCGGCATCAGCGGCAGGTACAGGAAGTAGTCGGTCGAGTTGATCACCACGATCTCGGTCGTGGCCCCGATCAGCCGGGATAGTTCCCGGGCGGCGTTGAAGCCGGCGAAACCCGCCGCAAGTCACCAGAGGATATAGGAGATGGCCGTGAACTACGATCCCTCGACTAGCGCGATCCTGCTGGTCGACCCCTATAACGACTTCCTCAGCGAGGGCGGCAAGCTGGTCGGGCGGATCGAGGCCGACGACGCACTCCCGTGGTGACAATCGCGTCCATCCGCGGGCGCACCCGGGGCGGCGGCGCCGAGCTGGCCGCGGCCTGCGACATGCGGTTTGCCAGCTTGGAGCGGGCCATCTTCGGCCAGCCGGAAGTAGGGGCCGGACTGCTCCCTGGCGGAGGCGGGATCGAACGGCTCCCGCTGCTGGTCGGACGGGCCAGGGCGCTTGAGATCATTCTGGGCAGCGACGACTTCGACGCGGCGACGGCGGCGGCCTACGGCTGGATCAACCGGGCACTGCCCGACGCGGAACTGGACGACTTCGTCGACACACTGGCGCGGCGGATCGCGTCATTCGACAAGGCCGCGCTGAGTGAGGCGAAGCGGCTTATCAACCGGCGAACCCTGCCGTCGGCAGCGGACCTGATCGAAACCCAGGACGTCTTCCTCCACGCGTTCACGTGGCCGTCCGTCCGCGAGCGCGGCGCCCGGCTCCGTCGCCGGCCGGTCGAGGTCGGGCCCGATTTCGAGTTGCGCTTCGGTCACTACCTGGCCGACCTGGACGACGACGGCCAATGACCTATCGCACTGCACCTCGATCCGATACAGCGAGCCCGGGTGCCTCCGGGGCTTCCGGGGCCTCCCGGGCTGGATCAGTTGAGGATGATGGAATCCTGGACGCTTGAGGAGTTTTGGATCTGACTCCAACCGCTCTTGACGGGCGTCCCGGCCGCGGTCCCGTCAGGATTGGCCGCCCGGAAGGCCACCGCCAGAGCACCGAATGTGAAGGTCACTTCCTCGGTGAGGTCAGCACCGGCAGAAGCCGACCACTCGATCTTCGAGATGAACACCATCTGGAACTCATAGACCAGGAAGGGAGCGGGAACCGCGCCGCCCGCGGCCGGATTGGGATGACGGAGGTACAGCTGGATGGCAACGAAGTGCTCCCCGGTAGCGCTGACACTGAGCAGGGCAGGCGAGAGCTTGTCCACCGATCTGTGGATCACCAGCTGACCGAAGCTCGCCTTGCCGGCTCCCGCACCGGTGGTGGCCGACGCGATGTTAATGGTGTTCTGCACATCGAAGTCGAAGTCACTAACCTCGAAGACCACAGCGCCAGGGAAAGTGGACGAAAAGTACGAATCGGTCGTCGGAGTATCACTGAGCTGAGGGTTCTCAGGATTTGACCGAATGACGAGAAAAATGTCGACAGCCACGACGAAGCTCCTTCGCTCAATGTCACGGGTAGGCCGGCGGGGTCCATTGGATCATATCCAGACAGAGGCGGCATGAGTCAATGAATGTACCGTGAACGGTCAGCGCATAATCCTCTCGGCCGCGCCGGTCATTTTCTCCTAACGGACTCCCCGCTCGGGCTTGCGCTGCACTCCAATCACATGTATATGCGGCGTGTCGCATAGGGGTGTTGTAGCGGCTGCCGAAGAGAGACCGGATCACGTCCGCGCTTTCCGCGCGAACGCCGCTCGCGAAATCCTCTGGGCCGGCTCCTGCCGCGAAGGCTATCTTCAGGCATCGCCGGATGTCCGATATGTCGGTGTCCTTTGGGCCGGTAAGCCGGGCACCTGATATCAGCGTGACCTCGCGACCGGGAGTCGCTAGATCGGGTATTCCGTGGGGGTGGTGGTGTGGGTGCGGCCGGTGGGGGTTCGCCAGACCAGGACGCCGGGTTCCGGCGAATCCAGCCACCAGCCCTGGGCCTGTTTAACGCGATGATGGTGACGGCAGAGAGGCGAGAGGTTACAGGGACACGTGAGACCCCCGAGGTGCCAGGGGGTGGTGTGATCCAAGTCGCAGCGGGCGGCGGGCTGCCCGCAGCCCGGCGCGGTGCACGTGGCGTTGCGGGCGGCGATCAGGTGGCGGAGTTTGCGGCCGGGCCGGTAACCGGCCTGGGCCTGGGCGTGATCACAGGGCCCGCGGATGACCGTGTTGAACTTCAGGGTGCGAGGGTCGGGGGGCCCTTCGGGGTGCGGGCCGGGCGCGCAGGCGTGCGCGGCGGCGGTCCCGTCCGGGTACAGGGCGGTGTAGCACCACCGGGTATCCGGGTGCCGGGCCGCGGCGGCGGTCAGGTCGCGGGCGGTCTCGGGGTCCAGCAGCCCGAACCCGCCGGCCTCGCCGGGGGTGTCCGAGTTGCCTTGTGAGGTGGCCCAGGGGATGGTGAGGGTGACCTGGGCCGCCAGGCTCGGGCCGCTGTTCCCGGCCGGCTTGCCGGCGCCGGGGCCGCCGTTCCCGCCGGGGCCGTTGCGGGGACCGCGACCGGAGCCGCCGTTGCCGCCGGGGCCGCCGTTGCCGCCGGGGTCATCGCTCTCGCCGGGGTCATCGCTCTCGCCGGGGTCATCGCTCTCGCCGGTGCCGCCGGTGTCGTCAGGGTCGCCGGTGTCGTCAGGGCCATCGCTCTCGCCGGTCTCGCCGGGGGCGCCGGTCTCGCCGGTCTCGCCCGGGGCGCCGGGGCGGGGGTCCTGGCCGGGGCTGGGCGGGATGGTGCGGATGTCGCGCTCTTGGAGCAAATCGAGGTAGGCCTGGGCGCGGAGTTCTTTGAGGGTGCCGGGGACGCCGGCGGCGCGCAGGTCGCGGGCCCGCTGGTCGATATGCTGCCAGGACGCGAGGACCTCATCGGGCGGGAGTTCGCGGGCGGACATCCCGGCGTTGCCGGAGGCTTCCCGGAACGGCCGCACGTGCGCGTCCTTGCGGGCCTGGTTCTTGCGCCGC
>PMST01000492.1:7180-7320 GCA_003168295.1 Actinomycetota bacterium
GCAGCCGGGCCGCCACGGTGCAGGCGTAGACGATCTGGTCGGCGGCGGTCTGCCAGGTCAGGTGCAGGTCCGGGGCCAGCGCCTCAGCCGCGAACTCGCGGACCTTCGGGCGGCCTGGCAGGCCCGCGACCGCCGCGGCC
>PMST01000170.1 GCA_003168295.1 Actinomycetota bacterium
TGATCCAGGGCGCGGCCATCGGTGTCTCCATGCCGGCCGCCACCTCCGCGGTCATGGACGTGCTGCCGCGGGAGCGGGCAGGCGCGGGCTCCGCGTTGACCAACACCGCCCGGCAGGTGGCGGTGGCGCTCAGCGTCGCGATCCTCGGCTCGATCCTGGCGGTGTTCTACCGCAGCGCGCTCAGCCCGTCGCTGACGCATCTGCCCGCCGCCGCGCGGACCGCCGCGTCGTCGTCGATCACCGCCACCCAGGCGGTCGCGCAGCAGCTCGGCACGGCCGGGCGGTCGCTGCTGGTGCCCGCGAACGACGCGTTCGTGCACGCCATGCACTTCACCTCGCTGGTCGCGGCGCTGCTCGCGCTGGCGGGCGGGTTCGTGGTGCTGCGCTGGATGCCCGGTCTGCCGCCGAAGGCCGTCGGGTCCGCGGCCGCCGATAATGGCGGATACGAGGCCGAGCTTGCGATACTGGAACAAGAAGTCATGCTCGACAGCGCTGAGCGAGAGGCATAACCAACCATGGAGCCCGTGATCATCGTCGATCAGGGGCCCGGCCCTGACACCGAAGCCGGGCCGGCCGGGGCGGCTCAACGCCGCCCCGGCAAGCCCGGCCGTCCGCGCAGCGAGCAGGCCGAGCAGGCGATCATCGAGGCCACCCTCGACTTGTTCGCCGAACAGGGCTTCGAGGGCGTCTGCGTTGAGGCCATCGCCGCACGGGCCGGAGTCGGCAAGGCCACCATCTACCGCCGCTGGCCGAACAAGGAAGAGGTGCTGCTCGCCGCGTTCGGCTCGCTGAAGTCGCCATACCCCGAGCCGGCCGGTGTCAGCGTCCGGGACGACCTGGTCGCGATGGTCAAGGTGATGTGCGCGGACAAGGCCGATCCGAGGAAGGCGCGCAGGTACGCGCTGCTGCTCGGCGAGGGCGAGAAGTACCCGCGGCTGATGGCCCGGTACAAGGAGACGGTGGTCGAGCCGCGCCGCGACGTGATGCGCGCGGTCATCCGCCGGGGTATCGAGACCGGCGAACTGCGGCCCGATACCGACGTCGAGATTGCCCTGCTCGCCCTGACCGGGGTGGTCCTGGCCAAGGAAAAGTCCGCGGCCGGAAGCCCCGATGCCCTCAACGACGAGTTCGCCACCCGCGTGGTCGACGGCGTACTGCTCGGCCTGGCCGCCCGCTAGGGCGGCTCCGATTAGGCTCCAGAGCGTGGATGTTGCGACGGAGTGGCAAGACCAGCTGCGCGCCGAGGCCGATAGCTATGCCCGGCTGGCGCTGGAGAACATAGCGCGGGAATTCCCCTCCTACGTGGTCGTCCTGATGAACGGGCCGGGGGAGTTCCCTGACCGGCCCAGGGACCGGACGCCGGTGTTCTTCGGCAGCCTGGACTGGCACTCCTGCGTGGAGATGCACTGGGTCCTGGTCAAGCTGCTCAAGGTGGCCGGTGACGCCGTCCCGGCCGCCGAGATCAGGGCCGCGCTCGACGCCCAGTTGACCGTGCCCGGCCTGCGCGCCGAGGCGGAATTCATGGCCGCCAGCGGTGGCAGTGAGCGGCCGTACGGCTGGGGCTGGGCGCTGACCCTGGCCCACGAGCTCGCCAGCTGGGACGACCCGGACGCGCGCCGCTGGGCCGAGGCGATGGAACCGCTGGCGTCGGTGCTGACCGGCAGCTTCCTGCGCTGGCTGCCCAAGGCCACCTACCCGGTCCGGGGCGGACTGCACGCCAATAGCGCGTTCGGGCTCTCCCGGGCGCTGCCCTACGCGCGGCTTCAGGCCCGGCCGCGGTCATCCCCCAGCGAGCCTGTGCCCGCCCGGTCGCCTGAGCCGTCCGAGCTTGAGTCCGCGATCAAGGACGCGGCCCGGCGCTGGTACGCGGCGGATGCCGGTTATCCCGGCAGCTGGGAGCCGTCCGGGCACGACTTCCTGTCCCCGGCGCTGGCCGAGGCCGAGCTGATGGCCTGCCTGCAGACGGCCGAGGAGTTCGCCGGGTGGCTGCATTCGTTCCTGCCCGGCCTGGCCGCCGGCGAGCCGGCGTCGCTGTTCACGCCCGCCATCGTCTCGGATCCCAGCGACGGCCAGATCGCGCACCTGCACGGCCTCAACCTCAGCCGCGCCTGGTGCTGGCGCCGCCTGGCGCAGACCCTGCCCGCCACCGACCCGCGCATCCCGTCCTGCCTCGCCGCCGCCCGCGCGCACGCCGACGCGTCCCTGCCTCACGTGACCATCGGCGACTACATGGTCACCCACTGGCTCGCCGCCTACGCCGTCCTCCTGCTCAGCTAACGGCAAATCACTGCAGCCGCTTAGGAGGGGCGCGGTTCCCGCCACCGGTTGGTGATGGGGAGGCGGCGGTCGCGGCCGAAGTTCTTCTGGCTGATCTTCGGGCCCGGGGGGTACTGGCGGCGCTTGTACTCGGCGGCGTCGACCATCCGGACCACGCGCTCGACCAGCGCCGGGTCGTGCCCGGCGGCGATAAGCTCCGCGGTCCCCATGTCCTTCTCCACGTAGTCATCGAGCAGCGCGTCGAGCACCTCATACGGGGGTAGCGAGTCGGTGTCCATCTGTCCGGGCGCGAGTTCGGCGCTCGGCGGCTTGGTGATGGAGTTCTCCGGGATCGGGGGAGTGGTGCCGAGGCGCTCGGCCTCGGCGTTGCGCCACCGGGAAAGCTCCCAGACCAGCGTCTTGAGTACGTCCTTGATCGGCCCGAACCCGCCCGCCGAGTCGCCGTACAGCGTCGAGTAGCCGGTCGCGAGCTCGCTCTTGTTGCCGGTGGTGAGCACGAGGTGCCCGGCCGCGTTGGACAGTGCCATCAGCACCACCCCGCGCACCCGGGCCTGCAGGTTCTCCGCGGGCAGTCCCGTCTCCGGGAATCCGGCCGGGGTGAGCTGCTGACCGAACGCGTCGACCATCGAGGCGATGGGGATCGTCGCCGCGTGCAGCCCTTGCCGCTTGACCAGGTCTTCGGCGTCGCTGACCGAATGAGCCGAGGAGTACCGGCTGGGCATCAGCACCACGTACACGTTCCCTGGGCCGATCGCGTCCGCGGCGATCGTGGCGGTCAGCGCCGAGTCGATACCGCCCGACAGCGCCAGGATGGCCGAACGGAACCCGTTCTTGCGCACGTAGTCCCTGACCCCGGTCACCAGCGCCGCGTACACCTCGGCCGGATCGGACAGCCGCGGCCAGAGCATCCCCGCCCCCTCGGGCCGGAATACCTCCGGGACCTCCGCCGCCTCTGCCGCCGCCTCAATCTCATCCGGTCCGGAGCCCCTGGCCGGCGCCGCGCCCGCACCCGAAAGCGGCGGCAGCGTCACCCGCCTGATCGTGATCGTCGTGCCGTCGTCCGCATCCACCGCCTGGTCGGCCGGCGCCGGACCAGGGTCGGCCGCCGGCAGGTCCAGGTCGGCGACGACGAGCGCCTCCTCGAACTGCGGTCCGCGGGCGACCACCTCGCCGTCCGCGGCCACCAGGATGGAGTCGCCGTCGAAGACCAGCTCGTCCTGCCCGCCGATCATGTTGGCGTACGCCAGCGCGGCTCCGGCCTCGCGCGCCCGCCGGACGCACAGGTCGAGCCGCACGTCGTCCTTGCCGCGCTCGTAGGGCGACGCGTTCGGCACCACCAGCAGGCCGGCTCCCGCGCGCCGGCAGGCTGCTACCGGCCCGCCCTCCTGCCACAGGTCCTCGCAGATCGCGATCGCGATGTCGACCTGCTCGCCGCCGTCGGCAGGCAGCCGGAACACCGGCAGCGTGTCGCCGGGCACGAAGTAGCGGAACTCGTCGAACACCCCGTAGTTCGGCAGGTGATGCTTGGCCGAGGTGACGACGACGCGCCCGCCGTACAGCAGCGCCGCGGCGTCCTGCGGCGCCCCGACCGGCAGCCCGGTCCGCGGCGCCAGGTCCTTTCGCCGGTCCAGGTAACCGGCCACGACGGCGATCCCGCCGAGACCTCCGGCGTCCAGCCGCGCCGCCACGCCGTGCAGGGCCGCGATGGAGGCCTCCACGAACGACGCCCGAAGCGCGAGATCCTCCACCGGGTACCCGGTGAGCACCATCTCGGGAAACACCACGACCCTGGCCTCGCGCCCGGCGGCGCGGCGGGTCCAGTCGACGATCAGCTCGGCGTTTCCGTCCAGGTCACCGACCGTCGCATTGACCTGGGCAAGCGCGATCCGCAGCATTGTCACCCTTCCAGCCTAGGCCGTAGCCAGCTGACCGTGAGACGTGCCTGCCGCGCCGGCCGCGCGTTCCGGGCGTAGGATAATCCCGCGTATGAGCCGCGAATGGGATGGAGGCCGTCACGGACCACCGGCAAGATGCTTCCGGCGAGACCAAGCCGCCTGGCCTCACCTTCGACGCCAGCGTGGCTCACCCGGCCCGCATCTACAACTACTGGCTGGGCGGCAAGGACAACTTCGCTGCGGACCGGCAAGCCGCCCAAGAGGTGCTCGACGTCATGCCGGTGATCGCCCAGGTCGCTCGCAGCAACCGTATGTTTCTCTCGACGGCCGTGAACTACCTGGTGGCCCAGGCAGGTATCCGGCAGTTCCTCGACATCGGCACCGGCCTGCCCACGGAGGACAACACGCACGAGGTGGCGCAGAATGTGGCGCCCGAGTCGCGGATCGTCTATGTCGATAACGACCCGATCGTGCTGTCGCATGCCAGGGCCCTGCTGACCAGCGATCCCAGGGGACGGTGCGCCTACATCGACGCCGACGCGCGCGAGGTGGACAAGATCCTGACCGAGGCGGCTGAGATGCTGGATTTCAGCCAGCCCGTGGCCGTCATGATGCTCGGCCTGCTGCACTTCATCCCGGACGCCGACGATCCTTACGGGCTCATCAGGCGCTACCTGGACGCCGTCCCGTCCGGCAGCTACCTGGCCGTCTCGCACGCCTCCAGTGATCTCAAGACAGACACCGAGATGGCGGGCCAGAGGTACAACTCGCACTCCGCGACGGCGATCACCTTCCGGTCCAGGCAGGAAGTCACCCGGCTCCTGGCGGGCCTGGACCTCGTCCCTCCCGGCGTCTCCCCGCTCGGCCAGTGGTCGCTAGGCGCCACCGGAACAGGCTGCGCCCAGCTCCCCACCTACGCCGCCCTGGCTCGCAAGCCCTGAGCCCGGCGCATGATCATTCCGGTGCCGTTCGCTCCCGCCGTGCACTGACCCAGGGCACTGTAACCACGAGGAAACACCGGCCGGGCAAACTCGGGTGATACATGCAGCGCCCGCGAAAGCTTTTACCTGGGTTTAGCGGGTCGACGTCGCCGAGGGCTGGTCAAGCGATGGGGAACGTCTAAGGTGATTACCGTGGACAGGCAGGAAGAGTTCGTGCTGCGCACGCTCGAAGAACGTGACATCCGGTTCGTCCGGCTTTGGTTTACCGACGTACTCGGCACGCTGAAATCGGTCGCGGTCGCGCCTGCCGAGCTCGAGGGCGCATTCGCCGACGGGATCGGCTTCGACGGCTCCGCCATCGAGGGGTTCGCCCGGGTCTACGAGGCGGACATGATCGCCCGGCCCGACCCGTCGACGTTCCAGCTGCTGCCGTGGCGCGGCGAATACCCAGGTGTGGCGCGGATGTTCTGCGACATCCTGCTGCCCGACGGGTCACCGTCGTACGCGGACCCGCGCTGGGTCCTCAAGCGCAACCTCAGCCGGGCCTCCGAGCTCGGCTTCACCTTCTATGCGCATCCGGAGATCGAGTTTTTCCTGCTCAGGGAGAGGCCTGAGCCGGGGGACAAGCCGCGGCCGATCGACACAGGCGGCTACTACGATCACACGCCGCACAGCATCGCGCATGACTTCCGCCGCACCGCGATCACGATGCTGGAATCCATGGGCATCTCGGTGGAGTACAGCCACCACGAGGGCGCGCCCGGGCAGCAGGAGATCGACCTGCGCTACGCCGACGCGCTCACCACCGCCGACAACATCATGTCGTTCCGGCTGGTGATGAAGGAGGTCGCGATCGAGCAGGGTGTCTACGCGACATTCATGCCCAAGCCGTTCACCGATCACCCCGGCTCAGGCATGCATACCCACGTGTCGCTGTTCGAAGGCGACAAGAACGCGTTCTATGAGGCCGGAGCAGAGTTCCAGCTGTCCAAGACCGGCCGGGCCTTCATCGCCGGGCTGCTGCGGCACGCGCCGGAGATCACCGCGGTCTGCAACCAGTGGGTGAACTCCTACAAGCGGCTGTGGGGCGCGGCCGAACGGACCGCGGGCGCCGGCGGTGAGGCCCCCGCCTATGTGTGCTGGGGGCACAACAACCGTTCGGCGCTGGTCCGGGTGCCGATGTACAAGCCGCAGAAGGGCAACTCGACCCGGGTCGAGTTCCGCTCGGTAGACGCTGCCTGCAACCCGTACCTGGCCTTCGCGGTGATCCTGGCCGCCGGGCTCAAGGGCATCGAGGGCGATTATGAGCTGCCGCCCGGCGCCGAGGACGACGTGTGGGCGCTGACCTCCGCGGAGCGCCGCGCGCTCGGCATCCGGCCGCTGCCCCAGGACCTGGACCAGGCCATCAAGGTCATGCAGGACAGTGAGCTGGTGGCCGAGACGCTGGGCGAGCATGTCTTCGACTTCTTCCTGCGCAACAAGCGCGAGGAGTGGCAGGAGTACCGCCGCCAGGTCACCGAATACGAGCTTGGCCGCTATCTCCCCATGCTCTGAACCCGCGCCAGAGCATCGGTCAAATAGCCGGATCCGCCATTAGCCGGTTACAGCCACCCCGCATCCCCTTTGTCCGGTTCGCTGATTTCAATAGCGAATCTTGGTGGTGGATCCGGGCTCAATGGTGGATCCGGTGCATGGGGATGCACCCGATCCGCCGCGGAGCCCGGATCCACCACTATCACCGGAGCGGTCTTTGCGTTCTTGCTGCTGGCGTGGTCCCTGTGACCACTGCGGTGCTACGCAGGTTCGTACTACCTGACCGGCGTTCTACGACAACGGGCCGATGAGGATGGCGCCGACGTCGGTGCTCGCGATGATGGTGCGGGCCGACGATGAGCTTTGCGGGACGCTGACCGTGGCGTGCCCCGCGTGCGCGTTCGCCGAGACGTGATAGGACAGCGAACCCGGGACGCGCACCGTGATGGCCCCGACTCTGGCCAGGACCCGGAGCGTGTCCGGCGCGGTGGTGAAGGTAGCGCTGATGCCGCCCGCGCTCATCGTCAGGGCAACCGACGCGCTGGTGAGGCCGGTGGCCGAGATGAGCCCGACGTCGGCTTTCGCCGTCACGCTTCCGGCCAGCCCTGATAGCCGGATCGACCCGGCCCCCGCGGTGACCTGCACGGTCACCGTGGGTGGCACCTGAACGACATAGCTGACGGCGCAGATGAGCTGGTCCGGGCAGGTGTAGGTGACGGTGAGCGTCCGTCCGCTGAGCTTGCGGGTGGTGACCGGGGGCGTCTTGGAGTAGCTGCTCTGCTCGGTGACCGACGTGCCCGGCCCGCTCCCGCCCGTGACGGTGACGTCGCCCACGTGACTGACCACGACGAGCGTGCTGACCGGCGAGGAGATCTGGTGGACCGCCGTCGTCTTATGCATTCCCGGGATCGACAGGCCGGGGCTCGCGCCGACCGTCGCCCCGCGAGCCGAAGCCGACGAGGGCACAGCCGGGGTCGACGCCTGACACCCGGCCAGAACCAGCAGCGCACCGGTCAGAGTCAGGACGCACGTCCCGGCGCGATGGAGGGCAGCACGGCGGCTTTGCGTCCGGTCCATACTTGCTCCGTACCGCGGCCGCGGACCGCTTACTCCTCGAACCGCCCGCCGAGGTACTTCGCCAGGAAACGCTCAGCCGCGGCGTAGAACTTCTGCCGGTTCTCCGGCTTGGCGAAGCCGTGGCCCTCGTCGGGGAAGAGCATGTACTCGTAGTCGATCCCGGCGTCCTTCAGCGCGGCGACGATCTGCTCGGACTCGGCCTGCTTGACCCGCGGGTCGTTGGCGCCCTGGGCGATCAGCAGCGGAATCCGGATGTCACGCGCCCGGGACAGCGGCGAGCGCGACCACAGGAACTCCTTGTCCGTTTCCGGGTTGCCGACCCGCCGGTACAGCTGCGCGATCACCGGCTTCCAGTACGGCGGGACCGTCTCGAGCAGCGTCTGCAGGTTCGACGGGCCGACGATGTCGACCGCGCAGCAGAACACGTCAGGCGTGAAGGCGGCGCCGACCAGGGCCGCGTAACCGCCGTAGGAACCGCCGTAGATGGCGACCTTCTTCGGGTCGGCCCAGCCCTGGTCCACTACGTACTGCACCGCGTCCAGCAGGTCGTCGTGCATCTTGGCGCCCCACTCGCGGTCGCCGGCCGACACGAACGACTTGCCGTAGCCGGTCGAGCCGCGGTAGTTCACCTGAACGCTCATGTACCCGCGGTTGGCCAGCCACTGCGCCTCGGGGTTGAAGCCCCACACGTCGCGCGCCTGCGGCCCGCCATGCACGTCGAGCACCATCGGCAGCCCGGATCGTTCCACGCCGGGCGGGAAGGTGACGTACCCGTGGATTGTCAGCCCGTCCCGAGCGGTGAAGGAGAACGGATCCATCCTGGCCAGGTCGTAGCGCGACAGCTCGGGGCGGCTGTCAAACAGGAAGCTGCCGGTCCTGCTGGCCCGGTCGTAGGAAAAGTACTGCGTTGGCCCGGCGTCATCGGTGAAGGCGATCAGCCAGGTGGCGTCGGCCTCGTCGCGGCCGACCGGCTGCGGGTCACCGGGGTGAAGCGCCCTGATTGCCTTGAAGTCGGCTTCGACCGACGGGTCGAGCACGTGATACTCGGTGCGGTCCTTCAGCACCTCGACGATCTGCGGATCCCGTGTGTCCGGGTGTAGCATCGCCCCCGCGACGTCCGCCTCGGGATCCTCGAGCAGCACGTCGATCTTGCCGGTGGCCAATTCGACCCGGCAGAGCCTGCCGGTGTCCGTGCCGGCCGAGCTGATCGCCAGCAGGCTGCGGCCGTCGCCGCTGAACGACAGCACGTCGCTGGCCGGGGCGTCATCGGCGGAGATGGTCACCAGCGTCCGCCAGTCGCCGTCCGCGCTGTCACGGACCAGCAGGTCGAAGCCGCCGTCGGGCAGCGGGGCGAGCGCCCCGCGGACCACCATGTCCTCATCCGCGAGCCACCCGGCGTACCCCGGATTCTCGATCACCTTGACGAGCTCGCCGGTCGGCAGGTCCAGCCGGTAGACGTCGTGCAGCTGGGGATTGTCGCGGTTCATCCCGACGAGTACCTCGTCGCGGTGGCTCTTGCGGGTGGCGATGATCCGCGCCTGGATGCCGTCGAACGGCGTCAGGTCACGCCGGGCCATCGTTTCCATGTCGACGTCGTACAGCCGCCAGTTCTCATCCCCGCCGGTGTCCTGCACGTACAGCAGGTGCCTGCCGTCCCGGGCCCAGGTGAAGGACCGGATGCCCCGGTCGGTGTCGTCGGTGACCACCGACGCGGCGCTCCAGTCGACCCCGGCGGGGCCGATCGGCGCCACCCAGACGTTGAGCACGCCGTCGCGCGGCGCGATCCAGGCCAGCTGGCTGCCGTCGGGTGAGATACGGGGACTGACACGCTCCGGGTTGCCGAAAAGTATGTCGCGCGGGATGAGATCGACCATGACCCAATGCCTACCACATCAGGCTGAGCGGACGGTCCGGCGGCGGCCCTGCCCGGGCTTTACCCGGAGAACCAGTGTGCAGGCGTGGGACTGGTGTTGTGGTAGATGTGCTTCTTCTCCTGGTACTCCTCCAGGCCGGAGGGTCCGAGTTCGCGGCCGATGCCGGACTGGCCGAAGCCGCCCCATTCCGCCTGCGGCAGGTAAGGATGGTAGTCGTTGATCCACACCGTGCCGTGGCGCAGCGCGCCGGCTACCCGCTCCGCCTGACCCGCGTCCGATGTCCACACCGCTCCGGCCAGGCCGTAGCTGGTGTCGTTCCCGAGCCGGATCGCCTCGTCCTCGGTGCGGAACCGCTCGACCGTCACCACCGGCCCGAACACCTCGTCCCGCACCACTGTCATCTCGCGATGACACCCGCCGAACACGGTCGGCCGCAGGAAGAATCCCTGCGCCAGCGCCGGGTCGACCGGCCGCTTTCCCCCGGCCAGCAGTTCCGCGCCCTCGGAAAGACCCAGCGCAATGTACCTTTCCACCTTGGCGCGCTGCGCCGCGGAGATCAGCGGGCCGCACTCGGTATCCGGGTCGAGGCCGCTGCCCAGCCGGATCCGGTCGGCCCGGGCGGCCAGTTCGGCGACGAAGCTGTCGTGCAGCGAATCCTGCACGATCAGTCGCGCGCCGGCCGAGCACACCTGCCCCGAATGCAGGAACGCGGCGGTCAGCGCGTTGTCCACCACGGTGTCGAAGTCGGTGCCGTCGAACACGATGTTGGGGTTCTTGCCGCCCAGCTCGAGGGCGACGCGCCGGACCCCGCGGGCCGCCGTGGCCATGATCTTCTCGCCGGTGGCCAGGCCGCCGGTGAACGAGATCATGTCGACTCCGGGGTGCGCGACCAGCGCCTGGCCCACCGTGCCGCCCTGGCCGAGCAGCAGGTTCACCACCCCAGGCGGCACGTCTGCCTCTTCGAACAGCCCGGCCAGCGCCACCGTGGACAGCGGGGTCAGCTCGCTGGGCTTGATCACCGTCGTGTTGCCCGCCGCCAGCGCCGGCGCGAGCTTCCAGGAGATCTGCAGCAGCGGGTAGTTCCAGGGCGCGATGAGCGCGCAGACGCCGACCGGCTCATGCGTGATCCGGCTGGTCACGTGCGGCCGGCCGGGATCGACCACCCGGCCGGCATGGGCGCCCGCGATCCCCGCGTAATAGCGGAAGACGGCCGTGGTGTCGTCCACGTCCGCCCGCGCCTCGTTCAGCGTCTTGCCGGTGTCCAGGCTCTCCGTGCGAGCCAGCTGCTCCCGGTCCCGCTGCAGCAGGCCGGCCATCTTGGCGAGTAGCGCGGCGCGTTCGGTCACCGCGGACCGGCGCCACGGGCCCTGGTCGAACGCCTGGCGGGCGGCCGCGACCGCCGCGTCCACGTCCGTCGCCGACGCCTCGGCCAGGGTGTCCAGCGGGGTGGCGTCGAACGGGTTGACGGTCTGTGCGGTGTCGCCGTCCGCGGCCTCGGTCCACTTGCCCGCTATGTAGAGGTATCTCACGCCCTGCTCCCATGGCTCGGGTGACCGTCGCAACTATAGACGTGCCAGCCGGCGATGGTAAGCGCCCGCGCTCAGCTGGCGGGCGGACCGCCCCGGCCGGGCATGGGGACGAGCGGCTGCCCGGTCACGGGCCAGCCATCCGCCCAGATGATCGGCCGGACCTGGACCCACGCATCGCCGGCGTCGAAGGCGTCGTAATAGTGGTACACGAGGTAGCTGGTACCGCCGTCGACGAAGACGAACTCCCCGCCCGGGCCGATCATGCCGCCGTCGGTTCCCTGAACGTCCATCCCGCCCGCGTTCAGCATCGGGGTGCCCGCCGCGTCCAGGTACGGTCCGGTGATCGTCGTGGACCGCCCGACCTGAATGTGGTAGGTGCTGCTGATGCCCCGGCAGCAGAAGCCGACCGATACGAACAGGTAGTGGTACCCGTCGTGGTAGGTGATGCCGGCACCCTCCTCGGCGTCCGGGGACGCCTTGGCCGCCAGGGAGTAGACGGTGGGCGAGGCCGCGGGCTTGCCGGTAGCGGCGTCGAGCGCGATGAGCTTGATGCCGCTCCAGAATGACCCGAGCACCAGCCACTTGCCGCCATCGGCCGCGGTCACCAGCGACGGGTCGATCGCGTTGAAGTTGTCGGCGGACGTCGAGGAGAACACCAGGCCGTCGTCGGTCCAGTGGTACCGGGGGCTGCCCGGGTCGAGGGTGGGGGTGGTGGCCAGGCCGATCACGGAGTTGTTGGACCCGAAGCTTGAGCCGGCGTAGTACAGGTGCCAGAGGCCGTCGAAGTAGGAAATGTCCGGTGCCCACAGGTTGGGGATGGAACCGAGGGTGCTGGTGATCCAGGCGGGCTTGGTCGCGAACACCGTGCCGTCGTAGGTCCAGCTGCGCAGGTTGGGCGAGGTCCGGATCTGGATGTTCCCGTTCCCGATGACACCCGCCGGGTCGCCGGTGGAGAACAGGTAGTACGTCCCGCCCTGTTTGGCCATTGTCGGATCGTGAACGTAGATGTACGGGGAGGACTGCGCGGCCTGGCCGTGCGCCTCGGTGCTGGCGGTCGCGCCCGTGGCGGCGACTGCGGCGAGCGTGCCGCCGAGCGCCACGGTGACCGCTATGCCGGTGACCAGGGCAAGCCGGGTCCGTCGGGCCGCGGGAATCTTGAGGAAGCTGGCGGCGGGGAATCGCATGATCTTCCTTGTGGGTTCGTCATCATCCGGGCAGGGCCACGCGCAATCCGGCCAGGGTGACGCGTAATCCGGCCAGGGCCACGCGCTTGAGCGAACGTTCGCTCACTGCCATAATAAAAAGTAGTGACATCTGATGACAAGGGGGATCCGTTCTTTCTCACCGCAACCGGCGGCTCACCCGGCGGCGCGGCCGCGCAAGATATCAACTAGTTTTACTGAGGTGAGTGGTTCGCGAACCACGCTGGCAGGGTGGCTGGCGCGGATGGGTTTCGCTGATGCGGCGCGAGCTGAACGCCTATTGCTCACCGACCTCGGTATTACCGCGGCCGAGCTGAAGACCGACGTCGTCGTCATCGCCCTGGCCGCCGTCGCCGACCCCGACCTGGCGCTGGCCGGGCTGGCCAGGATCTTCGCCGCCACCGACAGCCCGGACGCGCTGCGCACGGCGCTGCGCGGCGAGCAGGACTTCCGTGACCGGCTTACCGCGGTGCTCGGCGTCAGTGCGGGCCTGGCCGATCATCTGGCCAGGCACCCGGAAGACTGCGCGGTGCTTCGCGGCGCCGTCAGCCGCCCCGGCCCGGCCGAATTGCGCGCGGACATGCTGACCGCGGTAGGCGCGATCCCCGTGGACGCGACGGATGACCAGGACCCGGTGGCGTGCGGCACCGAGCCCACGGCCGCGCTGGCCGCGGCCTACCGCCGCCGCCTGCTGCATCTGGCCGCCCGGGACATGACCGGGGTCGCGACCGTCGACGCGGTGGCGCAAGAGCTGGCCGACATCGCGGCGGCGGTGCTGGAGGCGGCCCTCGCCGTGGCCCGGGCCGAGCTGCCCGCTAAGGCCGCGCCCTGCCGGCTGGCCGTGCTGGCCATGGGCAAGTGCGGCGGTCATGAGCTGAACTACGCCAGCGACGTTGACGTGATCTTCGTGGCTGAGCCGGTCAAGGACGAGGACGAGACCGCCGCGCTCGCCACCGCGAGCAGGCTCGCCGCCGGCCTGATCGGCGTGTGCGCGCGCTCGACCCCCGAAGGCAGCATCTTCCCGGTCGACCCGAACCTGCGCCCGGAGGGGCGGGCCGGCCCTCTGGTCCGCACCCTGGCCAGCCACCGGGCCTACTACGAGCGCTGGGCGAAGACCTGGGAGTTCCAGGCGCTGCTGAAGGCACGGCCGGTGGCGGGCGACATGGCGCTTGGTCAGGCCTACGCGGACACCCTCGGCCCGCTGGTCTGGCAAGCGGCCCGCCGCGAGCATTTCGTCGAGGACGTGCAGGCCATGCGCCGCCGGGTGGAGCAGTCGCTGCCGGCCAGCCAGGCCGGGCGCGAGCTCAAGCTCGGCCCGGGCGG
>PMST01000465.1 GCA_003168295.1 Actinomycetota bacterium
CCGCTGGATCGACGTTCCGCCGGTCGACGGCGCTCTGGTCGTGAACATCGGCGAGATGCTCGAAGTAGCCACCCATGGCTATCTCGTGGCCACCCCCCACCGGGTCCTGCCGTGCGCACCCGGAGGGACACGCGACTCGATCGCCTTCTTCTGGGCCCCCCGGCTGGACGCGTCCCTCGACACAGTGCCATTGCCGCACGAGTACGCCGAGCAGGCCCCCGGAGCCAGCCAGTCCGCCCATAACGTCCTGCACAGCCGCTTCGGCGACAACGCGCTCAAGGGCTGGCTGCGCTCGCATCCCGAAGTCGCGGCGACCCACCANNCGGATCATCGTGAGGCGGTCCCGTTCAGCATCATTGTCGACGCCGGTCCCTGCCACGGCGTCGACGTGCAGGCGCCGGGCTGGCTCGCAGCGTGATCCCCGGTTACCGCGCCCCCCGAAATGGCTGATCGCCAGATGTCGTTACCGTCATCCTGGCCCGGACGGCAGCGTCCGGACGTCGGCTGTCATCTCTGCGTTCGGCAGCGTAGTGCTTGTGGCCGGCCGCGGGCAGCCACGGCGTCACCATCGTGCGGATACCGGACCAGGTCCTTCGCTGCCTCCGGCAGTTCCGGCTCCTCGTTGCTTACCCCTGGAAGATTCCTCCCGTTACGGCGCCGTAGGACCGGGCACGTAATCAGGGCCGGCTTTGCAGACAGCCGGCAGCGGAGGAAATAATGAGCCAGCACACGGCAAGGCGCGAACCGCATGCGAAGCCCGAAGATGCAGACGTCACCGAGCCCCGGACCCGCCAGGCAGAACACAAGCAAGCCGGGCGGCTACGCCGGCCCGTCGCTCAGCCAGCCGGCGACGGCGGCGTGAGTCCAGATGAGCCGGACCCGGACGAGTTCGAGATGATCGGCGGCATCGATGACCTGAGCGCCGCTGATCTCGGCCCCATCGCCCCGGACACTCACGACCCGGACGCCGATTCGGGGCGGCCCAGGAAATAACCCTGGAGAGCGGGCGCGATACCGGAATAGGGCACGAATAGCGCCCATCGCGGGCACCGAAGTCACGTAAAGGGCTCCGATGCTAACTGACGCAACTACTTCAGCGTTGACTGGGGCCGTCGTACGGCAGATCGCTCAGGAGGAAGTGCAGGTGCTGCAGGAGCGGGCGATGGCATCTTGCGGGCGGAGTTCCCTACCTGGCAAACCCTCGAGCCGGACACGACTGACGACCATCTGGACTGAAGCCTGGCCTGGAAGACCGAGGCTGACCGAGCATGGCCACTAGCGCGAAGTCCTACGGGTTTGCCGACTCCCGGGCCGCGGTCAGCAGGGCCCCGAACCGCAGGTGAGTGAGTTCTTCATGGGATGACAACGCGGCTCCGCCGTCAGCTTGCTGACGACGGGCTGAAGCAGGCCCGGCTAGTTTTGACATGGCCGTGCTCTACCGTTCTTCACATGGCCAAAGCCGCGCGTGTGCTGGCAGCACTGAAACGGGACGGGTGGATGGCGTGGACCTGGGCGGGCCGGCGATGGCCAGGATCGCCCGCGACTACGGCTACACCCTTGCTGAACTGCGGAAGCTATAGGACGATCTGGTGATGAGCGCGCTGCGGGTCGAGCTGTTCTTTGACGAGGAAGCCGGCAACTGGCACTACCGCGTGCCGGCCTTGCACATCAACGGCGGCGGCACCCCCACTCGCGAGGACGCCGAGCGCGAATGCCTGTCCGCCATCGCCTTTGCCCTGGAAGGCGATCCCCGGGACTACGACACCGACTCCGAAACCCTCGCCTTCGACGTGAACGTGGCGCCAGCAGCGTAGCCAGCCAAGGCCCCACCGCAGCAGCTTCGAGCTACCATCGCCGAGTAGGAGCGCATCGATCAGCGGATCTGCCCGATCCATATCCCGGCGTGGGTAGGCTCCAGAGACCTGTGCACCGCATCGAGCAGGTCGGCCCGGACAGCGTCCGGGTCGACGGCATCCTTGAGCCGGGCCGCGAAGTCCGTCACGATCCGTTCGGCGTCATACCGGGCCCGGTTGAACCGGTGGTCCACCCGCCGCTGCACCCGGGCCCGCAGCGGGGTGAACAGCGCCGCCGCGGCCAGCGTCGCTGCGGCCACCGCCACCGGGGCATGAAGCCCGAAACCCTGGGTAGCCAGCAGCACCAGCCCGGTGTACACCCCGAGGAGCAGCCCGGTCACGATCGCGTAGGACACCGTCCGGGAGATCAGCCGGTCGATCTCATAGAGCCGGTACTTCAGCACCGCCATCGTGCAGGCGACCGGGACGCCGACCGTGGGGGCCAGCAGGATGAACGTCCAGAACAACACGCCGGCCACTTCGTTCACGTTGCCGTGCGTGAGCAGGCCGTAGCCGATGAACGGCACGACCGGGACCGCGACGAACAGGCCGACGTAACCCAGCCAGGCCAGCTGTTTGCGCAATTCGGAGCTCGCGCCGCGGCGCCGCACGAATACCGACGCCACCACCAGGGCCCCAGCCGCCAGCCCGAGAAGGACCAGGGCGCCCAGGAACTCGCTGAACGGGCCCTGGCGAGGGAAAATGCCCAGCGGGTTCGGATAGCTGACCCCCGCCGCCTCCAGCGCGTTGGTGAGCCCCCCGGTTTCTGCCGTACCGGCCTGGAACTGCTGCGCCGTCCAGCCCGCCAGCACCGCCATCATCATCCACAGCAGCGGCCGCCAGCGACGCGACGGCAGCCGCCCGTCGGGGAACAGCAACACCAGGAACACCATGGGCGCGAACGTTGAGATGGTGACAACCCCGGACAGCCAGCCGGCCAGCCGGGCCGCGGGCAGCGACCCCGGCGCGACGGCCAGCCCGTGCAGCGCGTACTGCTCGGTCAGCATGACTGCGGCCAGGGACAGGCCGATCAGGCCGAGTAGCCAGCCGATGGCGTTGCCCGGGACGCGTGTCGCGATCAGCCGGCCGGTACCCGCGTACAGAACGGCCGTGAGCGCGGCCACCGCGTAAAACGCGATCCGCCCGGCCGCCATCCGGCCGGCGTCCAGTCCGAGCAGGACCAGCGCGGCCGCCAGCACGAGCAGGGTCAGCCCGGCTACCGACCAGGCGGCCACGCGTACCCGGCGCGGGCAGCTCTGCCTCGTCACCGTCATGCCCCGCATGACCGTCACCGTACGCCCGGACCGTTCCGTAAACGTTACCGAGAGCGCGGTGACCGCGAGAATTTTGGCCCGGATCGCGGACGCCGGGCGCTGACAATCGCCCCCAAGGGCGGCAAGGTGGTCATATCCTGCTCGCACCGAGCACCGCGCGGGCAACTGACCTGGCGATCGGCGAGCAAACAGCCGGGCCGGAGTTCCTAGCCGCGGACGAATCGCGGCTGGACTGTTATCGCAGCATGTCGTAACGATACGGTAACGGCTGGTTCCCGCCGTGGCCTCGACCAGAACGGCAAGCTCAGCGCTGATCAACGACCTACGTGCGGCATGACCGGAAGCTCGCCGGGCTCGCATCGGGTTTCTCCGCACCTGCCAGCAAATCCGGAAGGAGAACGTCCGGAACCTGACCTAGCGTGCTGATCATGACGCGGCACGAGCGAGCGTCCCCTGACCAGGCTGATCCTTCTCGAATGAGGTGCAAGGTGCAATCTCGCAAGCAGGGCATGTGGTGGGGAACCGCCATCGAGGCGCCAGACCCCGGCGCACTGGCGAGGTTCTACTCCGGGCTGCTCGGCTGGCCTATCGGGCACGAGGAACCAGGTACGGCCATCGTCGCCGCGCCCCCGGGATCCATCTTCCTCGTGTTCCAGCAGGCGACCAGCTATCAAGCCCCCGTATGGCCGCCAGCCGACGGGGAGCAGCGTCCGATGATGCACTTCGACTTCCAGGTCGGCGACCTTGACTCCGCGGTGGCCGAGGCCATTGCCCTTGGAGCAACGGTGGCTGCGCACCAACCGCAGGACAACGTCCGGGTGCTTCTCGACCCAGCCGGTCACCCCTTCTGCCTTTGCCGAGACGACGGCTAGCCCGCGCCCGCACATCGGCATGAGTGCGCGCTGAGGTCTTGATGGGACGGCTGACGTCCGGGGTCAGCGGCCGCTTTGGTGCTGTAGCTGCGCTGGGGCGCTGGCCACTATAGGGATGGTTTGGTTGCCATCCGGGTCCCATGTGCTGCCGTACCGGCGGATGAAATTCAGGTTGGTGGAGCCGTTCAGCTGTCCCGCGGTGAGGGTGACGCCGTGCATTCCGAACGGCAGCGGCACGGAGTTCGCATCGGTGACCCCGGTCCAGTTAGCCGGGTCGCCGAAGCCGTAGTGGAGGGTAAACGGCTGGGTGTCTTCAACGACCAGGTTGCGCCCTGCCGCCAGCCCGGTCAGGGGTGCGGCCGACCGCCAGTGAGACGTCGATGGCGCCGGTTTCTGGCCGCCGTACCTGGCGGTGACGGCTGTCAGCTGCTCCGCGGGGGTCTTGGTTGTCCTGGTCCAGGCCAGTTTGATGAGCTCGCTGTGCGCCCAGGCGAGTGGCGTGGCGCTGAGGGTGCGCTGCCCGGTCAGGAGCGGCAGGGCGGGTATCCCGTTCTGCGGGTAGAGCGGTGAGGCGTCCCAGACCTGTTCGGGCAGGAGCCCGCTTGGTGTCCGCATTTTCAGCATGGCGGTGAGCTGCGCGAGCCCGTCGGCGCCCGCGAGGACCGCGAGGTGGCCGCGTTCCCCGGCGAGCAGTGGCCAGATGCGCCCGACTCCGGTGCTGGAGAAGTTCGCGCCGTCGACCTGCTCGCCGTAGCCGTCGTAGTCGTAGCGGTAGTAGCTGGTGCCGGTGCCGACGTTCCTGGCCAGCATGACGTCGATCAGGCTGGCGGTGTCGGATAGCTTCTTGTCGGTTGCGCTGCGCAGGCCAAGCCGGGCCAGGTAGGCGAACTCCAGCCCCAGGACACTCGAGGCCGCGACCTGGTAGTCCGGGTAGGGCTGGTTGGCGATGCGGGCCAGGCCGTGCTGCGGGTCGGGCCCGATGCGGACGTAGTGGCCGTCGAGCCCGAACAGCGAATCGAGCGATGTTCCCGCGGCGTAGCACCATTCCTCGATGCGCTCGTTCCAGTCGTCGGCGAGCGCGAGAGCGTACTGGCTGGAGGCGTCGTCCAGATATTTGGCCCCGGCGACCAGTGCCGCCACCATGATCGCAAGAGTGAAGGGACTACCTCCCTGATCTTCCTCCCACCGGTCCATCGGGGACAGCGGCCCATTCTTAACGAGATAACCAATGGCACCCTCGATCATCGCAACGATCGCCGCGGATGGCGGCTGCCCAAGGTCGTCAAGCTTGGCGGCCAGCATGACTGGCTGCGCGGTCTCGTCCAGTTGCACGCCGGTCCAGTAGGGCGTGCCGTCGGGAAAGAAGTTCTGCACCCAGTGCCCGTCCGCCGCCGATTGGCGGGTGGCGAGATAGTCAAGGAGCTGCGCCGCGTCGTCCAGATGCCCGAGCAGTGTGAGCGCGAACCCGGCCTCGACAGCGTCACGCGGCCATACCAGGTGATATCCCCCCGCATTGTTGGTCGTGTCGCCCCACGGCGTGCACAACCCGGCCACGATGGCTCCCGGATAGGACACGCTGTCCCCGTGGACCCGCAGCACGGTGGCCGACTGGCGGAGGGCATCCGCCAGTCCCGCCGGGTCGTCTGTAGAAGACGGCGGCCATGTGCAGGCTCCGGACCATGCCTCCCAGTTGCTGATCAACTGGGCGCTGGCGGCGGCCGGGCCCGCGGCGAGACTAGCCGCCGCGAGCGTTCCCGCTGTCCCGGCGTCCGCTGCGAAAGCGAGCGCAATCACACCGGAGGCTGCCGGAAGCTCACCGCCGAGAACGACGAAACCAGGCCCGGCATCGGTGAAGGTCCAGGTCATAGAGCCGTTACCGTTGAAATCCTGCCACAAGTCGGAGGATCCGAAGTAACCCACGCTGGCCTGGCTGAAGCCAGGTGCCGCCGACAAGCACAGGAACCGCCCGTCGCCTTGCGCGAACAACGATCCACCGGGATCTGCCCAGGCGGTGTTGCCGGAGCCGCCACTGTAATCCTGGTCGGCATTGGCCGCCGGATGCTGCTGCAAATGGCTGGCCAGGAAAACATACAGCTTCGCGTCCGGAACACCGTCGAGGATGTAGCTGACCAGCACGACGTCACGTCCGGGATCGGGAATGACCTGCAGTGTCAGCTGATACGGCTGCTGCGCCGGGCCGGTATGGACGATGGACGCCAGGGGAACTGCGGGATCGGGAATCTGCACCTGGTAGGTGGCGACTGCCTTCACCTCATGCCACCAGCCGTCACCAGCCACGATGAAACCCATGTCGCGGATCTGGGGTTCGCCGGCGGTCGGCCAGTACACCTCATTGAGGATGCCCTGACCGGCAGTGGCCCATACGCGGCCGGTTCCCAGCCCAGTTGTGACAACATCTTTCGGGCCAGGGGCCATGACAGGGCCAGCAGGAGAGCCTGGCGTCGGGGCACTCGGCATATCTGAACCTCCTTGGGGGCATCCAGCGGCACAGTTAGCGGGAAAAGACAAGGCTAGAGCCTTCCCCCGCCATTCACCCGGATTCGTTAGCTGTCTGGTTCTACGTGCTTCCAGAGGAGTTTTCTGGGAATCAGGGCAGCCTCGCGCAGGACGGGGTGGCGGACGTGACCGTCGTGGCCGGAGCGTGCGAGAAGGTCCGATGCGATCTGGCGCGCTTGCTCAACGTTTCAGAGAGACGGAGGAGCCAGGTTGGCCAGCTGATACAGGTTGTCGCGGGTCCGTCTGCGGAAGCCGGACAATTCGACGCACCTGGACCGCACAGCAAATCGATGCAGGGCGGGTCTGGTCAGCGGAGAGGGAATGACTGTCCTCGCTCCGATTCTGGTCGCGGGCCGAATATGCGCCGCTCAGCCTCGGCGATGGGCACATCGTTGATACTGGCTTCCCGGCGCTTCATCAGCCCGTCGGCGTCGAACTCCCACAGCTCGTTGCCGTAGCTGCGGAACCACTGGCCACCGGCGTCATGGCACTCGTACTGGAACCGTACGGCGATGCGGTCGGTGTGGAACGACCACAGGTCCTTGCGCAATGCGTAGTCAAGCTCACGGGCCCATTTCCGGCACAGGAACTCGATGATCGCGGCACGTCCGGTGATGAACTCACCCCGGTTGCGCCAGACCGAGTCCTCGCTGTAGGCACCCGCGACCCGCTCCGGGTCGCGGGTGTTCCACGCGTCCTCGGCCAGCTGGACCTTCTGCCGGGCGGTCTCTTCGGTGAAGGGCGGCAGCGGCGGCCGTGAAGCCACGGGATCACTCTCCTTTATTTAGCCGAACGATCGGTAGTGCGTGCACCCGGCCCGGCGCCAGCCCGCAGGACGGTCAGCGGCATCTTCCGCACGGCGGAGCCGTGGGACGTCGCCAGCCGCCAGCCAGTCGGCGACCCATCGCAAGGCAGCAGTGAACCTTTCCGGCCATCCTGTCGTAGGTAAGTCACGGCAGTCCAATTACACCGGGATCGAAGGCGTGGCAGACATGAAACGAATGGACCCCGCGCCGGGTCAAAACCCGGTCAGCGCCTTCAGGGGTGCTGACCGGAATACTCCGCCCGGTCGAGCGGTACAAGTCCGGGTTGAGCCCTTAAGAAGAACCCGGCTAAAACGAGTACGGTAAAACGCCCGTGCGGCGGCATCGCCCCCTGCGCTACCCGCCGCCTGACTGCATCGGCGCGCGTTCCTGCACGTCAGATAGGTATCTCACGTCAACTCGCGGCTAAGAGTCCGCCTCAACTAGCTGCGTGAAAATCCGCGTTAGTGCCATAAACCAGCAGTGAACCTTTCCGGCCATCCTGTCGTAGGTAAGTCACAGCAGTCCAATTACGCGGCTTCAGGGGCGGTGGCCGGAATACTCCGGCTAGCCCAGCGGGACAAGCCCGGGTTTAGAACGGGCTCAGTTTTCACGTCCTTTGGACGCCAGTATCTAGCAATGGAGGTCAGTAATGCATGCGTTGCTGTTGGCAGGCATTCTTGCGGCACCGCTGGGCTTCGCCGGCCTGCTCTTGCCGGTAAAGCGGCACGCCCGTACGGTGTCCGGGCCGTGGTCGGTCATCCGACGGCTCGTGCTCGCGGTGGCCGCCACAACGGCACTTGCTGCAGTGGTGGCGGTGTCGATGAGGCTGCTTAGGGTGTCCGGGCACGGCCAGGCGGTCGGCGTCGCTGGCGTGGTGCTCGCGAGCCTGGCCTGGCTCCCGGCCACCCGCCGCTGGACCGCGCGGGCCCACCTGTGCTGGGCATCAAGCATCTTCCTGGTCATCGTTTACCTGACGGTCGCGCTGGAGCGGACCTTCGCCAGCCGATCCGGGACGGCCAGCACCGCCGGCGGCGTGCTGCTGTGGCTTTTCGAGCTGTTCGCGGCCGTACTGTCGTGCGCCTACCTGTGGGAGATCTGCGAAGCGCTCGGCACCGAGCACTGGCGCAGGCGGGAAGCCCCTAAGATCTCGGCTGCCGTGAAGGACGGCGACCTGCCGATGATCAGCCTGCACGTCCCCGCCCACAACGAGCCACCGGACATGGTCATCGACACGCTACGGGCCCTGATGCGCCTCGACTACCCGCGGTACGAGGTCATCGTGATCGACGACAACACCGACGATGAGGCCCTCTGGCGTCCGGTGGAGGCCTGGTGCAGGCGACACAGGGTCAAGTTCGCCCACCTGGAGAACTGGCCGGGTTACAAGTCCGGGGCGCTGAATTACGCGCTGCGCCACCTGACGGATCCGCGAGCGGAGCTGATCGGCGTGGTGGATTCGGACTACCAGATCAAGCCGGGATTCCTGCGCCGCTGCGCGCCTGCCTTCGCCGATCCCTGGATCGGCTTCGTCCAGGCACCGCAGGATTACCGCGGCTGGCGAGGGGCCGCTTATTACCGTCGCCTGTACTACTCCTACAAGTACTTTTTCGCCATCTCTCAGCCGTCACGCAACGAACGCGACGGGGCCATCTTCGCCGGCACTATGGGGCTCATCCGGCGGGTGGCGCTGGACGAGCTCGGCGGCTGGGACGAGTGGTGCATCACCGAGGACGCCGAGCTGTCGCTGAGGCTGCTGCGAGCTGGCTGGTCGGGCCTGCACCTGGATCAGTCCCTGGGTCACGGCATCATGCCCCTGACCTTTGAGGCGCTGAAGGGCCAGCGGTATCGGTGGTGCTTCGGCGGCATCCAGATCTTGCGCATGCACTGGCGGTCCCTGATTCCCGGCCGCACGTCCAGGCATAACCACCTGTCCACCGCCCAGCGGTGGGCCTACCTCGCGGGCGCGATCCAGTGGTACGGCGACCTGCTCGGGCTTGCCTTCTTCGCCTTCCTCCTCGTCGGTGCGGCCAACCTGGCGACCGGCGACGGCGAGACATTCTGCAAGCTCACCCCGTTCCTGCTCACGACCACGCCGGCGCTTTTCGTGCTCGGGGTGGCTCGGGCGGTGGCGCTGCTCCGCCGCGGAACCGGCGCCACCTGGCGACAGGCGATCGGCGCGTTGTTCATCTGGCAGTCCACCTCCCTGGTGGTGGCGAAGGCGTCAGTGCTTGGCCTGTTCGCCCGGAAAGCGGCCTTCCTGCGAACCCCCAAGACCAGTGAGCACGCCCGGTGGTGGGAAGCGCTGAGGGCCAACTGGGCCGAATCCGCGCTGGCCCTGCTCGGCGCGGCCGGCATCGCCGGAGCGCTGACCAAGGCCACCCAGCTGAGCGGCCTGCTGCTTGCCGGGCTGCTCCTGTTCCCGACACTCGGCATGGCCGCGGCGCCATGCAACAGCTGGGCGGCCCGGCGCGCCTCGCTGCCGCCCCGGCTGCGCGAGCGGCGGCGCACCGAGTACCGCCGCGAGCACCGAGAGCGCCGGGCCTTCGCCATGGGCGCCGCGACCGGCGGGCTCGCCACCGTGCTTTGCGCGGTGATCGCAGCCTGGGTACTGCTGCTCACCCCGACGAACCACCTGGTGCATGTGCCTAATCCGATCAGGTCCGCCCACAGCAGCAAACCCTCCCCATCGCGCCCTTCCCCCGCGTCACCTAACCCCAGGACGCCGACGCGACCAGGCGTACCTTCAGGCCAGCCCTCAAGCCAGCCCTCAGATCCGCTTCCAGATCCGTTTTCGGGGCTGCTTTCAGGGCTGTCAGGTCTGCTGTGAACCGCGCTGGAGCGCGCGCGCCCGAAAACCGTCCACTTATCCGGCCTGGTTTCCGCTGGGTGGGTAAAGAAGGGCGCCTGCCGGGTGGATTCAGCGTCGCTCCTACTACTGGGTTTTGCGGCGGGATAGTTCACACCTTTGGGCAGCGTTTCCCGCCGAGGTGCTGCAATACTGAAACAAGCCGCAAATCGGCCGGCGGAGTGAACCAAACGGCGGGTGGGCGCCGTTGACCAGTTGGGGGGCCCGGTGTGTCACTAGACGATGCCGAGGCCCACCTCGCTGCGCAAGAAGCGCAGCTGGTTGGCCAGATCGCTGAGGGGAACATCGAAGAGCCGATGAGGGAGCTATACCGCCGCTACGCAAAGAACCTGTACCGCTTCGGGCTCCACATGCTCGGCGACGAGGGACTGGCCGAGGAAATGGTGCAGGAAAGCTTTCTGCGGCTGTGGCGCAGCGCCGGGCGTTTCGACGCTGGGCGTGGCAGCGTCGGCGCCTTCTTGTTCGTTATCGCCCGCTCGGCCGCCGCCGACATCCGCAAGCGTCCGTCGTCTCGCCTGTTGCTCCCGGTCGAGGATTTCCAGTTGCCGCCGATGCCCGACAGCACCGATCAGATCCTCGATTCCCTCATCCTGCGCGAAGCTCTGGACAAGCTCAGCTCGGCTCACGCCGAGGTGCTGCGCCTGGCCCTCGAAGATGGCTTTACCCAGCCCGAGATCGCTGAGCGCATGGGGCTGGCGGTCGGCACCGTGAAGTCACGAACCTTCAACGGCATGCGGGCACTGCGCAGCACCCTAGGAGAGCGAGGTTTCAATGCCGCCTGACAGTAAAGCCGACCTCGCTCACCCCGAAGCCGCCGATTGGGTGCTGGGCACCCTGGGACCGGCGCAGGCCGAGGATTTTCGGCGTCATCTCACAGACTGCCCGCACTGCCGGGCTGCCGTGGCCGAGTTCGGCGAGCTCGGCCAGATGCTCCAGCATTTGCCGCCAGCGGCCGAGCCACCACCCGAGCTCGAAGCTCGCACCATCGCCAGCGTGCTCGCCGCAGCAGCCAACTACCCGACCTCCACGGATGATCGCCCCTCGGACTCCGAAGATCAGCCCGCCACCCGGATCCAGCCAAGACCGCAGATCCCCCCGCTGGGCCCCGACGACGCCCGGATCCAGCCGAGACCGCAGATCCCCCCGCCGGCCCCGGACGAGACCCGGATCCAGCCGAGACCGCAGATCCCCCCGCCGGCCCCGGACGATACCAGGGCGGAGGTCATTCGGCTGCCTGTGTGGCGACGTCATCAAGGCCGCCTCGCTGTTGTGGTGGCCGCCGCCGCTGCCATCATCACTGCCGCCATCGTCATCCCGCTCGGCCTTGGCGGGGGCGGGATCACAGTCGTGACCCCGCTCCATGCCACCGCGGCGGCCAAGTTGATCGGCGACGGCGCAGCCACCGGGAAAGCGACATCCCGGGAGGTCGGCCCAAGCTGGACCTTCAATATGACCGTCCATGGTCTCAAGGTCCTTCCCGGCAATGAGGTCTATGAGTGCTGGTATGCCACTTCGGGCAGCACCCGGCTCCATCCCCAGTTGGTTAGCGGCGGCACATTCATCGTGGACAACTCGGGATCGGCCACCGTCACGATGACCACCGGAGTCGACCCCCGGCAGTTCCGCATAATGGAGGTCACGGCCGAAAACCCGGGTACCGGCGCCTTGTCCGGAGCGGTGCTTCTCACCGGCCAAACGTTGTAGAGCGTTATACGCCCCAGTCAGGGTTGCGGGGGACGCGAGGAGCGGGTGCCGGGCGCACGCACTGCTGCCGTTCGGGAAATTTATTGTGCTTTTTATCTTTGGCGATTTTGCGGAATGCGCGGAACGAGCCCGGGGGCGGGTGGAACGAGGCGGCACGGGATGGAACGCCCTAGCGATGAAAGCGATGAGGGAGCCGTGACCATGATGACCGCGACGCCGCTTGCGCCGGATGTGGCCGCCACGGTGCGGTTGCTGCACCGCCGCCAGGGCTGGGGCCGGGTGGCCGTCACCAGCTTCATAGCGTTCCTCCTGGCGTATGGCGGCTACGCCAGCGCGCAGTCGCAGGGGGCGCCTGCGCCGTCGTGGTTCCTGGACATGATCATCGCGCTGGGCGCCCTGACCGCCGCCGGCATCATCGCGGCCGTGGTGGACACCGCGCTGCTGCGACGCAGGCCGCCGGCAGTCCGGGCGCGGGCCGCCCCGATCGCCGCACACCACCCGAGCCGCCCGCATGCCCACCACTACCCGCCCCGGCATCTGGTCACGTGGACCCTGCGCTGGGTCGGGATGCTGCTGATCCTGGTGGTGGCGGTGGTCAGCGTGCCCGGTGTCGTCGACGGGGTGGCGTACCTGGCCGGCGCGGAAAACACGGTCACATTCGACCCGCTCTCACACCAGACAAACTGCGATCGGTACAGCTGCCAGACGAGCACCGACGGCATCCTGGAGTCCAGCGGCACTAGCGTCAACGCGACCTGGCCGAACGTGGTCCCGCTCGGCAAGCCATTCCAGGTCCGCGAGCCGGTGTGGAGGTGGGGGCTCGGCGGCGCGCTGATCAACAGCGACGGGATCGCCGTCGCCGCCATTCTCGTCAGCCTGCTGATCGAAGGGGCCGGCGTCTTGGTGATCGTCCGCGTCGTCAAGCTGGCGCGCAACGTGCGACGGCACCGGCAGCAGGGAACGACGCCGACGTCCGCCCCGATGCGTTATATCCGGTAAGCGCGGTACGGTCACCACCGATCGACTGCAGGAGAACAGAGACGCCGGCGGGTGTCAAATATGAGAAGGTCTTCTCAGGTAAGCTCGGGCTCATGGCCGACAAGATCGCCATCATCGGCGCCGGAGCGATCGGTGGCGTGCTCACCCAGGCCGCTTACCAGGCCGGACATGATGTCACGTTGTGCGTGCGCACGCCGATCCCGTCGCTATCGGTGCGGAGCGATGGCGACACGCGGCAGGTGCCCGTCAGGATCACCGCGGATCCCGGCTCGCCGCCTGGCCCGGCCGACTGGGTGCTGCTCACGACGAAGGGACACCAGACGGCGGGTGCCGCAGCCTGGCTGCGAAGGCTCGCCGGGCCGGGCACGGTCGTCGTGGCCGTGCAGAACGGCGTCGAGCACGCCGGGCGGCTGGCGCCGCTACGGCTGCCGGGCCCGGTCCTGCCCGCGCTCGCCTACATCGCGGCGCGGCGCGAGTCGCCAGGCCGGGTGGTGCACGTGTCGGGAAGGCGCGTGGTGGTGCCGCAGGACGCGGCCGGGACCGCATTGGCCGCGCTGCTGGCCGACGGCCCGGTGGACG
>PMST01000484.1 GCA_003168295.1 Actinomycetota bacterium
CCGGCCCGCCTGCCCGGTGACCACAGCACCGGAAGGACCGCCGTCCGCCGGGCCGGCGCCCAGCCCCGCGGGCGTGTTCAGGGTGGCCTGGAACGTCCAGGCCGTGCCGTTCGGTGAATCGTAGACGTCCAGGCCAGGCCGCGCGCCTGCGGTCGGCCTGAGCAGGACGAATCCGCCCTTGACCGTGGCCACGCCCGCGATCAGGGGCTGCGCGCCGTGCCCGGGCGGCGCCGCATCGGGCGAGACGGCCGGCACCCAGGTCGAGCCGCCGTCGCGGCTCAGCCAGGCGCCGCTGGTCTGGCTGGCCACCGTCCGGATGGCGTTGCCCTTGCCCTTGGTCTTGGCCGTGACGGTCGTGGTGGTGGTCACGTCACCGGCGATCAGGATCAGGGAGCCTTCGGTGGCCGCGTACTTGATGTTCTCTACGCGGCCGGTGCCCGCGGGGAGCCGGAGCTGGCTCGCGTCGAGCCGCTGCCAGCTGATCCCGTTGCCGGAAACGAAGACGACCGGGCTGGATTTCGCCTGGTCGCCACCGGGGATGTTGGTACCGACGGCGATGAAGCCGGTGGCCGTCCGGCGCAGCACGCTGATCTGGTCCCCGGGCTGCAACGGCAGCCCGGCCGACGGCGTCAGCGTCCAGGTCCGGCCGTCGGGGCTCGTCCAGATCGAGCCGGGGCCGACCGCGACCCACGCCCCCTGGCCGCCGGCCACGTAACGGGCCGCGTGACCGGGCGGAGGCTCTCCCCCGTCCGCGGCCTGCACCGATCCCATGGCCCAGGAACGCCCGTCGTTCTGCGATACGAAGAACTGAGCCCGGCCGATGCGCGCCCCGCTCTGCGACCCGACCGCCACGATCTCGGCCCCGTCGCTGGCCACCTGGCCCAGGGTCTGGCTGATGCCCCGGCCGGTGGCCGCGGCGGTGAACTCCTGGCCGGCCAGGGTGGCAGGCGGGAACCCCAGCGCGGTCGCGGGCGCCGGGCCCGCGTCGCCGCCGTTCGCGCCCACGATGACCACCACGGCCACGCCGAAGACGATCATGGCGAGGATCGGGATCGCGGCCCTCGTCACCCAGCCACGGAAATGCAGCTCGGAGAGGAATTGCCTGGACCAGTTGGGCTTGGCTGGCTGGGGCAGCAGCGAACGAAGCAGCCTCGTCCACTCGGCTCCGGCCGGTTCTGCGGGGTCTGCGCGTTCCTCTTTTCCGCGGTTGCCGCGGTTTGCCCGCGTCGCGGCAGAGCCGGCCTGGCGGCGGGGCGCCCGGGCCGGGGCGGCTCCGTCTGGATCCGCTTCGGAGAAACGGGCTCTATAAAGGTCAGCCAGGTTCGGGCGGACCTCGCCCGGCGAGCCGGAGCGGCTGCGGGCCGGGGCGAATTCGTCATCCCACAGGCCGCCGGCCGCGCGGTCCGCGGCTAGGGGGGTGCCGTCGAACAGCGGGATGCCGTACGGATCCGGGTTGAACGGATCCGAGCCGAGCAGCCCGGCGTCCAGGGCACGACCGTCGAACTCGAAGCCGGGCATGGCAGGCACGGCGCGTTCAGTGCCTGGCACAGCGCCCTCGCCGTCATCGGGCCACGCTTGCGGCGGGCCGGACGGCGGCTGGCCCACCGTTGCGGTGTACCTGAAGCGCCTCGTCTCGCCGTCCGCCTCGTCACGCCGCGTCTGGGGCCGCTTCCTCGGCCGGCGTTCCGGTTCGGCCAGGCTTCTGGCCGGACCCGCCTCGCCCGGGTCAACCCGCCTGTTCTCCCGGCCTGGCCGCTTCTCCCGGCCTGGCCGCGAACTGTTCTCCCAGCCTGGTGGCGGGCTGTTGGCCCAGCCTGGTGACGAGCGCCGGCCCTCGAATTCGTACCCGGGGACACTGCCCGCCTCGCCGGGCGGCGGGGGAAGCCCGAGCGGGAACCGCGATGCCGCGAGCTCCGGGCCCGTGGCCCGGGGATCCGGGGAGATCGGGCCGTGAGCACTCCGACGGTAGGCGCCCGGGTCGGGGTCTCTCGGGTCGGGGCCGGGGACACGCGGGAACGTCCCGCGGCCGGCCCGGTGTCGCCGGGGACGCGGGGAACCTAGCGGACCCCACGCATCGCCAGCTTCGGGACTACCGGCCGGATCCCTGGTCACCTGTGCCTTGCCGTCTTAGGAGTGCAGAAAGGAGCTACATAACCCCTGATAGTCCATATGCCCTTCCCGGCGATCGTACCGGCCGGCACCCCGGCGTGACCGGGACTTCGGTGCACGCGGTTGCCGGGAGTGGGCACAGACGGGCGGGGAGTGACTCAGGCCACAGGCGCCCGGCGGGGTGCCCCTCACGCTTCAGGCCTTGTCCCCGATGGCGGCGGGTAGCCTGGGTAGGTCAAGCCAAAATACCGATTCATATCTTCGGAAGAGGGTTTCAGGGGACGATGTCCGCCGTGTCTTCTGGGTCATCGCAGGGTAGCGCGGAGGTCCGCGAGCCCGAAGCGTCACAAGGATCTGGGCCAAGCCGCCAGTCAGCCAGCGCATCACGCCAGGGAGCCGGACACGACCCCGGCGCGAACCAAGCGGACTTCGGCGCTAACGAATGGCTCGTGGAAGAACTCTATCAGCGGTACCTCGCTGACCCCGGTTCCGTTGACCGGGCCTGGTGGAGCTTCTTCGCCGACTATCAGCCGGCGCTGAGCAACGGGACCGGCCCCCAGCCGGTCCTCAAGCTCGCCGCGGGCACGGCCACGCCCGCGAGCACAGCGGCTGGACCAGGGACCGTTCAGCCCGCCGAGGCTCCGCCGTCGGCACCCGGACCCCGCGACTCCCAGGCACCTCAAGCCCGCCAGGCTCCCCAGGCCCCACCAGCCCCTCAGGCCGCCCCAGCTTCGCAAGCCGCAGCAGCCCCGCGGACCACACCAGCCCCGCAAGCTTCTCCGGCTGCTGCGTCCGCTCCCCCGAGCCAGGCCCCGTCTTCTCCCCCGGGCTCAACTGTGCCCTCTCCCCCGAGCCCAGCTCTGCTTTCTCCCCCGAGCCCACCCGAAGGGACCGAGGTCAGCAGGCTGCGCGGCGCCGCGGCCCGCACCGTCACCAACATGACAGCCAGCCTCGGAGTACCCACGGCCACCAGCGTCCGCGCGGTGCCGGCCAAGCTGCTGGTGGACAACAGGATCGTCATTAACAACCACCTGCGCCGCGGGCGAGGCGGCAAGGTGTCGTTCACGCACCTGATCGCCTACGCGGTGCTGGCGGCGCTGGCCGACATGCCGGAGATGAACGACGCCTACACCGAGGAAAACGGCAAGCCCGCGATCGCCAAGCCCGACCACGTCAACCTGGGCCTGGCCATCGACGTCCACAGCGCCGACGGCGGCCGGCAGCTCCTGGTGCCGAACATCAAGGCCGCGGAGGAGATGGATTTCCGCCAGCTCTGGACGGCGTACGAGGACGTCGTGCGCCGGGCGCGCTCGGGCAAGCTCGCGGTCAGCGACTTCACCGGCACCACGGCGACGATCACCAACCCGGGCACGATCGGCACCGTCCACTCGGTGCCCAGGCTGATGCCGGGCCAGGGCTGCATCATCGGCATCGGGGCCATGGAGTACCCGGCCGCTTACCAGGGAGCCTCGGAGGAGACCCTGGCCAGGCTGGCGATCAGCAAGTCGGTCACGCTTACGTCCACCTACGACCACCGGATCATCCAGGGCGCGCAGTCCGGGGAGTTCCTGCAG
>PMST01000462.1 GCA_003168295.1 Actinomycetota bacterium
TCTTGATTCCGGCCCGCTGAGCGAGCCGGCGCCGGCCTCAGTCCACCAGATCGGCGATGCTTTCCGGCGTCCGCGCTACCGCGTCGACCGAGTGCTCACAATGCCGCCCAAGCGGCCGCCAGCCTTCAGGGCGAGTGTCGCGCAGAGTGTCAGCGCCTATGAGGCCGGCCGGCCCGCCGAAGGCGACAGGCCCAGTAGCCTCTCCGCCGCGTCAACAGCCCTGGTGAGCTGCTCCGGATCGGCCGTCAGCCCGGAAACAACCGCGTCGACGGGCTGCAGCTCCGCCCGGTCGAGCAGTGCCTTCTCGTTGGTGATCCATTCACCGCGCTCGGCCAGCACGGCGTGCGCGGCCTGCGCCGCAGCGGTGGCGATGAGCCCCGCCGTCTCCGTGACATGACCGCGGGCGGCGTGGCCGCCGCGCGCATAGCCCAGCGTCAGCCGGGCGTCTGCGCTCCACCGCTGCGATGCGGTGATGCGCAGCTTCTCCGGGTATTCCAGTCGGGGCAGGCTGCCGCGCAGCACGCGGTGCAGGGCCAGTTCGGCGACCACCACATAGGTCGGGATGCCAGCCAGGTGGAACATCAGGCGCTCGACGCGGAAGCGTCCCTCGCGAGCCTCGGCGATCCGATGCTCGACATCGTCGAGATCACGGTAGTGCACGTCGACCGGGCGGCCCTCTACTCGGAGCCACGCGCCACCATTGAACACTCCGCCGCCCCAGCCCCCGATCGCTGAGACCTCGCCGGGCCAGCCGAGGGCGCCCAGGTCATCGGGATCGAAACGACCGCGGTAGTACACGGCGAAATCCCAGTCGCTGTCCGGCCGGCTGGTGCCGCTCGCCCGGGAGCCGCCCAGGGATACGGCCGCGACGCCACGCAGGCCAGCCAGCCTGCTGGCGATGTAGTCAGTGAACTCCTCATCTCCCACACCCGACAGGGTAGGGCTGCCCAGGGAACACCGTGCTGACTCCCTGCCATCAGCTAGTCACCAGATCTGGCTGGGGAGGCCGGTCGCGGCCCTGACGGCGTCGTTCATCGTGTTGTAGGCGATGCCGCCCGCGACGGAGTCGTTCGTTCCGCTGGTGAGCAGCTCGGTGGCCGTCCGGGCGGCGACCGCGCCCGATCACCAGCTCGTGGTCGAGTTCGGCGAACTCGACGATCATGCTCGCGAACTGGTCGGCGCGAGTAGCCGTGGCCTGGCTGGCCCTGGCTCTCCGGCCAGGGCCAGCCAGGCCAATGGCAGTCCCTGGCCCAGGGTGAGAGCGGTGCCCGAACCGCGGTATAAGGAGATGGAGGGCACGCCCTAGAGGTTCTTCTCAGGGCCAGGCACGCGACTGTCTGGGGATGGTCAGCCGGTGCAGCTGGGCACCGCGGGGTCGCTGCCGGTGCAGTTGTTGGGAGTGTTGCCGCTGATCGGTGAGGTAGTGACCGTCAGTGTGCCGTCGTCGCGGTAAACGCCGCCGCCACTGCCCCCGTCGGCGTCGGCAGCGTTGGCGCTGACCGGCGAGCTGGTGAGGGTGAGCACCGCGTTGATGGTGGCGATGCCGCCTCCGTTGCCAAGCGGGGCCGTGTTGCCGTTGACCGGTGAGCTGGTGAGCGTCGCTGTGCCGCCCTGGCTGTAAACGGCTCCGCCGCTGCCTGACGTGGCGGTGTTGCCGCTCAGGGGGCTGCTGTTGAACGTTGCCGCGGCCCCCGATCCGGGGCCGGTGGCGATGCCGCCGCCGTTGCCTGCGGCGGTGTTGTCGGTCAGGCCGCCGGAGTTGACGGTCACATTGCCGAAGTTGAGGATGCCGCCCCCGTCGCCGGTCAGGGAACTCCCATTGCTGAGAGTAACTGAGGTGAGGGTGAGGCTGCCGGCGGTACTTACCTCGGCGATACGGAAGTCAGGAGCTGCCGTCGAGCGGGTGATGACGTCCGCGTTACCCGTCAGGCTGATGGCGGTGGTGATGATCGGCAGCCCGTCGGGACCGTTCGTGCCGCTGCCGTTACTGCTGGTCAGGGTGTAGGTGCAGCCTGGTGTCAGCGGTATGTTGCCCCCGCCGGCGCTGTTGGCCTGGTTGATCGCGGTCACCAGCGATGCCTCGTCGCAGGCCACGGCGGCCTGCGCCGCGGTCGGGATGAGCACGGCCAGGCTGGAGGCCAGGATGACGGATCCTGCCAGGGCCGGGATGATTCGGGTGCGCATAACGACTCCTTCATGTCGCGGCAGGCTGCCCGCACCCGCGGAACCGTACGAACGGTATCCGGTGCCTGCGGCTGCGGCAGCACTGACGACGACCTTGGTCCTGCATGACACCCGTTATCCGAGACCAGGCAGATGAGCCTGTGCCGCCGAGACGGCGGAAATCCTCTTAGTCCGGGCGCTCCCTTCATTTATATCACAATTCGTGATTACATGAACACTCTTTGTGATTACCGTATGGTTCCCCCATAGGCGGATTCCGTTCGCCGAGAATGGCATCGTCCCCTTTGTCGCCTCGGTGGTGTTCCCGGGCCTGCCTGTCTTCGCCGTCGTTTCGGAGGCGAGGCGCCGGGGGGCTTCGTCGATGGCGGCGGCGCGGCAGAGCGGGGCCCGGATCGCTGGTTTCGCAGTTGAGCCGAGCCTGCTCGATGCGGCCGGGCCATGCGGCGGCGGCTCGGGATGCGCAGCGACCTCACCGTCACCGACATCGCTTTCGCTGCCGGGTTCGGCAGCCTGCGCCAGTTCAACCGGACCATGCGGGAGTGTTCCGCACGCCGCCGACCGACCTGCGCAATCGCAGGCGCCGCGCCGACGGCGGGCTTACCCTGCGTCTACCGGTCCTGCCCGGCTATGACTGGGACGCGATGCTGGCCTTCCTCGCCGCGCACCTGGTGCCGGGCGCGCCCGGCCTGCTGGAGGTCTCCCCAGGCCGGGAGAACTGCCTGCTGCTGCGCGCTCACCTGCCCTACTGGGAGGGCCTGATCCATCTGGTGGACCGGGTGGGGCTGCTACTCGGCGTCGAGTTCGACCACTCCACCGGGGTCGCCGCGCTCAGCGGCGACCCCGGCGCTCGGCCCCCTGGTGGCCAAGCGCCCCGCCTCGCCGTACCGGGGGCGTGGAGCCCATTCGAAGTAGGAGTCTCGGCGATCCTGTCCGGTCACCCGGACCGTGACCGCCTGCTCGAGGCTTTCGTCACCCGGCTGGGCACCCCGGTGCCCGGCCTGCAGGAGGGCCTCACCCATACCTTTCCTGACCCGGCGACGGTGACGTCGGCCAGCCTTGCACCGATCGGGATCGGCCCGGCCGAAACGAGCGCGATAACAGCACTCGCCGCTGGCCGGGAGATACCCGAAGTGAGCGCCTACGTCGCCTTCCGGTTCGGACTGCGCGACGCGTTCCCGTCCGGCGATCCGTCCCTCCCGGCCGCCCTCGCCCACCTCGGCCTGCGAGCACCGGCAGCCAACTGGCGCCCGTGGCTGACCCTCGCCGCCGCGCACCTGATGGCCTACGGCGACACCCTCGTCCAGGACCCGGTGCCAGTATGACGCCCCGGATCGAGCTTCAAGCGTGCCCGTCGAAGTAGGCGGCGAGCTTGACGCCGCGCACGCCGATGCCGTATGCCGTCCGACCTCGCCGGTCAGCCGAACAGCGCCAGGTCGATGCTGTCCGCCATGTGCAGGTAGCCGGGGTCGTTCGGGTGAAGGTGGTCGCCGGAGTCCCACCGGGGCAGCGTGCGGGTGGGGTGACCGGGGTCGCGCAGCGCCGCTTCGAAGTCGATCACCGCGTCGAAGACGCCGTTGTCACGGATCCAGGCGTTGAGGGCCTGCCGCTTGGCTTCACCCTCGGGCGTGTAATGGCCGCCGTTGAACGTCTCGTTCTCCCACGTCATCACCGTCCCGGCGAAGGCCGTGAGCCCGGCGGCCTGCGCCCGCACGGCAAGCTGGTGCAGCCCCCCGATCAGATCATCGGCGGTGACGATCTCGTCGGCCCTACCCTGGCTGTTTCGCAGGTCGTTGACACCGAGCAGGACGACGACGTGCGTCACGCCCGGCTGCGCCAGCACGTCCCGGTCGAAACGGCGCAAGCCGCTGTCGCCGCGGCCGTCGTGGAGCATGCGGCCGCCGCCGATGCCTTGATTCACCACACCCAGCTGGCGCCCGTTCTGCCGCGCGACGAGTCGCCGCGCGAGTTGGTCGGGCCAGCGGTTGTTCGCGTCGAGCTGCGAGATGTTGCCCTCGGTGAGTGAGTCGCCGAACGCCACGATGCCGCCGACCTCCAGCGGAGCCAGCACCTCGATCCCGCTCACGAACACGAAGACTTCGGTCTCCTCCTGGACGGGCATGTCGGTCGCGGAGGCGAAGTCGCCGCCCGGCGAGATGTAGTTCGTCTGGTGAGCGGGGTCGTGACCGGTCAATTGGAAGCTCTCAGGCACCTCTCCCGGGAGGTAGACGCTCACGGCCAGATCGACGAGCGGCGCCACGTCCAGGTCCACCGGATCGCTCACGACGAGTGCGCCGGCCGGGATGGTGGTGGACGGTGATCCGTTGAACGTCAGCGGACGGCCTGAGCCGTCGACGATGCCCGCGCCTTGGCTCCGCAGCCCCAGGTTCGCCGCGCCGACAGCGAGGTCGCGCGCCCCGTAGGCGTTGGAGATGCGCACCCGAATGCGGGACCCGCCGATGCTGATCCGAGCGATCATGCGCAGCGTCTGGCCGGCCAGGGCTATTCCGTCCACCGGCACGGGCGCCGTCGTCCAGGTGCCTACCCAGCGGTTATCGTCTCGCTCGTCCATGATGCCTCCTTCGGGTTCTTCAAGTGTCGGCGAGTCACGACCCAAAGATGGCTCGGAACAGCCCCGTTTCGCCTGATCGTTGAAACGGCTACGGTGAAAAGTGTGGATTCTTTCAAGTTCGGGCCAGAAGACCTCCGAATCATT